>CAZJTL010000160.1:0-12303 GCA_964548905.1 uncultured bacterium | reverse complement strand
CTTTTTCTGTATTGCTTTGCAAGTTCTGAGTCTATTTTTTGTCCTGTACAGAGGTAAAATTGGGTGTTAGTAGTCGTTCTGCTGCGATAACATCTGCATTAGAAAAACTGGGAATAATATCTTGAAAACAATAAAGGCTAGAGTTGCCTCTAGCCGCACTGTCTACCAAAATGTTTGGTAGCGATTTAATTTAAATATCCAGATCGACTAGATTTAATTTAGGAGCATGTGTTTCAATAAACTCCCTTCTTGGTGCAACGCGATCGCCCATCAAGACAGTAAACATGCGATCGGCTTCGGCAGCATCTTCAATTTCAACTTGTTTGAGAGTCCGCGTTTCAGGATTCATGGTTGTATCCCACAACTGTGCAGGCATCATTTCCCCCAAACCTTTAAATCGCTGAATCGTATAATTAGCATTAGCAGGAAATTCAGCAATTCTCTGTTGTAATTCGCGATCGCTGTAGCAGTAGTAATGATTGCGTCCTCGTTCTACTTTATAAAGGGGAGGACAAGCAATATAAACATAACCGCGATCGACTAATTCTCTTTGATAGCGGTAGAAGAACGTCAGCAAAAGGGTTCTGATGTGAGCGCCATCTACGTCAGCGTCGGTCATAATAATGATACGATGATAGCGCAATTGTGCGTCATCAAATTCTTCACCTTTGATACCCAAACCTAATGCCGTAATCAATGATTGAATTTCATTATTCTTGTAGATTTTGGCATCGTCGGTTTTTTCAATGTTGAGGATTTTACCTCTGAGGGGTAGGATTGCTTGGAATTGTCGATCGCGTCCTTGTTTGGCACTGTTATGAACGAATACACCACTTGCTAAAGCAAAATTATGAGTATTGGGAACTTCAATGTCATAAACATCGTATTTTTCTTCTAGACGTTCGATCGAAACAATACGGTGATTGTAATTAGCAACAGCTTCGCGTGCTTTTGCTTCATCTCCTTCAAAATAGCGATCGCAGAAAGTATCAAAACGCAATAGAGACTTGTCTTTCGTTTGGAGGCGATAATTTAGATAAGCGTCTAAATCCAAACAACCTCGATCGATTTCAATCTGTTTGAGTACTGCAATAGATTTACTATATTCAGATTCGGAACTCCAAACCATCTCATAACCATCAAGTCCACTACCTCGTTCATTTTTTGACGAAATTTGACGATGAAGTGGCATTAATGAATCTTGTGGAGTTAACAATCCTGCTGGCTTATATGTTCCATCTCTCAACATATAAGGGTGATCGGGCGTACAGATAATTTCTTCTCCATTATCTAAGGTCAACTTGACCACTTCAGCATTTTTTTTGGTCATTCTGGCGTTAATGATACGCTCTATCCCTACCTTGCCATCCTGCTTCATGGTGTAGCAAAAATGTTCTTGCCCTTGTTCTTGTTCGGCAACTATCTGTTCTAAACTAAGAGAGCGACCATCAGTTAATGCTACAAGTGTAGTGCCAATGTGACAACCACCTGCGGAATCGCCTTCCACGATATAGATTTCAGACTCTGCGGGATCTCTAGAACTACAATCGGCTAATTTTCCTGGTAAAGGTGAAGATTCTAAAACCGACTTGCGACGTACCAACTCACGGGCGCGACGGGCTGCTTCTGCGGCTTTGAAAGCTTGAATTGCTTTCTCAATAATCGAGTCGCCGACATTAAGGTTAAATTCTAAGTATTCACTCAATACTTCGTTAACCAAAGAGTCAACTACACCCCTTACCTCAGTATTGCCTAATTTGGTTTTAGTTTGCCCTTCAAATTCTGGGTTGGGTACTTTGACAGAAATAACGCCCGTTAAGCCTTCACGAACGTTTTCACCTGCAAGATTGGCTTCATTTTCTTTGATTTTGTTGCGTTTGCGGGCAAAATTATTCATTGTCCGCGTTAATACTGCTTTCAATCCTTCTAAGTGAGTACCGCCGTCAATAGTCCGAATGTTGTTAGCAAAACCGAGTAGGTTATCGCTGTAAGCATCAACGCACCACTGCAAAGCTACTTCTACTTGGACGTTGTTTTTTTCTCTGGAGACGTAAATAATATCTTTGTGGAGTGGTTCTTTTTCCGCCGTCATGTAGGCGACATATTCGCGAATACCACCTTCATAGATATATGTTTCTATGTGTGGTTCTTCGGGACGGCGATCGCCAAAAGTAATTTTCACTCCTGCATTGAGGTAAGCTAATTCACGCAAGCGTCCAGCTAAAGTAGCATAGTCAAACTCGATCCCACCTGTAAAAATGGTGGTATCTGGCATAAAAGTAACAGATGTTCCCGTGCGTCCGTTTTTTTCTTTACTTGGTTCAACTTCTAACTCTGTTACAGGTACTCCCCTCTCATAGCGCTGATGGTGAATTTTATGTTCTCGCCAAACTGTAACTTCTACAAATTCAGATAAAGCATTAACAACGGAAATACCAACACCGTGCAATCCTCCTGAAACTTTATAACCACCATCGCCAAATTTCCCACCAGCACCTAATTTGGTCATTACTGTCTCTAGCGCTGATTTTCCAGTTTTTGAGTGGATATCTGTAGGGATACCCCGTCCGTCATCTGTAACGGTGACAGAACCATTGGCGTTAATATCTATAACTATGTCTGTGCAATATCCAGCTAGTGCCTCATCAATCGAGTTATCTACTACTTCGTACACCAGATGATGTAGTCCCCTTGGTCCTGTCGAACCAATGTACATCCCTGGACGCATCCTTACGTGTTCAATGCCTTCGAGGACTTTAATTTGATCGGCACCGTAACTGCTAGTCATGCAAATTCTCCGATAATGGCTTGAAGCCGCATCACGGCTTTTTTATAGCAAAATACTCAAAAATTTTAACACAAAAGCTCTCAAGACGACTTTAAAGCAATTTGAAAAGATATTTTTTTAGGGTATCAACCCCATAAAATATTTCCTAGTTCATGGTTCATGGTTCATGGTTCATTGCAAGCTTGCTAATGGCTAATTGCTAAGAAAGCTTTAACAGAATCGACTAGCTATTCTACGCCATAATTTTTATTCCGTGGCAATTAGTACTTTTGTTCTACAATTATAGCAAGTTTAGCTTAAAAATCCAAGCCCAGGCGAATCTGTTTAAGATAGAAAGAGATAATCTTAACTTTATAAATATCAATGACATCAATTATTACAAATCCTCCTCTCAACGCTCCTTCCATTCATAAATTAACTAACGGTTTAACCATTATTGCCGAACAAATGCCTGTAGATGCAATTAATCTCAATGTTTGGCTCAATGTTGGTTCGGTTAAAGAAACTGATGATATCAACGGCATGGCTCATTTTTTAGAGCATATGGTCTTTAAAGGTACTCCTAGCTTAAAAATGGGCGAATTTGAACGTCTGATTGAAGAGAGAGGTGCTGTTACTAATGCTGCTACCAGTCAAGACTACACTCACTACTATATAACTACTGCGCCTGGGGACTTTGCCGAACTAGCCCCCTTACAGCTTGATGTAGTACTCAATCCCTCCATTCCTGATGATGCCTTCGAGAGAGAAAGATTGGTAGTTTTAGAAGAAATTCGGCGATCGGATGATAATCCTAATCGTCGCACTTTTTATCGTGCCATGGAAACTTGCTTTGAAACCTTACCCTATCGCCGTCGCGTACTCGGTCCCGCTTCAGTCATCGAACAGGTGAGAGCAGAGCAAATGAGAGATTTTCATGCACATTGGTATCAACCGCGATCGATTACTGCTGCGGTAGTTGGTAACTTACCTGTTGAAGAGTTAATTACCATTGTTAATCGAGCATTTGAAGATCGGCAAATCGCTAAAACTCCCCAATCGATTGTGAATAGTCCAGATACTTATGCGATCGAACCTGCTTTTAGGGAAATTGTGCGTCGAGAATATGTAGATGAAAGTCTTCAGCAAGCAAGACTAGTTATGTTTTGGCGTGTACCAGGATTGAGGGCTCTCTCAGATAATTATGCCCTAGATGTGCTTACTTCCATTTTGGGACAAGGTAAAGTATCGCGCTTGTATCGAGATTTACGTGAAGAAAGAGGACTAGTAACTCAAATTGGTGCTAGTAATATGACGCAAACACTCCAAGGCGCGTTTTATATTTCCGCACAATTACCCGCAGAAAATTTAGAAGAAGTAGAAGCAGCGATCGCGCAACATATTCGCAAACTGCAAACTGAATTAATTTCCGATCGCGACTTAGAAAGAATTCGGACCAAAGTAGCCAATCGTTTTATTTTTGCTAACGAAAGACCAAGCGATCGTGCCGATCTCTACGGTTATTATTATTCTCAGTTAGGTACTCTAGAACCAGCTATTAATTATCCTGCTTACATTCAAGCCGTTCAACCAGAAGCTTTACAAGCCGCCGCCACTCGCTATCTCGATCCTGAAGCTTATGGGGTAGTGGTAAGTTATCCCAAAGCGAGGGGCTAGGGATTAGGGGTAGCCCTCCTGTTTCTAAATAACCAACTTGTTGCAACGGTTCTAATGCCGACCACGGCATTGATTTGTGTTCTCGAATCACAAAGCTAGCTCCTCATTTTCCTACTTTTTCTCACCTTGACAGGGCTACCCCTAACCCCTCCCCCATTTCTCGATCGCCTGACGCAATGCACCTTCTGGTAAACTTTCTAACTCAAAATCAAGATTGTGCTTAACTCTCTCTAAAGCTTCAAAAAATGCCCTCACACCTGCGGCTGGATTTTCTGGATGATCCATAATTCCCGTACCAGCATTGAGAATGACATCATTGCCATAGTCTGCCAAAGCTTTGGGAACGATACCAGGATGAATACCAGCAGAAGGAACGGGGAAAACCTGGCGCGATCGCAAAATATCTTTGATTTTACTTTCTTCCTCTGGATCGAAAGGCAAGCTTCCATAATGAGCAGGATACAGAACAGCATCAGCACCAGCATGAGCCATTAAAGTTCCCAAGACTACCGAATAAGCTAAACCAATATCCTCAGACGCAGATAATGCCCCTGCTAAGGCTGGATGGGCGAAAATAGGAACATTTATCTCTGGATCGGCTGCCAAAGCTTCTAAAACCGAATATCCGTAAGTCAAGACGTTTAATAGTAAAGCATTTGCTCCTTCTTTGACTAACAAACGTGCTTTAGCAATTAACTGATCTGCTCTACCCGTGACATTAACTGCATATAAAACAGTGCGTCCAGTTTGAGCTTTGACTGCTTCAATTACTTGCCGACAGGCTTCAAGACGCTTGAGAGTAGGTGCTGTGTCGAGATCGCCCATAATCTCATCATCTTTGATGATATCCAAACCTGCATAAGCAACTTGCTCTAAAATTTGAGCATGATCTGCGGCTGAGAGTCCTAAAGCTGGTTTAAAAATTGCCATAATCAAAGGGCGATCGCTAACTCCCAATTGTTCTCTAATCCCCTTTATGCCAAATTTAGGCAAGCTACCATAACTATCGGGAAGACGCACCTCAATCACTTTAGCTGCACCAGCCATTGAATATTTACCAAAAATGGCAGTTAAAAGACTAGGAATGTCATTTTCCAGATTAATTTCAGGAAAGCGAATAGTTGCAATACCATAGCCGCGATCGTCGCGATCGATCTTCGCAACTTCAGCTAAATGCTTTCTCAAAGCAGCTTCTCGATGAGCAAAACGCGCATCCCAAGTACCCGCCGTTTGTCCAATAGCAATTACTTTGGCTTGCTTTTCGGCATCAATATTAGGGGGAAAACGATAGTCAATTTCGATCATTTAGGGGTTAGGGGTTAGGGGTTAGGGTGTGGGGTGTAGGGGGAGACAAGTAGCGAGTAGCAAGTGCGGAGTCGGAGACACTCCGCCTCCGAGCAAGTAGCAAGTAAAAAACGGCTGTTTCCTCCTGCCTCCTGCCTCCTGCCTTCCTAGAGCAATGAACCATGAACCATGAACAATTAACTATTGGAAATAATCAAACCACTACGAGGAGCTAAGTTTAATTCTAAATAACTCTCTCCTTGGCGATCGCTCCAGGTAATTTGACCCTCGCCGTATAAAACTTTACTTGGGCGAGATTGGAGTTTGTTAACTGGAAAACTAACTTGAGTGGAAATAATATCGATATTGACTGCAATCAGCAATTCTTCACTTCCTAAAATCCTGGCGAAAACATAAACAGTTTCATCGGCGTAAACAAGTTCGTAAGCGCCAGTACGCAAAGCTGTATATTGATGTCTGATGGCAATCAATTGTTTGTGATATTTTAAAACACTATCATCCCAATCTGATTCGGCAGGAAAGCTGCGACGACAATCTGGATCTAACCCACCTGGTAAACCAATTTCATTGCCATAATAAATACTAGGAGCGCCAGGAAAGGTAAGCATTAGCAAGGTACATAGTTCGACACTTTTTCCATCTTCTCCAGTAAGAGTTAATACTCTAGCTGTGTCGTGACTATCGAGAAGATTGTATTGAGCTAGTTGAATTTCCCAGTCGTAAAGAGATAGTAAATCTTGAATCTTGCTGGCATATTCTTGAGCAGATAAAGCAGGATAGGGAGCATAGGAAGGACTTTCCACATGTTCCATCAACACGCGATCGCCTGCGGTAAAAGCGATCGTCGGTGCGGAAAATAAATAATTCATCACTGCGTCAAACTGGGTACCATCCAACCATTGACTGGCATCGTGCCATACTTCTCCGACAATATAGGCTTCTGAATTAATAGCTTTGATGCGATCGCGAAATTCTTGCCAAAAACCAGGTTCTTTAATCTCAAATGGCACATCTAAACGCCACCCATCAATTCCTTGCTTAATCCAATATTCCCCTACCTGCATAATATACTCGCGCACTTGAGGATGTTCGTGATTGAGTTGAGGTAAGGCGCGATTATCTGCCCAACCTAGATAGTTAGCAGGTTTGCTACCATCGTAAGCAGAAAGGGGCCAATCTTCAACTTTGAACCAATTTAACCAAGGAGAATGGGGCCCATGTTCAAGAATATCATTGAAGAAAAAAAAGCCTCGACCAACGTGATTGAAGACTCCATCGAGAATGATTTTCATATTTCTTTGATGGACTGCTTCAATTAAGGCATCTAAAGCAAAATTTCCCCCCAACATCGGATCGACTTGATAATAGTCGTGGGTGTGATAGCGATGATTGGAAGTAGATTGAAAGATAGGAGTCAGGTAGATAGCATTGATACCTAAGTCTTGCAAATAATCCAGTTGCTCAATAATGCCCCATAAATCTCCACCTTTGTAGCCTTGATAGGTAGGATTAGCTTCCCAAGGCTCTAGATTATCCGCTCTAATCAAACCAGAATGAGCTTGTGTACTCTTAGCAAAGCGATCGGGAAAAATTTGATAGAAAACCGCGTGTTTAACCCAATTCGGAGTTTTAACAACCATATAATTTTCAAGCAAACGCCACCACTACTTAACATATCGCACAATCGACTTCTTGCTTACTTCAGACTTCAGACTTCCCTAGCCCCTAATCCCTTTTAATCACATAGTTCCAATTCATGCCAAAATTTGATAGCCTAAGCTAATACTTTGGGAACAAATTTAGATTTAGCGTGGAAATATCAATCGGCAAGGGGAAAACGGCTCGCAGAGCCTATGGAATTGACGAAATCGCGCTCGTCCCTGGAGCGCGAACTTTAGACCCAAACTTAGCAGATACTCGCTGGCAAATCGGTGGAATTGAAAGAGAAATTCCTATTATTGCTAGTGCTATGGATAGCGTGGTTGATGTCAAGATGGCAGTTTTGCTCTCAGAACTAGGAGCGATGGGAGTAGTCAATCTAGAAGGCATTCAAACTCGTTATGCCGATCCAGAACCCATCTTAGACCGTATTGCCTCGGTTGGCAAAACTGAGTTTGTTGGTTTGATGCAGGAGCTATATTCAGAATCTGTTAAACCAGAACTAATTTCCAAAAGAATTGCTGAAATAAAGGTAAAAGGTGGTATTGCCGCAGTTAGTTTAACACCTGCTGGTGCTGCTCAATTCGGGAAAACAGTAGCGGATGCTGGTGCCGATATTGTCTTTGTGCAAGCAACCGTAGTTTCTACTGCTCATCTTTCTCCTGAATCAGTCACTCCCTTGGATTTAGCTCGATTTTGCCAAGAGATGCCAATGCCTGTAGTTTTGGGTAATTGCGTTACTTATGAAGTGACTCTCAATTTAATCAAAGCTGGTGCTGCTGCGGTTTTAGTAGGAATTGGTCCTGGTGCTGCTTGTACCTCTCGTGGTGTATTAGGAGTAGGTGTACCTCAAGCAACCGCTACCGCAGACTGTGCAGCCGCTCGCGACGATTATTTTAAAGAAACAGGCAAATACGTACCCGTAATTTCTGACGGCGGGATCGTCACTGGTGGCGATATTTGCAAGTGTATTGCTTGTGGTGCTGATGCGGTAATGATTGGTTCGCCGATCGCCAGAGCTGCTGAAGCACCTGGAAGAGGTTTCCATTGGGGTATGGCAACACCTAGCCCAGTATTGCCTCGTGGTACTCGCATTAATGTTGGTAAGACTGGTACAATTCAAGAGATTCTCACCGGTCCCGCTAAGTTAGATGATGGTACTCATAACTTACTAGGTGCATTAAAAACTAGTATGGGTACACTTGGAGCCACAAATCTTAAGGAAATGCAGCAAGTAGAAGTAATCATTGCACCCTCTTTACTTACTGAAGGTAAAGTGTATCAGAAAGCTCAACAGCTTGGTATGGGGAAATAGGGAGCAGGGAGCAGGGAGCAGAAGGCAGGAGTCAGGAGTTTTTAAAGTCTAAAGTCTAAAGTCTAAAGTCTGAAGTTTTTTTAATTGCTTCTGGCGAACCCGCGCTACTGCACGGGCGAATTGCGAATTGTCTTTACTTCCTACTCCCTACTTCATACTTTTTCTAATCCCTAATCCCTAATCCCTAATGCAAACCATTATGCTCGGCTAAAATTTTCTCTACTTTAGCTTCTTCAATCATTGCAGTTAGCTTTTTCGATTCGTGTAAGTCTCGTTGAGTTTTCGTAAGACTAATAGTAGAACCCACAGAAAAAGCTAACCCCATTCCCATAAAGCTTTTGATCCAATTATCAACGGGTAGTTGGATAATACCTATAGAAGTAGCAGAAATAGAAAGAATAAAAGAGATCCAAGTCTGCACTACCCAAGCTGTGCTGTGATCCCGATCTGTCTTATGCATTTTCTTTTGAGTTGAGAAAATAGACTTAGTTAATTTAGATTTTAAAGCGCAATAACTAACGAGAGTGCAATTTGAATGACAATATAAATAGTGTTTTATTTTGAAAACATAATTGTTATTTTTGTGTTGTTTAAGCTGTTACGCTTTTAAATTGTATTGAGTTAAAGTCTAAGATGACTACAAAGTCTAGGTTTTCTAATTTTGAATTGCTTAAATAAGGAATGTCTCTAATTACAGGAAAGACTAAGTTATTAGGAATAATTGGCGATCCCGTCGAACATTCTCTATCGCCAGTAATGCACAATGCGGCGATCGCGCAATTGGGGTTAGATTACGTATACGTACCTTTTCCCGTTCAAAAACAAGATTTAAAAACGGTACTTGCTGGATTTGAAGCGATCGGTTTAAACGGTTTCAGCATCACCATACCTCACAAACAGGCAATTATGCCTCTGCTATCACAAATATCTCGACAAGCACAGGCAATCGGTGCAGTAAATACTGTCTGGAAAACATCAATAGGATGGTGCGGTACTAATACTGATGTTTTGGGTTTTATTGCGCCTTTACAAAATTTCGATCGAGATTGGAGTCAGATTAAACCAGTAATTTTAGGAAATGGTGGTGCAGCTAGAGCAGTTGTAGTTGGTTTAGCTGAGTTGAGTTGTCCTGAAATTGCCGTTGTTGGACGCGATCGCCATAAATTAGACCAATTTCTTCAAAGTTGGCAAAATACTCAGCTTAAAGCTTCTATAAAAGTTTTTACCTGGGAAAAGCTATCGGATTTGATTTCCTCAACTGAGTTATTGATCAACACTACCCCAATTGGAATGCATCCTCATGTTGATGAATCTCCGATCGCAGTAGATTTAATTTCCCAATTAACTCCAGGCGCGATCGCCTACGATCTCATTTATACTCCCAATCCTACTAAATTTCTCATCCAGGCAAAAGAACAAGGCGCGATCGCGATCGATGGTTTAGAAATGCTCCTGCAACAAGGTGTAGCAGCTTTAAAAATTTGGTTGCAAAGAGAGGATGTTCCTGTAGAGGTAATGCGTCAAGCGCTGAATCAGAGTTTAGGCTAAAAATTAAATCATCTAAAAAATTTTTTTTAGCTTCGTTTATACGTAGTTTAGAACAATCTCAAAAAAATCCTTCCCAAGAGGAATCATCCCCAGTGGCAAATGTGAAAAGATCTAATGATTAAAAATATATAATAGTTTATAAGAATAATGAGCCAAGCAAAAATTTTAATCTGGTATCGTAACGATTTGCGCCTCCTCGACCACGAACCAATATATTCTGCATTAGTAGACAAGGCTCAAATTATACCTTTTTACTGCTTTGACGATCGGCAATTCGGGACTACTTCCCTTGGTTTTCCAAAGACAGGAAAGTACCGCGCACAATTTCTTCTCGAAAGCGTTGGCGATTTGCGTAATTCTCTTCAAAAATTAGGTAGCAACCTTCTTATACGTCGAGGTTTAGCAGAAAAAGTTATTCCCGAACTTGCTCAAGAATTAAACGTCGATGCAGTTTACTTTCAAAAAGAAGTTACTTCAGAAGAAACAGCGATCGAGAAAAAACTCAACCAATCTCTAGAAAAACTTGGCATCAAAATGCGAAGCTTTTGGGGAATTACTCTCTACTTTCCAGAAGATTTGCCTTTTCCAATTAATCAAATACCAGAACTATTTACCAATTTTTGCAAGAAAGTAGAAGCCAACTCCACCATTAAACCGACTTTACCAACTCCTACGCAATTACCTAGCTTACCAGAGGTAGAAGTTGGACAGATACCTTCCATAGAAGAATTGGGATTGGAAAAACCCGTCTTTGACGATCGCGCCGTACTCACATATCAAGGTGGGGAAACAATAGGTGTTACCAGATTAAAAGACTACTTTTGGCAAAAAAACTGTCTTCAAGAATATAAACAGACTAGAAATGGTATGTTGGGAGCAGATTATTCCTCAAAGTTTTCTGCTTGGTTGGCTTTAGGTTGTCTTTCTCCCCGTTATATTTACGAACAAGTTCGAGAATACGAAGCAGCAAGAGAAAAAAACGATTCTACCTATTGGCTGGTTTTTGAATTACTATGGCGCGACTTTTTTCGTTTTATCTGTGCCAAACACGGTAATAAAATCTTTTATCTCTCTGGTTTGCAAGGACTAGATCTTCCTTGGCAACAAGATTGGGAGAGGTTTAGACTTTGGCAAGAAGGCAAAACTGGTTATCCTTTAGTCGATGCTAACATGCGCGAAATAGCTGCAACAGGATATATGTCTAATCGTGGTAGACAAAATGTAGCTAGCTTCCTGACAAAGAATTTGGGTATCAATTGGCAAATGGGGTGTGAATGGTTTGAATCGTTGTTAATTGATTACGATGTCTGTAGCAATTGGGGAAACTGGAATTATAATGCTGGAGTCGGTAACGATGCGCGAGGTTTTCGTTACTTTAATATTATGAAGCAGTCGAAGGATTATGACCCTCAAGGAAATTATCTCAGACATTGGTTGCCCGAACTTGCTTCCTTACCAGGAGACAAAATCCACGAACCCTGGAAGCTAACTGCTGAGGAAAAAAAACGATATGGTGTAATTTTAGGAGTAGATTATCCCCGTCCAGTTGTCGATTTCTTTAAATCTCTCCAAGCTAACGAAAAAATTTATCGTGCTGCTGTCGATCGCCGATAAATTATAGTTAGAACTTACACAAAAATTATCTCAACAGAGGGATTTTTAAGTTGTTGAATCCAGTATTTAAGAATCGGAAACAATAGAGTTTTTAGATTATTTTTTTTATGAATAAGGTTTTTTTTAATCGTTCGAGTTAAGTTATAAAGTTAATTAAATATAGAAAATGACAAGCTAGTGCAGCTAACTTTGTCGATCGAAGTCACATGTTTTAGTGATCTAGGTCATTATAACATAAATATCTTGATTGTTAAATTGCTAGTGACATTACTAACAATTTAATTTATGTTGGAAGAAAATTTATTATTAAATAATCATTTTGATTTTCAAAATTCACCGTTACTAGGTTTTGAAAACGATCTTACTAACGGTACTTAAACAAAAATCAACCCCAAACAAAGCCTAAACTCGCTTTATA
>CAZJTL010000159.1:10317-12447 GCA_964548905.1 uncultured bacterium | reverse complement strand
TCGGATTATGCTGAGACGATTAGCATAGTCGATCGCTTTTCAGACATCCTCTAAGTAGTGGCGAAAAATTTATCGTTGCTGTTAGTTTAGCAGTAGCTATTGGTCAATCAATTTACGGTGGACGTACTGTAGACAGTCTAGTGATTGACGAAGGTTTTGGGACACTTGATGATGAAAAACGTCCTCTAATGGTTAATGAACTCAAGCGACTGAGCGAAGATATTTTGCAGGGAGGAAGGGTTATTGTTGTCTCCCATCAAAATGATGTTTGTGAAGGTTTTGATAGCCGTTATCGCGTTTTTCGAGACAAAAATCAATATGCTCAAGTAGAACAGTATTTATTTAGCGATCGGTCAATATACACAGAAAAATGCTAGAAATATCGAGTCTGTGCTATGGTTTTTTTGTCTATTTATTTCTTGAGCTGGTTTGAAAAAGTTAGTTGTTGCTACTAGCAATCCTGGTAAATTACGGGAGATGCAAGAATATTTAGTAGGTTTAGACTGGGAATTGCAGTTAAAACCAAAAGAATTAGAAATAGAAGAAACTGGTACGACTTTTATTGAGAATGCTTGTCTGAAAGCCTCACAAGTAGCAAAAGCATTAGGAGAATGGGCGATCGCTGACGATTCTGGTTTGGCAGTAGATGCTCTCAATGGCTCTCCTGGTTTATATTCTGCTCGTTATGGTTCTAGCGATCGCGATCGCATTGCTAGATTGCTGAGGGAATTAGAAGGCAAAGAAAATCGACAAGCAAAATTTGTTTGTGCGGTAGCGATCGCCTCTGCTGATGGTGCGATCGTTCTGCAAACCGAAGGAATTTGCCCAGGGGAAATTGTAGATCGACCTCTTGGCAATGGTGGCTTTGGTTACGATCCGATTTTTTATGTGCCTGAAATGAGATTAACCTTTGCTCAGATGTCACCAGAACTTAAAGGTAAAATTAGTCATCGTGGTAGGGCATTTGAGGCATTGATACCGCAATTGAAGATGCTCATGGTTGATGGTTCATAGTTCATAGTTCATAGCAAAATTAGGAAGCAGGGAGCAAAAAGGAATTTGGGTTACTAATTGTCTAAGATGGGACATAGCTTTGCAGTCATAGCCTAAAATGACTGAGGAGTGTCAATCATCAAGAGGTTATCATCTTGCTTGCCGAGAACCCGATCGTTACTTTTACAATCCTGTTAATGGTCATTTTGACCGTACCGCCGCTTTTTGAAAAGCTGCGCTTGCCTGGATTAGTTGGTTTGTTGGTTGCAGGTGTTATCCTTGGTCAGAGCGGACTGAAATTGTTAAACTCCGACACAGAAACAATGAAACTGCTCTCGGAGATTGGCAAAGTTTATCTGATGTTCGTGGCAGGTTTAGAAATCGATCTCAAGCAATTCCGCCAAACCAAAAATCGATCGATGGGATTTGGCTTTTTGACCTTTATCGTGCCGATGATTACGGGAATCTTAATCGGGCGTTTGTTTGATTTTGGCTGGAATGCTTCGGTTTTGATCGGTTCTCTACTGGCTTCCCATACACTCTTAGCCTATCCCATTGTCAGTCGTCTCGGCGTGGTGACAAACGAAGCAGTAACCGTTACCATCGGTGCGACAATTTTTACTGATACGGCAGCTTTATTAGTATTAGCCGTCTGTGTTGGCATTCATGTAGGAGAATTTACCGCCTTCAGTTTAGCTGCTTTGCTGATCGGACTAGCAATTTATTCAGCAGTTGTGTTGTTTGGTTTTGACTGGGCGGGCAAAGAATTTTTTCGTCGTTCTGGAGATGCCGAGGGCAATCAGTTTTTGTTTATTCTGATCGCTTTATTTGTAGCATCTGTGGGGGCGCAGGCGATCGGAGTAGAAAAGATTGTTGGTGCATTTTTGGCTGGTTTGGCAGTCAATGATGTTTTGGGAAGAAGTCCAGTTAGAGAAAAAGTAGAGTTTGTTGGCAGCGTGCTGTTTATTCCCTGTTTTTTCGTAGATATGGGATTGCTAGTCAATTTACCAGCCTTTATTAAAACCCTAAGTGCTTTTGGTTTAACCGCCGCGATCGTCCTAGGATTAATCGGTAGCAAATTTTTCGCTGCCCTTTTTGCACAACTGGCTTACCGTTACAATCTGCAAGAAATGCTGA
>CAZJTL010000159.1:0-10307 GCA_964548905.1 uncultured bacterium | reverse complement strand
TTATCGCTTCCTCAGGTAGCAGCAACTTTAGCAGCCACCTTGGTTGGCTATCAAACTTTAAATGGGGCTGGTGAACGATTGATTGGCGAGGATGTTTTAAACAGCGTCATCGTTCTGATGGTAGTAACTTCTATTCTGGGTCCTTTAATTACCTCGCGCTTTGCTAATTTAATCACCGTTCCTCAAACAAACCTAGAAGAAGGTTTATCTACTTGGTGGGATAACGAAGAAGAAGAAATTTACAAGCCGTCATCTTATCCTTTTACAGTGATTGTCCCAATTTACAATCCTAAAACTCAGCAGTTTTTAATGGAAATGGCAGCTTTGTTAGCTCATCATGAATCGGGAAGAATAGTACCGCTTGCGATCGCCAAAGCTCGTACTCAGATGGACGATCCGCATTTGGCAGTTACACTCAAGCGCAATCAAAGACGGTTACGAAAGGCTGTAGCGATCGCCGAAAAGTTTGAAGTAGAGGTGCAACCATCGCTGCGAATTGATGATGATATAGCTTTGGGTATTAGTCGAGCTAGTCGAGAGCAAAACGCTAGTTTGGTAATCATGGGTTGGAGTCAAAATACGGGTTTACGCGCTCGTTTGTTTGGCAGTATAATCGACAGCGTTTTTTGGTCTTCTCACTGTCCCATCGCCGTTACTCGTCTTTTAATTAGTCCGAAAGAGTTTCGCAACATTCTCGTTCCTGTTAAAGATTTAACTCCAAAAACGATCGGGATGGTGCGCTTTGCCCAAATTTTAGCCGATGCCAATCAGGCTAACCTAATGTTATTACATGCGATCGCACCAAGAACGCCTTCAGAACAAATTGCTTTGTTTGAGTCTCAGCTAGACGAGATCGTAACTCGAAATAAGTTTTCGAGCGATACGAAAATTGAAACGCTTGTCAGCGATCGTGTCGCTAAAGCAATTGTGACTAAAGCTGCATCGTTCGATTTAGTAGTGTTGCGAGCAGCACGCTATCGCACCGCAGGAGGATTAGCTGTTAGTGAAATAACCACTCAAGTCATTCAAGAATTGAAATGTTCTGTAGTGATGTTGGGAGAACCGCATCATTAAATTACGTAATTTAACTACCAGTTCAATTTTTTGTCTTACTTTTCACCTTGATTGTCGGTTTAATTTCAAGCCAAAGTGTTGCACCACAGTTGAGAGGTCGATCTGGTTGATAAACAAGTTTACAGTTTCCTTCAATAGTTGCCTCATGACAATAGGTTAAGCGATTGCCAGAGCGAATAGTAATAACAGGATCGTTTGTAGCGTACTTTCGATTATGTCGTAATCGATCTTGCCTGACGTGTATAATAGTCGATTGCTTAACTAATCTTTTTCTCCAAGTTCCTTTTTGTCCTCTGTTCGCAGGAATGACTTGAGGAACGCCCCAGTATAAAGGAATTTGCCAAAAACCTTGTCGATCTTTGAAAGCTCCTTTAATTCTTCCTTGTGAAAGAAGTTTTCTGACTCTTTGAGGACAAAGATTGAGTAGGGATGCTGCTTGGGTAGTTTGTATATACTTTTTCATAAGGCGATCGAAGTGTAGCGCTATAGATTAATTATTTAATTCTTGATTTTATCGATTTCAAGGTAATTTGTCGATCGCCCGTATCAAAGTCTCGATCGCTTCAGATACTAATGCAATCGATGAGTCTAGGGATTTACCGAGCCAATAGACGCGCGAGCCAATAAAGCCGAGCCATAGGCTGCTTCTGTATGGGTGGAAGAGACTACTGGTACTTGCAGATGACGCTGACGAATCTGTTGCCAAGTGGTATTTTTAGCACCGCCTCCAGCCGTATATACTTGAGTTAGTTTACTCGCACCTAATTGTTGCAGCTTTTGATAGCCAAGGGTTTCAATTCTGGCTAGGCTTTCGAGCAAACCATGTAAAAATTCGACAGGACGATCTGGACGAGGTTCGAGTTTGGGTAATAAATTGGGATCGTTAATGGGAAAGCGATCGCCTGGAGTCAAGAGAGGATAATAGTCGAGAGGACTTTCTCGATCTGGATCGATTTGTTGAGAGAGACTAGCTAATTCGCGATCGCTAAAAAAATGCTTTAATACAGCACCACCAGTATTAGAAGCACCACCTGTCAACCATAAATCGCCTAATCGATGACTGTAGATACCGAATTGAGAATTTTCTACTTTAGTTTCACTCAATAATTTTAAAACTAGAGTTGAACCCAAAGAGGTAACGGCTTCACCGCAATTGCTAGCACCACTAGCTAAGAAAGCAGCAATACTATCAGTCGTTCCAGTACAGACAAGACAGTTATCGGCAAGATTGAGGCGATCGCGCACTGGTTTGCTTACTTCTCCTACAGGTGTTCCTGTTGCTAAGACTTGGGGTAATAGCTCGAATAAAGGTAAGTTTTCTAGCCAATTGGGATAACATAACCGCTCGACATCGTAACCTAATTTGAGGGCATTATGATAATCACTAATACCTAATTTTCCATGTAAGAGAAAAGCTAGCCAGTCTGCTTGATGGAGAAAATATTTAGCCTGAGAATAAATCGGTTGTCGCTCCCACCAAAATAGTTTTGCCAAACTAGAAGTAGAACTAATGACAGTATGATTCTCAGGCGCGATCGCTCGAACCCGATCTAAAATTGCTGCACCTCGTCCATCGTTATAGAGAATGGGAGAGTCTAAAGGATTGCCCTGTTCGTCACACAAAATTACTGTAGAAGAAGTACCATCGATCGCGATCGCTTCAATTTGTTGTCTAATTTCTAGTGGAATTGCAGCGATGAGATTAAATAAGGTTTGTTGCCAAATAATCGTCCAACTTTCTGATTGTATTTTTTTAAAAGGATGTTGAACTTCCGCACCAATATTTTTTTCCTCATCGATTACAATTGCTCTTGCACCAGAAGTACCAAAGTCAATACCAAGAAAGTTCATAAGCTGGTCAACATATGGAAATTAAAACGGAATCTCTTCCTCATCGAGTAGATTGTAAGCAGCTTCTAGCATATCTGGAGATATATCTTGAAGATCTTCGCGATTGTTGAGGTAGGCTTTAAGAGCATCTAGAGGATTGAGGCTGTTGCCTACCCCTAATTCTGGTAAACGAGGACGAGCTAATTGAGAAATTAATTCTGGTCGAATCGTGTAATTATGTGCGCCCTTAAGCGCTTCGTTAAGAGCGGAAACGTTAACTAAGTCTAATTGTTCGGAACGAATGTGATAAATTAAGCGCACGATCGCATCTTTGAGATCTTGTTTGGCGATCGCTTTTAAAATTGCTTTTTGTGGATCTGATTCTGCGGACACATCTAGATCGATGGTGCAAAAAGGACGTACTGGTAGGGGACAAAATTGCCAGTCTGCTTTTCCCTTTTCGAGATCGATTAACACATAACCTTTATCTTCTTTCTCTTCGCTAAAATCTACTCGCTCGATACTTCCTGGGTAAATTACAGGTGGATGCTGATTTTTTTTATTGAGATTCTGATGCTTGTGAACATGTCCGAGTGCTACATAATCAATTTCTGGGCGGGTTAATAGCGCTAAAGGGATGGAAAAACCCTTTCCTACTGCTAAAAATCTTTCTGCACCCAAATTGGCGCGATCGACCATTAAATGACCTAGTAAAATAGTGGGAATTTCTGCATCGAGACGGCGAATTTCTGCCTCTAAGACTGGTTGAAGGCGTTGAATGAGTAAATCGCTGATTTCGGCTAAAGATAGTCCTTCTGTTTCAGGGCGAGTTAAGAGAGTCGAGCGAGTTAACCAGGGTAAGGTAAGAATTTGAATATCTCCGTTAGTAGTAGCGATCCGATGGGTATCGATTCCGTCACCAACAATAAATCCAGGTACTGCTAGAGTTCGGTAAATTGATAAGCTTGCTCCACCCAATCCTTGAGAATGTTGGTCGT
Source organism: uncultured bacterium (assembly GCA_964548905.1). Taxonomy (GTDB): domain Bacteria; phylum Cyanobacteriota; class Cyanobacteriia; order Cyanobacteriales; family Xenococcaceae; genus CAZJTL01. The sequence goes on along the minus strand of CAZJTL010000159.1, from coordinate 6,405 downwards.
GATTGCCTACTAACAGTACGGTGGGAATATCTGCATCTGCCAGACGGCGAAACTGCGAGGCAAATGCTTCCTCAACGTAAGGCGGCGGCGTAGCGTCAGGAAAAGCATCACCGCCAAACAAGACTAAATCTACTGGTTCATTAATAGCGCGATCGATACATTGACTCAAGCTTTTGACAAAATCTTCAAGTCTGGTATTTAAACCTGTTTCTGGGTTAATTTTGCCATGGGAGAAGCCACTTCCCATATGAATATCTGAGAGATGAAGGATTTTCATGGCGAAGGTATAGGTAGTAAATAAATATTATCGACAGCCAAATTAATTAGCGAGGAGATTATTAAGTTTCCCAAAAGTGTTGTGATAAGATTGCTTGTCCACTCTCTTCAGGAAAAAATTCAGTGTCGATAATCTGCTCAATGCTATAGGGACAAGCATCTGGCAGATCTTGGTAATTCAAAGGCGTTTCCCCTACGGCTAAGTTTCGTCCACTGCGATAACCTTTGGCGATCGCTTCGGAGATGTAGGGCTTCAAACTAGGATTTTCATCGATATGCTCGATAATTCTCTCTCTTTGTTCGCGGATTGTAGCAAACCAGCTTTTACTGCGACCTTCGTTTTGGTACTGCCATTTCAACAAATGACCGAGTAGAATACTTAGGCGGTTGACCAATTCGCTGCGTTGCTGTTTGCCCAACGATTCAATCTCCTCCACCAAATTGTTGATATCGAGTAACTCCCAATTTCCATCTCGCAGCAGCCGCGCTTGCTTTTGCGTCCAGCCATAGAAATCTGTTTCGTATAGGTCGGGGGTTGACATAGCTCTCCATGGGAGAATTGAATCTGACAATATAGGTTATAGCTTTCCAGCCGTAAGCCTCTACGGCATATTATAGCCGAGTGGCTTCGCCCGCTAGATTTTAAGTCAGTAACTCCTCCAACATATTTAATAATTCTGGTTCTTGAAAAGGTTTATTTAAATAAGCTGCTGCGCCTAAATTCATTGCCAGACGACGATGTTTGTCACTGTTGCGAGAGGTGAGGACGATCGCGGGAATAGCTTTATATTGCTCTTGTGATTTAAGGCGACTCAGGAAGCCATAACCATCAAGGCGTGGCATTTCTAGATCGCAGATCGCAGCTTGAACTATTATTCCTGCTTGCAGTTTTTCTAAAGCTTCTAGTCCGTCTTTTGCCTGTTCGACTCGATAATTGGCTTTTTCTAACATTAGTGCCAAAAAACGACGCACATTAACCGAATCATCGACTACCAGAATGGTCTTTCTTCGAGCGATCGCCTTTGATTCCGATCCTAAAAATTGTTGTCTACTAATCCCTTGAATTAAGCCAGCCAAACGACGTTCTTCACTACCATCAGCAAGATTTTCTGCTTTAGTGTTTTCAATCCAATCGATTAGGGCAAAAGTATCTACGAGAGGGACAACTCGACCATCTCCTAAAATCGTACAACCAGTCAATCCTGGCGGCATTTTAATAAATCCTTCTATTTGGCGAATGGTTGCTTCTTCCTCCCGCCAATAACGCTCTACTTGAATGGCGTATAATCGATCGGCTTTGGCGATTATTAAAACAGTTGGTTCATCGATCGCAGGAATTTCATCGCAAGTATAACGCTCGGCGCGATCGGGAAGCTGAAGCCATCGTGCTAGGCGAATTAAACTAGCACTCTTGTCATCAAGCGCGATCGATTCTCCTGTGTCTGTTGCCAAGATTGTCTCTGGAGAAATTGTCAATACTTCTTCGACGGCGTTGGTAGGAATGGCGAACAACATACCATCGCTTTCTACCAGTAAAACTCGCATTACTGAAACCGAAAAAGGAACGGTAATTGTAAAAGTAGTGCCTATACCAAATTCAGTACTAACTTCAACTTTTCCTTTAACTTTTTCCACATTAGTACGTACCACATCCATCCCTACACCTCTACCCGAAAGGTCGGTAATTTCAGCCGCAGTACTAAAGCCTGGTTCAAAAATTAGCTCCAAAAGTTCGCTATCGCTAGCATTAGTTACTTCTTCAGCATCTAAGCCCATTTCTAAGGCTCTAGCGCGAATTTTATTTAGATTAATACCACCACCATCGTCGCTTACGGTAATGATGGTATGATCGCCTCGATGGGTAGCAGTAATAGCGATCGTTCCTTGCTCTGGTTTACCTCGTGCTTGACGAATCTCTGGGGATTCAATTCCATGATCGAAAGCGTTACGAAACAAATGCAGTAGAGGATCGTTGAGGGCTTCGATCGTACTGCGCTCGATCGGTGTAGCACCACCTTTAACTTGCAACCCTACCTTTTTGCCATATTGCAGTTCCAGATCTCGCAATGCTCTAGGAAATCTTCCTACTAAATCCTCAAGGGGACGCATCCGCACTTGAGTAATAGTATTCTGCATTTGCCTAGTAGTGCGATTGAGTTGGCGAGCGTTGCGTTCGGTTTCTTCTAGGTTAAGATCCAAGTCTCGACTGACTTCTTGAATCTGCACTACTCCTTCCATTACGTCGCCAGAGAGTAAGTGAATGTCATTGTAGCTATCCATTTCTAGAGCGTCAAAGCTATTGTTGCTCTGAGCGAAAGATGACACGCCATCTTCGCTACTGGCGAGAAAATGGGCATCTGCTCTCGAATCAGGCCCAGAAATGAAAGTTGCATTGGGATTGTTGGTAAACGCTTCTGCTGTAGTCAGGCGATCGTAGGCGACGCGCAAGCTAAAGTTAGATTGTTCCAGTTTTTTAATTCTCTGGTTGAGAAGACCGACTAAATAGCGTAAATTTTTGAGTTGGGATTTGAGAGCATTGCGCTCGATCGCTACTTCTCCAAATAGCTCGCTTAGATATTCTAATTGTCCAACAGCGACTCTAATCGTTTTATCGGTCTCATCTTCAACGCTTTTAACTTCTATATCTTTTGTAGTGGAGAAGCGATCGAAGTCTGAGGCTTGAGTTAGTTCAGAAGCAGCTAACTCTGTCTGTTCTAATTCTGGAGCTAAAATTGTTTCTGGGTTAGCATCAACAATATCTGCTAAGGAAGCAAATGCCTCGATCTCCTCGGTTCTATCTGTGTCTAAAAAAGCAGGGATCGATTCTAGGGAAGTAGAAGTTTCATCAATTTGTTCGGTATTATTATTACTAGTCTGTTCGGTACTAACAGCATTTCGATCTTTGCTTAATTCTAATTGAGTTGGTAGTAGCTCAATTTGTCCGACAACAACTAAAGCCTGAGAGCGTCGCCAAGCTTGGATAGCTGCAACCGCGATCGGTTGAATTTCTTCGGTAGCTGCTTCGTTTAAATATTCGAGCGTCGATTGACACAAACTAGTAAAAGCAGGCAACTCCAACATTTCCCCCAAACCAGAGAGCATTTGGGCTACATTTGACAATTCTTCCTTGAGACGCTTTGGCTCACCAATAGCAAGGATTTCTTCTAAATTGTGCAGACATTCTTCTACTTCTGTCTCAAAGATTAATACACTCATGTCAGCTTCGAGATCGGCAGCAAGAATGGCGCTAGCATCTTCGGGTACTGGATCGCCAAGACGTTGGTGCAGTTGCTCAAAAATAGGGATAATTTCTTGAGATAGCCAAGTGCGATCGAGTTCGATTTCTTGAAGATGCTGCTTAACTATCTGAGCGAGGCGATCGACCGCCATCAGCAAAAAACTTTCGACCTCTTCGTCAACTACCTCGTTTTTTTTGACCCTGATTACTTTAAAAAAGTCCTCTAAACGATGAGCAAAATGACTGAGTTGTCCAAAACCCATCATGGCTGCACTACCTTTAATTGAGTGAGCAGATCTTAAAATTTCATCGATACGCTGATTCTCGATTTTTGTAGAACTAATTCTCAGCAATCCTAACTCGATCGCATTGAGATATTCTTGAGCTTCTCCCAAAAATTGCAAGCGTAGCTTTTGTTCTTTCTCCTCAGACATACTGTCATCTTCTTAATTGATAGTTCATGGTTCATTGTTCATTGTTCATGGTTCATTATTCATTGTTCATTGGTAATTCCTCTGTGCTTCTGTGCTTCTGTGCTTCTCTGCTTCCCCCGCCTCCCCCGCCTCCCCTGCTTCCTCCGCTTCCTCCGCTCCCTAATCCCTAACCTCTAACCCCTAACCCCTCAATTCTCTGGTTCAACTTTAAAAGTTTCTACAGATGCTTGCAATTGTTGGGCAATTTTAACTGTTTCGTTGAGAGAGTCCGCTACTTTTTGAGAAGCATCAGAAGTTCGTTCTGAGCCATTAGCAACCTCTTGCATTAGATTGGTAACAATTTGGGATGTTTGTGCTTGAGACACTGTAGCAGAGGAAATAGACTGAAGCAGGCGATCGATTTGTAAGGATACTGCAACAATTTGTTCGAGATTCTTTTTGGTATCTTCAACTAAGTGAGTTCCTTCCACTACCTGAGCAGTACCTATTTCCATTGCCCTAACTACTGCGGCAGTTTCTCTTTGAATATTTTCGACGACAGCTTCAATTTCTTTGGTTGCTTCTGCTGATTGTGCGGCTAATTCTCCGACTTCTTCAGCTACTACGGCAAATCCCCTACCTTCTTCGCCAGCACGCGCAGCTTCGATCGAGGCATTAATGGCTAGCAGGTTGGTTTGCATAGCAATTTGATTGATTAAGGAAATAATTTTTGAGATCTGTTGGGAGGATTCACCTAGCCGTTTTACCTTTTTGGTGGTTTCTGCGACTGTCTCTCGCAGTTGTAGGATACTAGCAAAGGTTTTTTCCATTGCCGCACCGCCTTCTTCTGCTACGCTAGAAGCATCACGGGAGACTTCGGCTGCAATTCTGGCATTATTGGCTACTTCTTGAACCGACTGCCCCATTTGTTCAACTGCGCCAAGGGTTTGCACAATTTGGTGTGCTTGGAGAATTGATTCTGTGGCTAACTGACTCATCTCATCTTGGTTTTTGCCAACTAGACTATTGACTTGAGTTGCAGCTAGTTTAACTCTAATGACGATATCCCTAAGACTTTCAACGATCGCATTAAAAAAGTCGGCGACAATGCCAATTTCCCCTGCGCTAATTTGGGAACGGACAGTTAAATCTCCTGTAGATGCACCTTCTACGTCACCAAGTAGATTGAGCAATTCTCTTTGAATGTTTTCGCTTTTTTGCTTTTGTTCTTCGGCGAGAATTTCTGCCTGTTGGCGTGATTGCTCTAGTTCTTCTAGAGAATTATTTTGTTCTTGGATTAGATTTTTAACTTGTCCTACTAATTTATTAAAATTTTCAGCTATGATTTGGGTTTCTATGGTTCCGCTAGGTTGAGCAACAATGTCGAGATTGCCAGATGCTGCTTGTTCGACTGTGCTAGCTAAATTAGCTAGGGGTTTAGATAATTGACGAGCTAACCATAGCGTAGTCGCGATTGTTACTCCCCCAAGCGTAGCAACTGTGATCCCAAGAATTCCTAACCATTCCATTCCAGCACTTTCTACATCGCCATGGCTCAGAGAAGTACTAACAATAAGATTGTTGCCAGCAAGGCTTGATAAGCTATACTCTCGATCTCGATAGATAAAATAGGCAGAGACTATTTTTTTGCCATTCAAGTTATTTTTGATATTAACCGATACTTCTTTTAGATAGGAATTGTTGCTTAGTTGCTCTGTGAGTTCCTCTTTGGTGAGGCTCTTATCTTCAAGGGCTTGGCTTAACAGCGATGCTACCGAGGCAATTATTTCACCGCCAATTAAATCGGTGGTTTTGCTTGTGTCTTTACTAGTAAAAGTTTGTAATGCTTGACCAGTTTTTGGTTCGATAAACTGCAATTGCATTGACTCAGGCAAGCTATTATATTGAGTTAGTTGCTTGAGTGCTTCAATTTGCTCGAAGGGCAATACTGCTTTGACTATTCCCAAAAATTCTCCTGTGCTTGGATCTTTAATAGCTTGTACTAAGTTGAAGCCAAAAGTATCGCTAGAGCGATCGAATGCGGGAGAATCAATCCAACTGTTCTTATTTTTGCCTTCTTGCCACCAAGATTGGTCCTTTTGGACAAAGTCTGAAGTAACTCGGTCGTAAGCAACGTTAAAACCGTGGCGATCGGTGACAATTATTTCTGCCATCTTCAGGGTTTTAGCTACCCTACGCAAATAATCGTTCAAACTTTGGTTTGGTTGAGTCAGTTTAGTCCTAGCAAAACGCTTTTCTAGTAGCTCGATGGGCAATTTGTCTAACTGCTGGATTTGGCTTTTCTGCCCAGAATTACGAGCAGCATCGATTATTAAAGTATTTTGCGCTATTGTTGTCACTGATTGCAAGCGATGCTCCAGTAGATGACTAGCTTCTTCCCCTGCTAATAAATTTTGGTTGCTGAGCTGTTGCTTAACTCCCTCTTCTGCACTTTGATGAATAGCGTGACGACCTAAT
>CAZJTL010000158.1:0-12504 GCA_964548905.1 uncultured bacterium | reverse complement strand
ATAGTGCCAAAACAGATGTTATCGCCGCAGTAGATCGAACGTATCGCTGGTTAGAGCGCTGTATGGACGCTCATCAGCGTCTCGAAGAACAAGCTTTGTTTGGTATAGTTCAGGGTGGTATTTATGAAGATTTGCGCTGTGGTGCGGCTGAATCTTTGGTGAAGTTAGATTTGCCTGGTTATGCGATTGGTGGGGTAAGTGTAGGTGAGGAACCTGAATTAATTCATCAAATAGTCCGCACGACGACACCTTTATTGCCATTCCATAAGCCTCGTTATTTAATGGGGGTAGGTACTTATCGAGAAATGGTAGTAGCGATCGCCGCAGGTATAGATTTATTTGACTGTGTGATTCCAACTCGTTTTGGTCGTCACGGTACGGCGATGGTAAGAGGAGAACGATGGAATCTAAAAAATGCTTGTTTCAGGGAAGATTTTCAACCGTTAGATCCGACTTGCTCTTGTTATACTTGTCAGAATTTTAGCCGTGCTTATCTCAATCATCTAGTGCGATCGCGGGAAATGCTCGGTTATATTCTCTTGTCTTTACATAACATTCACGAGCTAGTTAGATTTACTCAAGAAATTCGTCAGGCGATCGCGCGAGATAGCTTTGTTGAAGAGTTTGGTCATTGGCTAGATTGAAGAGAAGAGTTATCTTTCAACCATGTCGTTATGACTGGTTATTGGCGAAAAGCAGATGCAAAATTAAATCAATTCCTCTCAACTCCAAATCGATTGTCCCAGCAATACCATTATCGCGATCGCTAACCAAATCAAAAAGCAACAGGACATCAATCTCAAAGCAGATTCAACTTTGAGGGGAGTAATCTCTTCTAAAGCATCTCCCAACAGAGGTTTCTTTTTTAGCACTCCACCATAAATATTCTCCCCACCCAACTGTACTCTCAAAATTACTGCAAACACTGCTTCACTCCAACCAGAATTAGGACTGGGATCTTTAACCCCATCCCTCTGACAAATTTGCCAAACCTGTTTTGGTTTCCCTGACAACAGTGCCAAAGTTAAGACAGTTAATCGACAAGGAAGCCAAGTTAATTTATCTTCTAATTGGGCGCTAAACCAACCGAGATCGCAATAAGGTTCCTTCAAATAGCCGATGGTTGAATCGAGAGTACTTGCTGCTTTATAGGCGATCGCAACAGGAACACTACCTACTCCTGGTAAAAAAGCACCAACAATGGCGTAAAAAAGTGGCGCGGTTACTCCATCGGTAGTATTTTCAGCAACGGTTTCTAAAATAGCTCGTAAAATTTCTGGTTCTGATAAATTAGCCGTATCTCTACCAACATATAAACTCAATTTAAAACGAGCAGTTTCTAAATCTTTCAATCGTAGGGGTTGCAACACATCGATCGCGGCATTTCTCAAACTTCTACCAGCAAAACAACTAGCTAGCATAACTATTTCTATTACTAAACCAAACCATAGATTTAAACCTATAGATATTTGCATAATCCACCAGGCGATCGCCGCACTACCAACAATTAATCCTATTCCTAAGCCCATACCAATGAGACGACGCAACCATTTTTGCTGGCAATATTTAATGGTTAGATTAGTAACACCAGAAATTACCCATCCCATCACCTCTACGGGGTGCAACCATCCCCAAGGATCGCCGATTAAATAATCAACAATAGCCGCAAATATCAGTACTAAAGCAGCGCGATCGAAAGTTACTATCATTTAATGATTAAATTGGGTCATCTAAACAAGAGTAAATCTTCACAAATCAATAGCTATTCTTTAATCTTGTGAACGTTTTTTTCCCAATTAACCCCGTCAAAAAAACGAATCTCAAATTGAGAAAGAACATCGCCATCCAAACAACGTATATTGACATCAATTGAATCGGGATGGGAACGAGGATGATACAAAGGATGAATGCCACAAATTCGACAAAATTTATGCTTGGCAATGCCAGTATTAAATGTAGAAGTATTTAATACTTCAGAACCACTAAGTAGGGTAAAATGCTCGGGCGGAACAATTAAGTGTAAAAAACCTTTTTTCCGACATATTGAGCAATTGCAATCTTTTGCTATATGTCGATCGACAAGTACGCGAAAACGAACCGCACCGCAATGACAACCACCTTCATAAGTAATTAATTTATTCATTTATCTAAAACATCTATCTAAAAATAGAATAAATATTTCAAACGACAAAATTTGTCTGTTCGCCAATAGAAGCTTGCCAACTACGAGCATCATAATAAAGATCGGCAAGAGTAATACTATATAATGCTTCTTTCAATTTTTGATGAATTTGTTTCCAAAGACTAAATGTCACCCAATCTTCAGCTTGTTGGGAATTGGGATGATAACCTGGAAGAGGTTCAATAGTTTCTCCTACAGCTTCTAAAATTTGTCCTAAAGAAATTTTTGATGGAGAACGAGCTAATTGATAACCTCCTCTATAACCTCGGATCGATTTAACCAATCCAGCACGACGCATTTCGATTAATAATTTTTCTAAATAAGGCGCAGGTAAATTAGTACGAGCAGCAATCTCTTTCACAGAAGCGGGGTTAGAGCTAGCTTGTAAACTGAGATCTAATAAAGCTTTTACACTATAATGACCGCGAGTTGTTAACTTCATCTTCTTTCCATAATAGAAACTAAAACCTTTGTAAATTACTTTAAAAATATTTTTTACAGATTGCCGATCGATAACTTAGCTATTCATCAAAATTTCTGTTGAATTAATTTTCCTTTCTGAGTGTAATATAGTTTTATAGACAAATTAGAAAAGTCAAATTTTTTTGCTGTTGCTATTAATTAGCTAGGCATTAAACCTAACAAACCAGAGAACTCATTAGTTATAGTTTAATTTGATGGCTAAAACGAACCAACCCGAACCCTTAACTGGTCAAGACTTACTTGCTAAAGTTAGAGAACTAGGCAGCCGTAGTAAAGAAGAAAAAGCTAAAGAATGCGGTTATTACACTGTCACCAAAAATGGTATAGAACGAGTTAATATGATGAAATTCCTTAATGCTCTCATTGACGCAGAAGGAATTGAATTAGATAGCAGTGCAAATGGTCACGGACGCGGCGGTCGTTCTGCTAGTTATCGTATTAGTGTGCAGTCTAATCATAATTTATTAATTGGTGCTGCCTACACTAAGAAAATGGGTTTAAAACCAGGAGATGAGTTTGAAATTACCCTAGGTAGAAAGCATATTCATCTCAAACAAATTACTGGATTAGACGACGAAGAAGAATAGGTTTCAACCAAGGTAATTAACAAAAAAACAAGTTAACTGCTAACCCAGAAAGTTAATAACTAATAATTTAACTCAAAATAAACTTTGGTGACGTTGTTTAGAGCTTCAATCGAGACAGCGTCACTATTTTTAGTAATTTTGCATTAGATCGACTAAAATTAACTAGAACTTAGAAGATTGACCTTAAAATAAAATTTTGAGCTTCAATAATTTCACGAACAATTCAACTCAAATTACATTTGAGCAACGCAAAATACGTAGTTCATGGTTCATTGCTCATTGTTCATGGTTCATTGGTTATTTGTTGTTTGTGTTTCCCTCTGCACAAGATGCTCCCCCTCTCCCCTGCACAAGATGCTCCCCTGCTTCTCTGCACCTGAAGCTCCTCTGCTTCTTTGACTAAGGATTTTTTTTAGTAATCAATACTAAATTTTGTCTGGCATTTTCATTACTATCTAAAAACTTAATTGACTCTGCCTTTAAATTGAGTCGATCGAGCAATTGAGGTTCGAGTAGTAAGTAGGGGTTTGAGGAAGCTTGCCAATGCTGTTTTAATTTCGGAATTTCTAGGGGAATTATTTGTCGATCGCTGTAGAAATTGAGGGAAGAGCGATCGATACCAGAAGTATAAACAACCCGATCGGGGGGGACGACACGTTTAATAATTGCTGCTACAGGTTTAACTGGAAAAGCTCGATCTAATTGTCCAATCCAGTTAGTAGAACAAAACCAGAGCATTAGGGAAACATACATGCCCCAAAATAAAATCGCGATAAACTGGCGATCGCGTCTCTCAATCAAAACGGCTGCCATACCCAAACTCAAAGCGATCGCACCAAGAATAATCAGGGAAAAAACCCCGATCGCTTGAGTAGCACCAAAATATAGGCAAGCAAAAGTCACCAATGCTGACGACAATGCCAAGAAGAAACTCCAAAAACGGGGATAAGGCTTATAACTAGGTGAATTAAGTACTTGTGACAGCTTTGCCCCGCCTGCTAAGGCTAAGATCGGATAGATCGGGAGAATATATTCTGGTAGCTTGGTCAACAGTGGCAAAATCGCCAAGGAATAGCCAGCACACCAAACTAAAACAAACTTCGCCCAACTCCAGTTACGATTATCAAAGGCTAATTTAACTCCATGGAAGGCAAACAACAACCAAGGCCAAGAGTAAAGAAAAATTTGGCTCAGTGAACGGCTAGATTGGAATATTTTACTCAGTGATGCTGGTTGAAATTGTTGCCAAAATTGCTGCGTAATGATGCCCCAAACAGCTTGACCAGAAACTTGCTCGTAATTGAGCCAGTTAGCGACATACCAAGCGATCGCTGGTGTAGTACCGATACAAATACCGAACCACATGTAAACAGAAGATAGCAATCTCGGTGTATCCCAAGCTAAAAATAACAAAGCGATCGCCGCTGTAATTAACCCCAACAACCCATCAATAGAACAAAGAGCGCTTAAACCCAGTCCAATGCCCAGACTCCAACGCAAATCTCGGCGCGATCGCAACACCGACAAAATTATCAATATTTCAAAAAAAAGACTCGGCCCATCAAGTACCGCTAAGCGCCCTTGACGCAATACGGGCAACCATGTCAAATAAATTAGAGCCGAATACAAGGCAGGAGTGCGAACGAGAAAAATTTCTCTACCGATATTGTAGAGTAGCGGCACCGAGCAAGCTGTCAAAATTGCTCCAGGTAGGCGTGTTGTCCACTCATTAACACCGCCTAGTTTATAACTCAAGGCAATTAAATTGTGAATTAAGGGGAGGCGATTAATCAAATTCGTACCCCATAAAGTTGGAAACAGCCAATTTTCTAATTTTTGGGGAGAGAGCCAAATTTCTTTAGCTACTTGCGCTACTATCCCTTCTGCTCCATCTTGAAGCGGTACACTGCCGAGTCCGATCGCATAAATAATTAGTGCTGATAGCAGTAATCCTATAACATATAGAGACTCAATCCAACCCGTCTTGGCGCGAAGTTGTTTTTTTAAACGACCCCAAGCAAAAGTTTGATGCTTCATGATTTGCGAATAATTGCCGAGCTATTAATAGTAACTATTACCGAGAACATAAACAAAAAGATTTTTATAGTTATTTTCCCAGTAATTTTTGTCAATTGAGAATTAAAATACGATTGTTATAGTAGAACTATTATCGTTTTTATAGCGTATCTCTTGCGTAAAAAGTGTATTACCCATTAAATTTTGTCAGATTGCCAATGTTAAACTTAGAAAAATAAATAAAATTTTCCCAATCTAATCGCTTGTTTTATTTAATTTTTTTTAAATATACTTTCATCTATAAGCCATCTTGGTTTGGGAACGATTATTTAATTATGAATATTTCTGACGCTCATAACCTAAGTAAAAAACAGGAACAATTTGCAACTAGGCTTGAGGTAGACAATTATTTCTATGCCAATAGTAAAACCGTCACTAGGACGCTCTAACATCTAAATTTTATGGAAGGAGCATCTACGATCGCCCTACAAATTGTTATTGCCGTCATCGCAGGTATTGGCGCTCAAGTTGTAGCTGAATATCTTAAAGTACCAAGCATTGTCTTTTTACTTTTATTTGGAATTTTGCTTGGTTCTGACGGTCTAAATCTTCTCCATCCTCATTATTTGGGAGTTGGTTTGGAAGTGATGGTTGCTCTTTCAGTTGCCATTATTTTGTTTGAAGGAGGTTTGAATCTCGAATTAAGAGATTTAGGCAGGGTTTCTGGTAGTTTGCGTAATTTAGTTACGATCGGCACTCTAGTGACCTTAATTGGTGGAGGGATTGCCGCTCATACTTTAGCTGAGTTTCCTTGGTCGATTGCTTTTCTCTATGCCTCTTTGGTGGTAGTTACTGGTCCTACTGTAATTGGACCTTTACTCAAACAAGTACAAGTAGAACGTCGCGTTGCTACTTTGCTTGAAGGCGAAGGCGTATTGATCGATCCCGTCGGGGCAATCTTGGCTGTAGTCGTCCTCAATACTATTCTTAACAGTAATGCCGCTCCAGGCGCGATCGTTTTGGGTTTGTTTTTGCGCTTGGGTATTGGTACTGTCATTGGCGCTTTAGGCGGTTGGCTGCTTGGTTTGAGTGTCAAAAAATTTAATTTTATATCTGAAGATTTAAAAAATCTGATGGTGTTAGCAGGAGTTTGGGGTTTATTCTGTTTGGCACAAACTGTTCGTAGCGAATCTGGACTGATGGCTGCTGTAGTTGCTGGACTAGTCCTGAAAGCCTCCTCCTTGCCAGAAGAACGCTTAATTAAAAGATTTAAGGGACAGTTAACCATTTTGTGTGTATCGGTGCTATTTATTTTACTAGCAGCCGATTTATCGATCGATAGTATTTTTGTCTTGGGTTGGGGAAGTGTTCTGACTGTCTTAACCTTAATGGCGATCGTTCGTCCCTTGAGCATTTTTCTGTGTACTTGGAAAAATGGCATGAATTGGCGACAAAAATTGTTTTTAGCTTGGGTAGCACCAAGAGGAATCGTTTCCGCTTCAGTAGCTTCTTTATTTGCCATTATCTTGACTGAACAAGGTATCAACGGGGGCGATGCAATTAAAGCTTTAGTCTTTCTGACAATTATGATGACCGTCTTCGTTCAAGGATTGACTGCGCGTTGGATGGCGGGATGGCTGCAAGTAACAGCTAGTGGTGCTACTGGCGCGGTGATTATTGGCTGCAATCCGTTAGGTCGCCTGTTGGCAAGACTTTTTCAAGAAGCTGGAGAATCTGTAGTTCTAATCGATACCGATCCAGAAGCTTGTCAAAAAGCAGAAGCAGAAAATTTGTCTGTATTTCAAAGTAGTGGTCTAGATGTAGAAGTGCTAGAAGAAGCGGGCATTCATTCAATGGGAACGTTTATGGCATTGACTAACAATGGTGAAGTCAATCTCGTTTTAGCGCAACGAGCAAGTGAAGAATTTCGTCCGCCTCGCATCCTCGCTGTATTTCCTCAGCCCAACTCTCAGAAAACTAATAGTAATAATTCTAAGATCGAGCAAGCTTTTATCTCTCAATTTTCCATTAAAACTTGGAATAAATATCTGGATGATGGACAAATAAAGTTGGGAACAACTCTGCTCAAAGAACCAGAATTTTCTGCTCAAAAAACCCGCTTGCAAACCTTGATTGACGCTGGAGAGTTACTACCATTATTGATTAAGCGAGAACAAAAATTGCAAGTTGTCACTACAGCAGAAACATGGCTGATTAACGACGAAATTATTTATCTACTCCACGATCCCAGACCTAAACTACTCAAGCGACTGGCAGGGGGTAAACAATCAAATCGTCTCGTTTTAGAGCAATTGTCAGAAGTAGAAGAGATCCCGATCGCGATCGCTAGTTCTCAAGGATAAGCAAAAAATTAAAAGCAATTACTCGATTCCGATCTCTCAATTGTTACTCAATTGTTAATTGTTCTAAAAGAGTGCCTTAAATATGGGGTGTTAGAGTCCTAAAATAGGGAAATAAGTCTATTTGCCTAGTCTAGTTGGAGTCAAACTCAATCGTGGATATCAAATTAATAATGATTGTCTTAACTGGTCTTTTTATTGTTTCTTGCCTATTTTTTGGCACAAAAAACGGATTTTATGACTCAGACAATTACGATGGGAATGGTTCTGCTCATTAATGGGATTAGGGACTAGGAGTTAAGGACTAGGGATTAGGGAGCAGGGGGAGCGGAGGGAGCAGAGGAAGACAAGGAGGACAAGGAGGATAAGGGAGTAAATTTACCTTCTGCCTTCTGCCTTCTGCCCTCTGCCTTCTTTTCCCTTACCCTAAGTAACCAGTCTCATAGGAACATGAGTAAACTTCATCCTACATCTTTCGATCGTTACGGTTTGTTAAGTTGCCTTGCCTATGGCGTTGGTTACAATGATGAAGGAGTTTGCCTCCAATTACAAATGGGGCCCCATCGCATTCTCCTTGACTGTGGCTTAACAGATCTGCAACCTCTACAAGCTGAGCCAAGTTTATCGGTAGAGCTAGTCTTTTGTTCTCATGCTCACTCAGATCATGCTCAAGGCTTGCTAGCTTTGCATGAGGCTTTTCCAGATCTTGATATTTATGCTAGTGAAGTAACTAGCAAGCTCTTACATTTCAATTGGCAGGACCTGAAGGCTAAAGATGTTTCACAATGGTGTATTCCTCTAGCTTGGCGCTCTCCCTTATTACTGTCTGAATCTTTAAGCATGGAGTTATTTCCAGCAGGACACCTACCAGGTGCAGCAGCAGTAGTATTTAGATATAAAACGCCCAAACGTACTTATAAGGTTTTATATACGGGAGATTTTTCTGTATCTAATTTTCAGTTGGTAGAAGGATTGTCAATTGAGGCTTTGCGAGGATTGGCACCAGACGTACTCATTATTGAGGGTAGCTACGGTACTTTAAGACATCCCCATCGTCGCCAACAAGAAAAACAGTTAATGGAAAAGATTGAAAAAGCGATCGGGGCTGGTCAAAATGTGATTTTACCAGTGCCAATTTTGGGGATTGGACAAGAGATTCTCAAATTGTTGCGTTCTCACCATCAATTTACAGGACGGGAGTTAGATATTTGGGTTGATGGTACCGTGGCTAAAGCTTGCGATACTTATTTAGAGATGCTTGCTCAATTTCCTGCTTCAGTCCAAAATTTTGCCAAGCATCAGCCTTTATTTTGGGACGAGCGAGTCTATCCGCGTATGTATAGAATTTCTCCTAAAGCTAAACCTCCTTTCAGTCAGTCGCCTTATGTGGCGATCATCGATCGCGCTGCTGAACTCAAAAAATATTTAACTCCAGAAACTGGCTCTTGGCTGATTTTACTCCCCGAACATCCTCATCGCCTCAATAATTCAGTCTCAGCAAAAATTGCCGCCCTTGCTCGTTCTGCCAATGTTAAGGTTGAAACCTATCTGTTAGCAGAACATAGTGATGGTCGCAACACTACTCAATTAATTCATAACTTGCGACCTCAACACGTTATTTTTGTCCATGGTAGCCCTAACTATTTAAGCGACTTAGCAGGTTTAGAAGAGCTACAAAATCGCTATCAATTGCATACTCCTGCGGCTGGAACCTTAGTTGAGTTGCCTATTGGAGAAAGATTTATTCAGCCAGCAGCGCCATTACCAACCCAATATGAAGGGGAAATTAGTGAAACTGGTACTTTTATCACTATTACCTTACCCGATACGATCGAAAAAGATCCGCGCTGGAATAACTTTGCCGATACTGGATTGTTAGAAGCCCGTTGGCAAGGAGAAGATTTGGTTTTGCGAGGTTTATCTCAAAAAGAACTACTCAATCAAACCAATGAAGCGAGAATGCTTACAGATGTTGATTGTTGTAGTACTTGTCGCTACTATAGGAGCCAGCGTTGTTGGAATCAAGCCTCTCCACTTTACGGATTTAAAGTAACACCAGAAGGTTACTGCCCTGTGTTTGAGCCTTTAGAACAACTAGATTCTTAGATTTTTCAAAACTAGAAGGGAACGGGCAACTTCCCAGCAGAGGTGCAGGGGAGAGGGGGCAAGGGAGAAAAAGTAGCAAATAAAAAAACTTCTGCCTTCTGCCTTCTGCCTTATTTTAATCCCTCTCAGATTCGGAAGAACGGGGATGAATTTGCTCTGCTTCTGGGCAGTCATCAGAAACGAATAGTTCGGAGTTGATTTTGGGAACGGAAGCCAGCTTTTGCGTTACCGCACCGATGCTCTCTAAGCGAACCATTTCTTCCCAAGAACTAACCTCATCATCTTCTTCGGTTTCATAACGGATAGTCACCAAATCTCCTTCAAAATCAACGATCTGACCGCTCTCTATCCATCGTTGCTGATCCCGCAAGAAAATACAAACTTCTCGCCCTTCTTGATAGAGTTGATAGATCTTGCGGTGTAACATAAGTTTCTCCTGAGCAAGTAACTCTTTGCAATTCAAATTTATATTTGTTATTAATGCTATTGTGACACAATGATTGTACTAAACAATTAGCTTAAAATTAACCTAGTCCTTAAATCTGAAGGATACAGGGCTACTCCAAACGTTCATATTTTTTGACAATTTGCTCGATTAAGGCAATTACTTCTTTTGGCTGTTCTACCATCGATAAATGACCGCAATTAGGAATTTCTAGAACATTGCGATCGCCCTCTCCAAACAACCAGTGAAAACTGGCTAAATGGCGGACATATTGGGGTTCCATCACACTATCTTTGGCTCCAGCTAAAAAATAAACTGGTATTTGTAGCCGTGCTACTAATTGCGGCAGCACATGAACTTCGGTTTCGGTGGTAGTATCTAGTAAAGCGCCCAAAGCGGCTTCAGGAGATGCCTGGACAAAATCAATAATTCTCTGTCTTCCCCAATAATTAGACAGAGGATTGGCTACCATAGTTCTGGCAAATAAGAAATCGAGAAAAGGAAGGTGAGACAACCAATGGGGACGATATTTGACTAATTGTTCTCCCGCGTAACGAAAACGCTCGAATTCCTCTTTGAGATAGATACCTCCTCCAGAATTGAGACAAATTACGCCAACTACTCGATCGGGGCAACAATCTGCTGCCCATAAAGCAATACTACCTCCCAGAGAATGCCCCACTAACCAAGCTCGATCGATTTTCAACTTCTCTAACAAAATTTGCAAATCTTGAGCGTAAGCTGCCAATGTATAGCTAGCACTACTATTGTTATTGTTAGGAGATGCTGATTTGGTCAATTTTGTTTTGGTAGCAATTTGTTCGAGATTGTTAGCTAATCCAACCTGAGAATTGCCAAACCCCCTTAAGTCATAGCTTAAGCATTGATATTGTGAAGATAGTTGACTGATAATAGGTTGCCAATACTTTCGACTAAGCAGCCAGCCATGGATAAAAATTAGGACAGGAGAATTCGAGGTTGAGATGGGAGAGGTTAACTCGTAAACATGAGGCACTCCCAAGATGTCAATGGTTGCCATAATATAATCCTATCTTAAGAGCTACTATCCTGTTACTTGCCGCAATGCGAATATAGCAACTGAAGATCCTTTTTTGAAATACTGGCAGATTTTTGAGATCGGACTAAGTGCCTAAACAAAATTAATTACACAAATTGTATTTTCTCTTGCCTTTTGCTCGGAGGCGGAGAAACTCCGACTCCGCTCTTGCCTTTTGCCTACCCTCACCTGTGAATTTAATTTTGTGCAACTACTTATGCTTTTGCTCGGCAAAATAAACTAATATAGTTAAGAAATAAGCAATTGGCTTTTTCAGATCAACAAATACAGGTAAAGAGCGTAAGCCACATCGGCATGGTTTTTTGGAAAAAATTATTTAGTACCTCAGAAGCTGTCCCCGCCTCGTCCATGAGCAGGTGGGATGATGATTCAACGCCATTAGATAGCGAGCATTCCACTCAGCCTCGGATCGTTTTTAGTACAGACAGAGATGTCGATCTCTATGAGCTTGAAGAATTATGCGATCGCGTCGGTTGGGCTCGTCGTCCTTTACGCAAAGTCAAGAAAGCAATTCAATACAGTTTCCTGGTTGTTTCTATGTGGGAAGTAAAAGGCAATCGCAAACGCTTAATTGGCTTCGCTCGTGCTACTTCTGATTATGCCTTCAACGCTACAATTTGGGACGTAGTAGTCGATCCTGATTTTCAAAGCAAGGGATTGGGCAAGTCTTTGATGAAATATACGATCAAAAAACTCAGAAGTGAGGATATTAGTAATATTACTCTTTTTGCCGATCCTCAAGTGGTTAATTTCTATCGCAAATTGGGTTTTATTCTCGATCCTGAAGGGATTAAGGGTATGTTTTGGTATCCAGATTGAATTTCTAATTTTCGCTCGCTCGACAATTTGTAGCAATGCAAGCTGATAAATTCGTTACAATTTAGTTAGATATACTCATTTAACTATGCTGTCATGTCTACTTCAATTCCCGCGATCGAATTTTTTCAAGGTATCTCTGAAGAGCTAAGTAACGTCAGCTTACGCCGCAATAAAAACACTGGCGTTCGTAGTGTTCAGATGATTTTTGACTCACTCAAAGCATTGGAGAAATTTAATAGCTTTACCAAAAATTATACTGGCGGTATGCGTCTTATCGATTCAGAAGGAGAAATTTCTGTAGAACCTGATTCGATGAAAATTATTTTTGGTGGTGATGATGGCGATGAACTTAAAAGAGTAAGATGTACTTTTGCCCTAAGTACAGGACAAAAATTGTAGAGAGATCTGAAACTCAGAATGTTTCAGAT
>CAZJTL010000157.1:0-12537 GCA_964548905.1 uncultured bacterium | reverse complement strand
ATGCTTCTAACTCTGGTGCTGCTGTAGGTTATGGCAACGACTTAATTCAAAACGTCGATCAAACCAACTTACAAAACCAACTAGGTTACTAAGATTGCTCGCTCGGGCAAGGCTGAGTAGCTACAAAGCTTTGCCAGGAGTGGTTTCTTCTCAAATCAAGCATCAGAGAGTGGAGAAATTCTCCACTTTGTCTGTTTGTATCTATACTGAGACCGAATTTTTTTATTTGCCTAAGCCTTGAGAAGACAACAAGTTCATTATTTCTTCGATCGCGCGCTCGTCAAGAGTTTCTTGGGAGCGATCGCTTGTTTGATTGGTTGCTAAAAATTCTTCCTGTTTCAAAGCAGTAGGGGCGGCGCTTTTTATTCGGACGCAGATTCCGAATCCGCGCCTTGCGAATGGCAATTCGCCCTTACAATAACTAGATTGAGGTGCAGATCGATCGCTTTATAAAGGAAGAGATAATTGAGGCTAAGCATCTTCAGGGGCGATCGCTACATTCTTTAGATTCTGCACTACTCGTAATGTGACCACATTCTCAATACTTCAACCGTCTTGGTTTCTTTAATTACCCAATATACCAATCTATGCTTGATATTGATGCGACTAGTCTATTTGGTGTTGCGAGTTAATATTAGGTTGACTAAATTTATAGACATCCTTAATCACTTTTACCCAACCATCAGCAACAGATTCTAAGATGCGATCGCCTTTTTCTTTAGTTGCAAGTGTAGCATCTCCTAACACACCGCTTTTGCTGATTTCATTAGTTAACCAAGCAAAAGGTAACTTCCCTTCCATGCTTAGCAAACCATCTTCTGGTAAACCGCAGGGATATTCGCAAACAGCCCGATCCATTTTTACTCGATCTGGTAGTAAAGAAAGCATGATACTAGTTTCTGCATCACCAGCATGAATGCCAAATTCTTTTTCTTTGTCAGTCAATAATTCATTAGTGATGTGAGGAACTCTCCAAGTAAAAAAGGGAAAGACTAATAAATCTCCATATTGCTGATGTAAATCTCGCGCTGCAATTTCCATTACTTGTGGTTGTCCCCCATGGGAATTCATCAAGACTAGTTTGCGAAAACCTGCCCGATAAATACTATCTGCCATTTCCTTAATTACTGCTAGTAAAGTTTGGGCGCTAAGGGTAATCGTCCCTGGAAAATGCCAATGTTCGTTAGACTTGCCGTAATACAGACAGGGAAGAGAATAGCTAGGAATGCTTGCTTCTAGCTTGTGTAAAGCTTTGCCCAATACTCCCATACTAATAGCAGAATCAACGGCGATCGGTAAATGGGGACCATGTTGTTCGATCGCGCCGATCGGTTGAATAATTACCACATTTTCTTTATCGGGCATTTCCTGTATCTCTGTCCAGGTGAGATAGGGAAAGTAACGCTGAGGAGGAATGAAACCGTGCATCATAACTAAAAAGGGATTAGGGATTAGGGATTAGGTGTTTATTGTAGTTTAATCTTGTTTTGCGTAGAGAAAGAAGACAAAACAAGGCGGTATGTAATTTCCAAAATACTTAAAAAGTTTACGCTAACTTCATTAAAACTTTTTGTTGAATTCATCAAAATTTTGATTAACTTTAAGAAGACCAAGATTTCTTTAGCCAAACTTTAAAATACTGAATGTTTTTCGAGCAAAAATCAAATAGCAAACAACTTTCCATCGAGAAAATATCTAAGTTTGTTTGCATTTTATTATTAGTAGTAGGTATTTGTTTTCGCTTTGCCAATTTAGATGGCAAAATATACTGGTATGATGAAGCATATACTTCGCTACGAGTATCTGGATATACAGAAACAGAAGTAATCCAACAATTTGCTACACCTAAGATAATTACAGCTCAAGAATTACAACTATACCAGCAACCCAATCAAGATAAAAATTTAGTTGATACGATCGAAAGTCTTGCTAAAGAAGAACCACAACATTCGCCTTTTTATTTTCTGTTGGTTAGATTTTGGATGCAGTTATTTGGTAATTCGATCGCAGTAACGAGAAGCTTATCTGTAGTTATCAGTCTGTTAGCTTTTCCTTGTATTTATTGGTTGTGTCTGGAATTATTTAACTCGTCTTTTGCTGCTTGGTTGTCAGTTGCAGTAATTGCAATCTCTCCATTTCATTTTTTATATGCTCAGGAAGCTAGAGAATATAGCTTGTGGACTGTAACTATTCTTCTGTGCAGCGCTTCTTTTTTGAGAGCATTAAGACTAAAAACTAAATGGAATTGGCTTCTTTATGCATTGACTTCGGCTTTATCTTTCTATTCTTTTGCTTTATCGGTTCTGGTGACGATTAGTCATGGAATTTACTTATTAATTCTGGAAAAATTTCGTTTTACCAAATCTGTCAAAGCTTTTTGCTTAGCTTCAGGTTTAGGAGTTTTACTATTTATTCCTTGGCTATTAGTAGTATGGAAAAATTTGTCACAAATTCACCAGACTTTATCTTGGTCAAATTATCAGCCAAGTTTGATTGTTTTACTCTTGCGTTGGATTCCTAATTTTACTCGTATTTTTATTGACTGGAATTACCTATCTTCTAGTCCTTTATTATCAAGAATATCGATCATTCCTAGTTTTATTTTCTTTGGTTTGCTGTTTGCTTATTCTCTCTATCATCTCTACAAAAAAACAGCCAAAAAAGTCTGGTTATTTGTCATTATTTTCATCTTTTTGCCTACACTATTTCTTACATTGCCCGATCTAATTAAAGGAGGTCAGCAGTCAATTGTACTGCGCTATTTTACTCCTGCGATTTTAGGAATTGAATTAGCCGTTGTCTATTTACTGTCAGAAAAATTAAGCTTGATTTGGATTAGTTTGCTGGCAAAAAGATGGTGGCAATTAACATTAGTAGGTTTATTTAGTAGTGGCTTAATTTCTTGTGCGATCGCCTCTCCAGCAGAAATTTGGTGGACTAAACTAGCTAATCAGGCTACACCAAATTTAGCTGATGTGATTAATCAGAGTCATCCTCATTCTTTGCTGATCGTGGATGCAGAAATTGGCGATATTTTTTCCTTGAGTCGCTATTTAGATAAAGATCTAAGTCTTTTATTAGAGCCGAGATGTTATGGTTGCAAGCTCGATTCTGCTTCAAGCGATCGCCCGTCTATACCAGAGATAGCCAACCAATTTGAAGAGGTACTTCTATTTAAAGCTAGACCATCTCAGGAATGGTTAAAGGCATTTAGCGATCGCGATCGATCTCAAACCAAACAAATTTATGTCGATCGATTTAATAACTATCTCTGGAGCCTAAATAAAGACTAAAAGGATAAGACTAAAACCGTGGAGCAGTTTGTTGAATCCCTTTTCTTATCGCGAACTCAGGTTAATTACTCCGATTCTGCCACTTCAAAATCTTCTTTTTCTGCGCCACATACAGGACAAACCCAATCTTCAGGCAAATCTTCAAATGCTGTCCCTGCCTCGATGTCATTATCTGGATCGCCTATAGCTGGATCGTATTCGTAACCACATACAGAACATACATATTTACTCATGTTTTCAATCCTCCACTTGACTCAATCCTTCTGCCACAGCACTTAGAGTGCTGACGCAGGTTCAGCACCCGCGCCTCTTCTGCCATGTGACTTGAAAGAGATTTTTCCCTACACCCCACACCCTACACCCTTTTTCGATCGGGTGATGGTGAATTTTTTTTCATCGGGACTGCCTTCTTCAAAGCAAATGTTTAAAAACCCAAGGTTTTCCGAATTCCCCAAACTAAACCAGTAAAGATTGCCAACGTCATTAATACTAAGATAATTCCACCTGGCAGGAAAGTTAGTATACCAACACCTCTAAGTAAATAAACTAGCAGAAAACTCGCAACAAAGAAGATAAAGAATTTAAAAAGCATTTTCAAAGTTTCCTCCTTTTGCCAATACAGGTAGATCGAGAATCAAAAGTTAAATTTTAGTCTCGATCGAAAATCTCTTAAATTAATCGTCTTTATAATTTTGGCAAAATAATAACTAAAAAACTCTAATAATTAAGGGATAATACCCATAAGCTTTGAGAAAATCTCTAGCCCAGTTTCAAAAGATTCAACAATAACTCTTTTTTTCGACCAATTAATTGGTTCGGCAGGTGACGTAATTAGAAGAAGGTAAAGACTTTATTCAATCGCGCTTTTACTCTCTATGGTAGTTCCTTCATTCTCTCAATCTCCTCCCATGCAAAATACAGACGCACAATGGTTGCTTAGGCTGAATAACGATCGCGCAGTAGGCAACGATAACGAATCACATCCAATTCATTATTTTTTAGATCCCAAACAAGAAACAATTATTGGACGTACTCCTAAATGCGATATTGTCATCGATCCAGTTGTTTACCCGACAGTGTCTCGTCAACACGTCAAGATTTCCTTCGTTAATGAGGGTGGACAATATTGTTGGCAAGTCTGCGATCTCAATGCCACTAATGGCACTTTCATTAATAACCAACGTTTATCTGGCTGTCATTTTCTCAATCCAGGCGATCGCATTTTACTTGGTAGAGAAGGTGCTGAGCTAATCTTTGAATATCAAACAGTTAATGTCACCGTTTTTTCTTCGCGTCAAACTCTCCGCCAAGAAGCTTCTCCAACTACCAATTTCTTTGCACCATCTACCTCCTATCAAGCTGGCTCGGCTCAATCTCGTCCGCTTAATCCACCAACTAGCGCACCGCTCGATTCTCCATCAAGGCGATCGCCATCGCCAATTGCCAACCAATCCCATTCCCTACCTGCTCAAGCTGGCTCGGCTCAATCTCGTCCGCTTAATCCACCAACTAGCGCACCGCTCGATTCTCCATCAAGGCGATCGCCATCGCCAATTGCTAACCAATCCCATTCCCTACCTGCTCAAGCTGGCTCGGCTCAATCTCGCTCGCTTAATTCACCAACTAGCGCACCGCTCGATTCTCCATCAAAGCGATCGCCATCGCCAATTGCCAACCAATCCCATTCCATGCCTGCTCAAGCTGGCTCGGCTCAATCTCACGCGGATCATCCACCAACTAGCGCACCATTCAGTCTGCATTCTCTGTTACCAAAATTCCAAATTGTCAACAAATCTAAAGCAACATCTGACAACTCTGAATTAGTAACTCCTCCACCTCCTGCACCAGAGCCAAAAGCAGTTGCACCTAATTTTGCCCCGCAACCTACCAATCTAGATAGTACATATGTTGCTAATAGACAAACTGGAAAAAGTTTATGGAATTTAGTTAGAGAAGAAAATATCAAAGTTTTGTCTGGGCATCTAGGTTCAGTCCGCACCATTGCCTTTAGTCCAAATTGTCAAATACTCGCCAGTGGTAGTGATGATAAAACTATTAAACTTTGGTATCTAGCAACAGGAGAAGAAATTCAAACGCTTGATGCTCATAGGATGGCAGTCAATACCGTGGCTTTTAGTCCAGATGGTCGAGTACTTGCTAGTGGTAGTGACGATAAAACTATTAAACTTTGGAATCTCTCAACAGGAGAAGAAATTCAAACGCTTGATGCTCATAGGATGGCAGTCAATACCGTGGCTTTTAGTCCAGATGGTCAAATACTTGCTAGTGGTAGCGACGATCGCACGGTTAAACTTTGGAATCTGTTTACAGGAGAGGAAATCCAAACCATCCTAGAAACAAGAATGGCAGTCAACGCTATAGCTTTTAATCAGATTTCCTCAACCCAAAGTATAATTTTAGCTATCGCTGGTGCCGATCGCACGATTAGATTGCTCGACCTCCAAACTGGCAAGGATATTTTGCAAATTTCCAGTCTGCAATCTGCGATTAATACTCTAGCTTTTAGCCCAGATAATCAGGTGTTAGCTAGCGGCAATGGTGATAAGACGATCGAACTATGGGATATTCATACTGGTAAGCAATTGCGGACTATTGCTGGATATCTTTGGCAAGTAGGAAGCATTGCCATTAGTCCAGATGGACAGCAGCTTGCTAGCGGTAGTGAAGGTAATACCGTCAAAACTTGGTATTTATAATTTGAAACCTTCAGTCTCAAGTCCAGCACCAAAACCATCCCATGTTTAGAAAAAAGGGGCTTCCGCCACGAGGAGGTTTGGTGATTAAATTTTTAAGGTGGAGAGAGGAAAGAGGGAAGAGGAACAGAAATATAAAGTGTGTAATTAATTTTGCATAGATATTTAGGTTAAGAGCCTATATATACTTAGTTTGAGAGCTTAGAAACAGCACGAATTCTGCGAGGACTTCGGAGGAAACTTCCGAATCGATCGTTATATTATTAAGCAATTAAAAAACAGATGATAGGGACATTACTACAAAACAGGTATCAAATTGTTGATTTTTTGGGCAAAGGCGGACAAGGTCATACTTATCTGGCTATAGATAAACAACGACCAGGTAATCCTCAATGCGTGGTCAAACACCTCAAACCCTATATCAATGACCCAAAGTTTCTAGAAACTTCTAAACGTTTGTTTCAAACAGAAGCTGAAATTTTGGCTAGTGTAATCAAGCATAGACAGATTCCACAACTGTTTGCTTACTTTGAGCAAGACCAAGAATTTTATCTGGTTGAAGAATTGATTGTCGGTCAAGATTTGACCAAAGAGATTATTCCAGGTCAGAAACGAGACGAAGCATATGCCCTCAATTTGCTCAGAAGTTTGCTACCCGTACTCGAATTTTTGCATCAAAAAGGAGTTATTCACCGAGATATTAAGCCCCCCAATATTATTAGAAGAGAGTCGGATCGAGAGTTGGTTCTAATTGATTTTGGCGCGGTCAAGCAATTCCAAAGCGAATTAACTCGTGCTATGAGTGTATCGATCGACATTGGTAGTCCTGGTTATACTCCTTCCGAACAACTTAGAGGTAGACCCAAACCAAGCAGCGATCTCTATGCATTGGGAATGATGTGCGTTCAAGCTTTAACTGGCGTTCATCCTCGCAAATTAGAAGAAGATGATGAAACAGGAGAAATTCAATGGCTACATCTAACATCGATTAGTCCAGGTTTAGGAGAATTGCTGAGCAAAATGATCCGTCACAATCTTAGAGAACGCTATCGTTCTGCTAGTGAAGTTTTAGTCGAATTGCAACAGATCGATCGCCAGTTCGGAAACAATAAACTCGCTAAGGGAGTAATAGATAATTCTGCTCAAGTTAGCCAACCAGCCAAAAATAATCCCCCAGAAACCTATACCAGCAGATCGCCATCTCAACCTAGTCACTCTCAACCGTCAGCGAGAAATAACAACCCAGAAGCCTATATCAGCAGATCGCCATCTCAATCTAGTCACTCTCAACCAGCAGCAACAAATAATCCCCCAGAAGCCTATATCAGCAGATCGCCATCTCAATCTAGTCACTCTCAACCAGCAGCAACAAATAATCCCCCAGAAACCTATATCAGTAAACCGCCATCTCAACCTAGTCACTCTCAACCAGCAGCAAAAAATAATCCCCCAGAAACCTATATCAGTACACCACCATCTCAACCTAGTCACTCTCAACCAGCAGCGAGAAGTTACGATGTAGAAACCGATATCAGTCCACCATCTCAACCTAATAACTCTCAACCGTCAGCGAGAAATAATACCCCAGAAACCTATATCAGTACACCACCATCTCAACCTAGTCACTCTCAACCGTCTGTAAATAATTACGATCCAGTTACATTTGTTAGTTCCCCTCAACCTCAAACTAGAAAGGCTCAACCGCCATCCAGAGATAAAGATCCAGCCACATTTGTTAGTTCTAGTTCTGCTCAATCTTTTGCTAATAATTATCGATCGCCTGCGAGCCAACGTCGCTCGGTTCGACGAGAGCGTAGTTTTTGGAGCAAAAACGCCAAGCTTCTCTCTCTATTTAGTGCGGCAATTTTGACCGCAGGAGTAAGTTGGGGATTAGTTCAATCGGGAGTATTTAAATCGACACCCGAACCCGTCGCTAAAAAAACAGCTCAAGATAACAAAAAAACTAGCAAAGAACAACCAGAAAAAACCAAGGCTCAAAAATCGGCAACCAAGAAAGAAGAACCAGCGAAACCAGCACCACAAGCGGTTTTACCACCAGTTAAAACCCCAGCACCGAAAACCACTCCCCCAAAACCAGAGCCACTTCCACCTTCAATTCCCCAACCACCATCACTTGCAGAAGTTACTCCTGCACCAAATGCTTTGGAAATTAAAGCTAAACAATTGCTTGCCAAAGCTGAACAGTTAGCTAAAAAAGGTAACTATAAAGAAGCTATTATTCAAGCCGATCGAGTTCCTGTCAATTCTATTGACTACTATACCAATGCTCAAAGTCAAATCGAAGTTTGGTCCGATCGCTTAATTGCAAAAGCAACAACAACATACGAGCAACAGGGGAAATTTAAAGAGGCGATCGCTATGCTAGGAGCAATTCCCGTTAGCGTTTCTGCTGTAAGTAAAGCTCAAGAATTGTCAGTGCAATGGGAACAGGAATGGAAATCAAATCAACAATACTTGCTAAAAGCAACAAAGGCGATCGGACAAAATAAAAAACAAGAGGCGATCGCTGCTCTTAATCAACTTAAGGCTACTACCCCCTATTGGAATGCTCAAAAAGCAAACATCGAACAAAAAATAGCTAGCCTCTCTCAACCAGAACCAGTTGCTAGCGCAGTTAATAGTTCTCCTCCTGAAGTAAGTTCTCCAGTCCAACAAAAACCAGCACAGCAAGCAGAACAAAAACCAGAACAAAAACCAGCACAGCAAGCAGAACAAAAACCAGCACAGCAAGCAGAACAAAAACCAGCGCAGCAAGCAGAACAAAAACCAGCGCAGCAACCAGCACCAATTCAAACTGCAACCCTATCTCCTGATGCTTGCAAAACTGGTTATGTTTGGAGAGAAGCAACCCCTAACGATCGCATCTGTGTCACTCCCCAAGTGCGCGAGCGAACTGCTTTTGATAACTCTAAAGCTCAAGAGCGCAGAAATGACTCTGCTTACGATCCAGAAACTTGTATAGACGGCTACGTTTGGCGAGAAGCCGTCCCTGGCGATCGCGTTTGTGTGACTCCCCAAGTGCGCGCTCAAGCAGTCGCTGATAATAGCCAAGCTCGAATTCGTAAAGCTCAACAATAAGCTATGAAATCTCCATCCGAACAACTTTCCTCTCACCTGCAAACAGTCCAAAGATTTCTTATCGATCGCCTAGATCGAGAACCAGCCTATGCCAATATAATTAACAAGGTGACTCAGCTTGAGAGCGCTCTCAATCGCGATCGCTTCCTAGTTAAAATAGCCTGTGATAAACAATGGCTGAAACTAGCACAGGCTCTGCAAGAGCTTTTAACTAATCAATCTTCATTAGGACAAGTTAGTCAGGTTCAGATCGAGACTATTCCCAACGAGCCAATCACAAATTATGCTGATGCCAACTTGATTGTCGAATCAACAGCCGCTCGGCAAAATTCGATTCATTATAAATTAAATCCAGCTCATAAATGGACAATTGGCAGAAATCCTCAAGCTAAAATTCCCATATCCGAAAACTTGAAACAAGTGAGTGGTTTTCATGCTCAAATCAAACCGCTCGAACAGATCGATGGCGTTAATAATTATCCTGGCTGGCAAATTTGCGACCTGAATAGTAAAAATGGTACGTATGTTAATGACAAAAGAATATCAGGTTGTTATCCCCTGCAATCAGGCGATCGCATTTGTCTTGGTTCTCCTAAGAATATTACTCTTAGTATAAATCTAGTTTTTGAATACTCTACCCCTCAGCTTGTTGATACTGCGCCGTCAGAACCGATCGATTTAAATATTTTAAATTGTGATGTTTTTTGCTTGTTAGTCAATCTAGTCGAAGAGTTGTCCGAGCGAGAAATAAATTGGATCGAGGCGGCTAATAGTCATGTCATTGGCAAAGTTTTAATTATTACCGCCATACCAAGTCATAGATCTTCAATTCCCCAATATATGCAAAATAACCTGATTGCGATCGAGTCATGGGTTAAGCAGAAGTTCGATCTTAATAAGATGGAGGTAATTCCTTTAATTTTACTGAGTGATTTTTCTAGCTCAGATTCTACTTTAGTCGTTCCCCACGCTCAATTAGAATTTGAGCAATTATGTCGATCGCTAGAAAATTTTAGAAACAATAATACTAAAGAAAAGTTAGCCGATCGCATAGCTAAAAAATTACTGAATCAAATTGTTCAAATCGAAAAAGTTATTGACATTAGTTATAGAAAAACTATTCAAAAAATTCAGCAAAATCAACAGAAATCGCAACAGTTAATCTTGCCCGATCGATGGCAAGAAAAAGCTCGGCAATCTCAGCAACAAGCTTTAGAAGACAAGGATATCTTTTTTCAAGACGCTAGAGAATCGATCGAGCGCTCTACACTTCAATTACTCGATGATTCAATTGAAAATAGTATTTGTCATAAACTAGAGGATTTTATTTATAATCGATCGCAGCCCTTAGTTACTAAACAAGAAAAGGTTAAATATGTTGAGTTGGAATTACAAAATAAAAATCGTTTTAATAATACTCACGAAGCTTTGCTTTATCTTTGTCAAATGCAGCTCGAAAAATGGCTAGAGCAAGAATATAGTAATATCGTCAATCTTTATCATGATGGAGGTTTAAGAAAACTAACTAAGGAAATCAAAGAAACTCTTAAAGTTGTGCCATTTTTAAATATTACTAAATCTTGGCGACCTTCTTTAGAAAATACCAGCCTTCATAGTATTTTTAAAACAGTCATTGTCAAACCAGAATACAAAACAAGCTATAAAGAAGTCTCTTGGGTTGAATATATTATTAGAAAAGTTAAGACTAATTTGTTAATGTTTCTAATTGTGGCAGTCGCTTCGATCGCGATCGCACTTAATCTTATTAAAGTTGATGGCACTTTGGCTTTAGCCGTTACGATTTTGTCCTTGGTAGTAATTATAATTCTTTTAGGCATAATATTATCTTCTCAATATGCAAAAGAAAAAGAATTAAAGTTAAAACAAGCAGAAGAAGAGCTGAGGAAAAACTCAATCAGTTACTATCAAAAAGTCGCTCAAAAATTTGCTGATAGAACTAAAAGTTTTTTGCTTGCCAATCTAGAACTAGAAGAAAAACAGATCGGAGAATTGATAGAAGAAGCTAAACAACAAATTGTAAATTACCAGATTGAAACCGAACAGCAGCAAATTGCCATCCAAGAAGAAATAGAACAGTTAAAAGAGCAACAAAAAAGTTTAGAACAAGACAAGCTTGAAATACAGAAATTTCATCAGAAAATTGGGTAGAAACCCCGTCCTAGAAGGACGGCTTGTGCGTGAGCGACGGGAGGTCGCCAGTATGCGCTATGGACTAGCACTATCAATCTCACAACACACGTGTTAAAATGTGAGAGTGGAAAAAGCCTATCGCTACCGTTTTTACCCTACAGCCGAGCAAGAATCTCTCTTGCGTCGGACGATGGGTTGTACTCGATTGGTGTACAACAAGGCTTTAGCCGAGCGGACAGAGGCTTGGTACGAGCGTCAGGAGCGAGTTAGCTATAGTCAGACTTCCTCCATGCTGACAAGTTGGAAACAGGAGGAAGACCTTAATTTTCTGAACGAAGTTAGCTGTGTGCCGCTTCAGCAAGGACTTAGGCATCTTCAGACAGCGTTTACCAACTTCTTTGCAGGTCGGGCGAAATATCCCAACTTTAAGAAGAAGCATCAAGGTGGCAGTGCTGAATTTACCAAGTCGGCTTTTCGCTGGAAAGATGGACAGGTATTTTTGGCTAAGTGCGTCGAAGCATTGCCGATTCGTTGGAGCAGAAAGATTCCAACTGGATGCACACCATCCACCATCACGGTTAAATTGACCCCTAGCGGACGTTGGTATGTCTCCCTGTTGGTCGATGACCATACTGTTAGACCACTGCCCAAAAGTGACAAACAGATCGGTTTGGACGTTGGAGTAACCAGCCTGATTGCCACCAGTAATGGTGATAAGATTGCTAATCCCAAGCACTTCAAACAACAACGAGCGAAGTTGAAACGACTTCAGAAAGCTCTGTCTCGGAAGCAAAAAGGGAGCAACAACAGACACAAGGCACGGTTGCAAGTGGCTAGAATCCACGCTCAAATTACCGATGCCCGTAAAGATTTTTTGCATAAGCTTACAACTCAACTGGTTCGTGAAAACCAAACGATAGTAGTTGAGGATTTGGCTATCAAAAATATGGTTAAAAACCATAAACTTGCCCTCTCGATTAGCGATGCTTCGTGGGGTGAGTTGATTCGCCAACTGACTTACAAATGTGAGTGGTATGGGCGAGAACTGATTAAAATCGACCGATGGTTTCCAAGCTCTAAAAGGTGTGGGAACTGTGGGCATATTGTCGAAAAGATGCCGTTGAATATTCGGGAGTGGGATTGTCCTGAATGTGGCAGTAACCATGACAGGGATATCAACGCATCTAAAAATATTTTGGCGGCAGGGCTTGCCGTGTCAGTCTGTGGAGCGACCGTAAGACCCCAAGAGAGTAAATCTCGGAAGGCTGGTGCGAAACCCC
>CAZJTL010000156.1:0-12635 GCA_964548905.1 uncultured bacterium | reverse complement strand
CAAAGCTCCACTTATTTAAATAAGTAAAACTTATCACCATAAATGCGGGAGAGCCCAAAACTAAAATCAAGGTAGCGATCAGCGAGAGTGCGCCTGCTGCCAAAGCAGCGATTCCAGGCTGATAACCCAGGGTTGAGAAGTAATCAACTCCAGTGAGACACATGACTTGCCACCAAGGATGAGTCCGATGTTTTCCTTCCTGTTCTTGGTGTTCTTCTGTCAGCAACCACTCAATCAACTTTTGGCGGTTTTTTTCCATGGCATAATGTAGGTTTGCTGGGACAAAACCACTTCCCCTTGTTTTGCACTTAAAATTATGGCACCAATTTAGGCATCAGTGACTATGATTGTGCGATCGACTCCAGCAAACAATAGACTTTTTGTATAAGTCGGAAGGTACAGATGAGCCAAAAAAAAGCAGTAGTATTACTTTCTGGTGGGTTAGATTCAGCAACCACTGCTGCTATTGCCATTGCTGATGGATATGAAGCGATCGCCCTGTCGTTTCGCTACGGGCAACGTCATCAAAAAGAGCTAGCAGCAGCCTCAAAAGTAGCACAAGCTCTAAATATTCATCAACATTATGTAGTGGATGTCAATCTATCTCAGTGGGGTGGCTCTGCTCTTACCGATACTTCGATCGCCGTACCTCAAGATGGAGTCAAACCAGATTCAATCCCTTCTACTTATGTTCCAGGGAGAAATACAGTCTTTATTGCGATCGCCCTCTCTCTTGCAGAAGCTAAAGGTGCTGAAGCAATTTATCTTGGGATCAATGCCGTCGATTATTCTGGCTATCCAGATTGTCGTCCCGAATATTTAGATGCTTATCAACGACTTGCCAATCTTTCTTCTAAAGTTGGTTTAGAGGGCAACGCGCCCAAATTAATCGCACCTTTAGTCCAAGATTCCAAAACAGATATTGTCCGTCGCGCCTTGGCTTTAGGAGTTCCAATTGCCGAAACTTGGTCTTGTTACCAAGGAGAAGACGAACCCTGTGGTTTGTGCGATTCTTGTCGCATCCGCGATCGCGCCTTGATTGAAGCAGGGCGATCGGATTTAGCTACAGAGACAGGAAGAAGATTCTAAATATGCTGAATCACTTTGTTATCTTCACACGATTCTTCAATTGATTGCTGGGACGATTGCAAACGATATTTGACCAAATCTGCTAAATCTTGCAGTTGTCCGATCGCTTCTGCTCCTTCAAGCTTCATTAACTCGCGATCGTCTCGCATTTCTGTCCAAGTAATACCGTAATCAGAGACTAAGAAACGAATCAGATGATTATCTCCTAAACTCACCATAAACGACGCACTATTCATCTGTCCACCACAAGTGTAGCAAGATGCTAAATAGCCCTGATTTTCTAGAACGATCGCCAAAGCCTGAAGATTCATAACTAAATCTCGGACAAATTGACGATGTTGCTGTGCAAGCCTTATAAACACTTTATCCCTCCAGACACCACAACTCACTTTATTGTAGACTACAAAATTGCAATTATCTTAATATTTTTTTAATATTTGCTCTAGAGATGTAGTTGGTTAGAGTCTAAGCTAGCGTGATCGCTAACCAAATAGCCGTATCGAACTATACAACTGGAAAAAATGCTCAATTTATCTTAATTTTGAGCAATTTGGTCTGTTATTGAGAGTTGCCTTGGCAACCTATCCCCGACTAGTAAGGATAGTAAACCTCTCAAAGCACCATATAATCATCAAATTTTCAGCAGCAATAATTTTTAGATATAAATTAGATATAAATAGAGAATAATTGTTATAAATTTCTAATCTATAGTCCCAACCTTCAGAATAACAGTGGGTACTTAGCACAAACAACCAATTATCCTGCAATCAATGCTCAAGCTATGTCTGTACTTTTGTCCGCTATCGTGCCGATCGCTTTGATTATTTTGATTGGTTTTGTTGCTAGTCGCTTAGTGGCGATCAAAAATCAAACTCTTTCTCAAGTAAGTCTCTATATTCTGTCGCCAGCGCTAATCGTAGATAGTTTATATCGTACTACTTTATCGCTACAAAGTACTACTGGATTGATTGTTGCTTATGCTCTTGCTTCTTTATGCCTTTATTTAGCAGTCTGGCTCATCTGTAAAATTCTTCAAGTCTCTCAGTCTTTTCAAAAAAGTTTAATTCTGACTACTTTATTTTCCAATAACGGTAATCTCGGTCTTCCCTTTGTCGCATTTTCTTTAGGTTCTGCGGGACTAGAAAGAGCGATAATTTATATGATAGGTTCGAGTATTTTTATGTTTGGCTTGGGTCCAGCTTTAATTCAGGGAAAAGGAATTAATTTTGGCTTGCGCTTAACTTTAAAATTACCTCTTTTGTGGGCGATTTTAATCGGATTGAGTTGGCGATCGCTGCCCTTTGCCATACCGTTTAAACTTGACGAGAGCATCCAACAATTAGGACAAGCAGCAATTCCTTTAGCTCTAATTATTTTAGGAATTGAATTAGCTGATACTCGTTTTAGATTAGGAAAGAAAGAAGCATTAGCTGCTTTTATTCGTCTGGCGATCGCGCCTTTGCTTGCTTATTTAGTTGGGCGAGGTTTGAACTTGCAAACTCTCGATTTACAAGTGCTAGTTTTACAAAGTGCCATGCCTACCGCAGTTAGTACTCTTGTTCTTGCTACTGAATTTGGTGGAGATACAACTTGGGTAGCAAGATCGATCGTTGTTTCTACTTCAATTGCTTTTGTTACTTTGCCAACAATCTTGTGGTTGTCCGCACAAATTTAACTAGAATTAAGTGCATAAAAATTAATTGACTGACGTAATTATTTTATGTATGGATTAGATCTAAAATCGCATTGAAACAATTACAAACTAAGATGAGAATTTCTCTTCTTAAAAAAGTCCTTAATAAAACCGATCGAACTGTAATAATCCAGTAAAATTTGGTCATTAATAAAACCTATCCGACTTCTTCTCGATTTTCTTGCAAAATTTTATTTAGGAGATTTTTAACTATGAAACTGAACTTACTTTCTTTCGGTTTACTTTCACTGGCTGCTTTAGTACCTGTAATGCCTTCTTTTACTTCACCCGCTAATGCTTGTTCTCAGACTGCGGTAGGCGTACAAGTTAGGGTTAGTGGTGAAAAGAATCCTAAAGCAGGTCAAAATTTTAACGCCAATCAAACTGACGACCCAAATTGTTTCAATAATAACGTGGTCGGTGTAGGCAAACAGATTAGTGTTGGTTCTGAAGCAGCCGAACAAAATTTAGAATTCGACCAACATGTTGGCGGTGGTAATATTAATCAAACTGGACTGACAACACCTAATATCAAAACTAAAGTACCAGTCCAAGTAGATGTTTACAGCCCCGCCCACGACCAAGAATTCATGAACCGAATGACACAGCCAAGAAGATAACTGTGGTTCGTTTATTGATACTAACTACTTACTAAAAATTGGTTGCGAGTCACTCAGCTTGTTAGCTTGACTTAATTAGTTTTGACTTAATTAGTTAGGAGATTTTCATCAACTTTGTCAAATTCCATCTGGAGATCGCTAACTATGAAATTTAACTTACTCTCTATCGCCTTGATTTCTGCTTCAACTCTGTTACCTTTAATTCCTTCTGTCACCCCACCCGCTAATGCTTGTTCGGAAACTGCTGTAGGCGTACAAGTTAGGGTTAGCGGCGAGAGGAATCCTCAAACAGATCAAACTTTTAACGCCAATCAAACCAGCGATCCAAATTGTTTCAATAATAACGTTGTTGGTGTAGGTCAACAGGTTAGTATTGGTTCTCAAGCAGCCGAGCAAAATTTAGAATTTAACCAACATGTTGGAGGAGGTGACATCAACCAAACTGGTATAACCACACCTACAGTGCAAACTCAAGTCCCAGTCCAAGTAGATGTTTACAGCCCTGCTCACGACCAACAATTTATGAACCAAATGATGCAACAACCATAACTTGAAAGAGTTTTTTCTGCTGATTCCTGCAAGCAAGTTGCGTGCAGCTCAGTTTTTAGTAATTTGTTAGGTTATTCTTGTAAACCCTTGAACATTTGATTGGGAGATACGAACCATGAAAATTAACATTATCTCGATCGCTTTACTGTCTTTATCTGCTCTTTTTCCTTTAATTCCTTCTTTAACATCACCTGCCAATGCTTGTACACAAACTACTTATGGCGTACAAACCAGGGTTAGCGGTGAAAAAAATCCTCAAGCAGGTCAAAATTACAACTCTAATCAAACCAACGACCCAAACTGTTTCAACAACAACGTTGTCAGTGGCGGCGTTCAAACTAGTGTTGGCGAAAAAGCACCCGAGCAAAATCTAGAAAACAATACACAAGTTGGTGGCGGCAATATCAATCAGACTGGAATTACGACTCCTAATGTCAATACTGATGTTAACGTCCAAACAGATGTTTATAGCCCTGCTCACGACCCAGAATTTATGAAAGACGTAATGCAGCAACCTTAATTGATTATTTTAATCTTAATTAAATGTTGCATAAACACTTTACTCCTCACATACATAAGAAGTATCTTTCCTATTTACAAAAATCCAATAACCTCAATCGCTAATTCACTTCTATATGGAGTGAATTTTTTTTGTCGATCTAAAACTTCAACTCGATGCAATACTGTTCATTTCTATATAAGGTGAAATATATTGGTAGCAATCTTGCTAGCTGTGAAGTCAATGAAAACGATCGATCTGAGTTGGTTCGGTAATCTCTTTAAATCCGAACAGGCAAACATAACTGTTAGTACTGCATTCGATCGCAATTATCTCCAATATGGCAAAATTTTGCTCGAATCGATTCAAAAAAATTCTCCAGATGTCAAAGTCAAGCTGTTGGTAGTAAATACTCCAGAAAAGGACTTAGAGGAGTTACATCGCTATCCCAATGTCGAAATCTTTGCTGAAAATCTCGATTTTGTTCATCCCTACGAACAGCGTCTGTATGTAATGGCGAGAAGAATTTTTTTCGTCAATCAACTCAGACACGATCCTTCGATTGAAAATTTACTTCAGTTAGATGCAGATTTAATTATTAGAAAAAATCTTAATAGATTTGGCAAACTCTACCAAAAAGGCGAGTTTCTTATTGTTGCCAGACCAAAAATGAGACACGCAGAATTGAGATTGAGTATGGGTGTTGTCGGTTTAACTAATAGCGATCGAGCAAAAGCTTTAACTCAAGAGTGGACGTATCGATTTCGAGATTTACCCCAAGAAGCCCTCGATAGTAAATATGTCGATCAATTAACTTTGTGGCAAGCTTATGAAAAAATTGGTGGAGAGGAAGGTATTAAATTGGTCAACCTCCAACCTCCTTATATAGGAGAAAGCGGTAACACTTATATCAGAGTTTTCTGTGCTACTAAAAACGCCAAAGGCAATCAAAAACTGGTTAAAGAATTAAATCAATATGCAGACGATCGGTTAGTCGATGCGCCCAGTAACGCACCTCCAAATCCTCAAGAAGGGGGGATTTTTTTGCGAAAAGAATTATTGCTCGATCGCTTGATGTAATTTAGCAATCTTTTCAAAACAACAAAAATGGAGTGTTATCCCCATTTCTGTAGTGTGTTTAGAGTAAGTGTGAACTGGTAATATTTACAGACTAATCGATAACTGAAAAGTTTTAGCGACCGTATTGTTGCTGTAAACTGTTTTGATCGATGTTTTGAAGCATAAAATTATCCTTACCAACAGCAGCGCCGCTATTAACAGCGTTTTGTTGGTTGACTTGAGTTTGGGGATCGGCTCCATTACCATAGTAGGGATAACCAGGAACATTCATTTGATTTTGAATGCTGGTTTGATCGGTGCTTTGAATTAAGGTATTGTTGGTGCCAACAGCAGCACCGCTATTAACTGCATTTTGGCTGTTAACTTCAGTTTGCTGAGCGAAAGCAGCAACGGGAGATAAAGCTAAACCAATAGTAGCGATCGCCAATGCATATTTTCTAATCATTTTTCTTGACCTCTTGGGTAAAAATAATTGTTTGAGTGTAACTTAGATCACTTACGTGCATTTGATTTATATTATGCAGATTTTTAGCTAAAAATAATCTAAAATTTTTCGATCGCTGTCTATGACTGGGAATTAGCAGCTAACAGAAAAGGTAAAATTGCTTCAACTACTTGTTCTGGATATTCTTCATGCAAGCCCAAAGTACCAGGTAACTTGACTGTTTCTACTTCAGGTAACTGCGCCATTGCTTCCATTTCTGCTTTTGATTTGGGTGGTGCATTTTCAGCAATGATTACTAGCACTGGTATGGCTAAAGACTGAAAATAATGCAAAAAAGCAGCGCGATCGCCGACTGGATCGATCCTACCTGTCACAAACGCAGCAGGGGCATATCTTGCTCCCGATTTTTGGGTAATTTCTCGCTTGCTAGTAATAAATGCATCTGTCAATAATCTATCTTCTATATAAACGTGACGGCGATACATCCAACGCAAAAAAGACGGCGTGGTATTTAAATAATAGAGAACTTGTCCGAGTAAAGGCGATCGAACTAAATTTCTGACTAGACTAGCTACAATAGTGGGAGCGCCCATCGCTCTGAGGGGACCCAACCAAGTCGGCGCGATTAAAACTACCTTAGAGACTAAATTGGGAGAAGTTTTTGCTAAGTTTAAAGCATAACCAGCCGCATGACCAGCAGCGATAATGGTAACGGGTGTAGAAAAAGCATAGCGAACAAAATCTGCTAGCATTTGATGATACATGTTCGGACAATAATCAAAAGCAAAGCGATCGGATTGTCCGAACCCCAACCAATCAAGGGTTACGACTTGGAATTTCGATGCTAGCGATCGGGCAATTCCTCTCATTTCCGAACGAGTAGAAACAGTACTGAAAGCAGGTAGCAATAAAACTGGTTTGCCCAAACCTAAGAATTCGTACATGACTCGAACATCTTTTCCTTGCCAGTTCCAAAGATATTCCTTAGACGTTCCACCAACTGTAAAATTAGCAGGAAATTGGATTGGAGTAGCCATAGATTTGGGGATTGAGAGGGTTAAACTTATAGCTTTTCTTGTATCTTAGTTGAAATTTATCGATCGCGATCGCATTCTGAGAAATCTAATTTCCAAATCGATCGCCGATAGTTTTAGGTTTCTTTATCTTTTTTTTGTTCTCAACAATCAGGTTTTAGGGTACTTTAACAACAAACAAATAAAGCATGTATCTCTAACTAAATGATAGCGCTTATGGAGCGACAGCAAAATTTTTGTAATCTATCTAATTACCTGACATCTGCGCTCGGAATGCTAGAGTTAGATCGAGATTCGCCTTTACGCAAAGATGTACTTTCTATTTGCGATTACCTAGAAAATCCTAGTTTTCGCATTGCTGTGTTTGCTCCCTTCAATTACGGCAAATCAACTTTATTGAATGCTTTATTAGGAGAAAAAACTTTACCGATCGATCTGATTCCTACTACAGGTGCGGCGATTTATGTACGTTATGGGGAACAACTATCAACCAAAATTACACTGCAAGATGGTAAAAAAGTTACTGAAGCTGGAACAGCTATTTTAAAAGAATATGCCTTGCTTGACGAGGAAAGATGTATGAGAAATGACGTGACTTCTGTTGAAGTCTACTGTCCCCATCCTTTTTTACAAACGGGAGTAGAATTTCTCGATTTACCAGGTACAAACGATCGCGAAGCCCAAGACGAGCTGGTTAGGGATAAACTATTAACAGCAGATTTAATCGTTCAAGTTTTAGATGCTCGTAAATTAATGACTTTAGGTGAGCGAGAACATTTACGAGATTGGTTGTTAGATCGAGGCATCAAGACAGTTGTTTTTGTTGTTAATTTTCTCAATTTATTAGAACCAGAAGCACAAAAAGAAGTTTACAATCGACTTCGATTTATAGCAGAAAATTTTCGCTCACAATTACCGAATAATCTTAGTAATTTATATCGAGTTGATGCTTTACCTGCATTGCGATCGAGATTAAAAGGTGATATTTCAGCAGCACAGACAACGGGTTTAGTTGCTTTTGAATCGGCTTTAGGCGCGATCGTGCAAGCACAAAAAGAAGATCGCAAAATTAGCTCATCTCGATTATTATTGGTTATCGATCGTGTCGAGCAAGCAATAGCAGAAAAACGACAAGCGATCGCTGCCGAATTAGAAATAGAACAACAAAAAAATCGAGCTAAGCTTGAGCTTAAACAAAAAGCAGAAAAATTAATTAAACAAGCCTGGCAACGAAGCGTTTCCGATTTTCAAAGTTGGCTGTATTTACCTAATCTTCTCAAACGCTATCAAGCTGAACTTGCCATCGCTCTACAACAAAATAATTTCAATAATTGGCAAGAAGGGGATTTTAAACAAACAGTTTTAGATTACCAAAAACAAATTAATGAATGGGTGAATAAAGCCTGTGAAATTTTTGAAAAAGAATCTCCAAACCTGCTGAAAATTAATTTTTTAGAATCTCCAAATATACCTATTAATTCTCCACCTTCACCAGAAGATAATACTACTAAAAATACCGATCAAACTGTTAAAAATGAAGACATCAATATTGCTTCTGTAGCAATCCCAACTAGTATTGGCTGGGTTTTAGGCGGCCCTGTAGGAGCAGCAGTTCTTGGTGGTGCTAGCTATCTTCTTAATAAGACTACTACTAAATCCGCATCTAAAAACTTAGAAACTGAAACTCAAAATAAAGTTAATTCTCAAACTTATGTTGATGCAGCAGAAATATATTTAACTGATTTTAGTAAAGTAGCTTTTGCTGAACTCGATCGTCATGAAAAAATAGCAGATAAAGTAATTAATTTTTCATCTCACTTGGCAGAATCAGAAAATCAAGCTACTAACTACAAATTACAATTATTAGATAATTTATTGGACAATTTAAAACAGGAATTAAAACTACTTCAAGACAGTTAAGCTGTTGTTCATTTAAATTATATACTAAGTTTTGAGAGTTAATAAGATTCTCTCTCAGCCAATTCCATCCATCTTTCAGTAGAGCGATCGATCGCTTCATTCAACTTTGCTAACTGTTCGGATAATTCTTGAACTTTACTAAACCAACAAAAGATTTTAAAGTATTCATTTTTTTTGTAACATTGAGGCTATTTTTTCTCGAACGCTAGGGGAACGAAAACCTAAGATAATATCTTTAGGATCGATACCTCTTTTAACTAATTCGCGATCTACATATATCTCGGTGCTATTATTTTGAATCCAGACTTGGTTATCGATTAAATCCAATTGCATCGCGCAACCATAGATACGGTAATCATTACGCCAACCAACGTGCATAACTAAATAGCGATCTCGTTCTCGATCGAATATAAGTTGTGCTTCGGCATCGTCTTTGGCAAAATCTTGCAGAAATTGGCAAATAATCTTACGGTATCGATCTACTTTATCCATTGTTCAATAACCTCGCGATCGGGATTGTAAATAATAAGCAAAAGATTGTAGCGATTAATCACTGTTTTTGCTGGTTCAAAACGCAAAAAGGTTTGATAAATATCTTTAGGTACGGCTAAATAAAGAATTCGCTCTGGTTCTTCAGAAGATTCTAAAGCAATGCGATAATTTAAAAATTGACCGAGGGCTGTATGAAATTCGGAAACAATCGTTATTTTATCAAGTTTATCGTAGGGCGATCGCACCTTAAACTCAAATTAACAGCAAGGCGATCGCTGTAAAAAGGAATATTAATTTTAGTCACTAAGCATTTTGATAATATGCTTAGCAAGCTGTTCTTTTATTTCTCGATGTCTTGGAGTGGGTTGAGATACTTTTGTCTTGGGGTTTTGATACCAATCATGTTTTCCACCATGACGAATAAATACACATCCCATCTCTTCGATATATTTGATTAAGTCTCGTCTTTTCACGATACCTCAAGTTCTGCGACTCTTCTAACATTGGGAATTGCTCCACTTGTTAATTCGTTGTAGAGATCGACTAAGTTTTCTTTTAGTTCTTCTTTAGTTTCTGCTTGAGTCCAATAATCCGAAAATTCTTCCAGATAACCAAGCCACATTTCTTCGTCTTGCCAATAAACGTATTTTTTAACTTCCATAGCTAATAATTTTTAGAAAATTTAATGCTCG
This sequence comes from uncultured bacterium, assembly GCA_964548905.1. Taxonomy (GTDB): domain Bacteria; phylum Cyanobacteriota; class Cyanobacteriia; order Cyanobacteriales; family Xenococcaceae; genus CAZJTL01. The sequence goes on along the minus strand of CAZJTL010000156.1, from coordinate 2,522 downwards.
TATTATGCAGACTATCTTATCAGAGTAAATAGTCACTGCGCGATCGCACCTCGAACTCAAATTAACAGCAAAGCGATCGCATCTAAATCAGAACCAAATTTTTAGCAAATGCGAGCGTTTTAATTATTTATTTTGCTGCTTGCTTAGTTGTTTAAGAGGCTTTGAAATAACTTGTCTTTTACTTGTAGCTTGTTTTTTCCTTAAATCATCGCAAATTGCTTGTAAATCGTAATTGAAAGCTTTAGCGTGTTCTTCCCTAATTTTGTGAATCTTTTCGACAACTTCATCTTTCCACATATCTAGTCCCCCATTAACTCGTATGGCGTGCAAATGATTGGTAATTCGTATCCAGAGTTGAGACTAATTTGAGCCAGCTTTTTCTGGATTTGAGCATTAGCAATATGTTTACAATTCCACGTTAGCAGATAGTCCAAGCCATAAACTGTAGCTGCTGCAATATGAAGTGCATCGTCAGATGCTTTGGGTGGAAGATTACTTTTGCTGAGAAATTCTAATGCTAGATTCTGAACAGATTCATCGATCGATAGCAAAGGAAAATCATCAAGTATTTCAAGTCTTTTAGCTGCTATTTCCGTATCCGCCTCTGGCTACTTCATCTAAAACTATCTGGGAAATGTATAAAGTAAAATGAGTGCGACGATCTTCCCACCATTCTCGTGTAGCTTCCAAATTTGCCATTAAAATCAGGTTATTACTTGGTCTAGCAGTTAGATCCTACATTCCGCAGGTACGAGGGCGAGAGCTGGTATTTTTAAAGGATGGAAAAAATTGAAGCGTCTGATATCAGAGTACAGGATCTTGACCACTGCGGCATCATTGCCGGAATATGCGATGAAATGGGTCTGGTAGAAGAGATAAATCGACTTTTGGGAACACACCCACAAGAAATAATCAGTCCAGGGCAAGTGGTCAAAGCGATGATTCTGAACGGATTGGGGTTTGTGAGTGCGCCACTGTACCTGTTTGAAAAGTTCTTCGTAGGCAAAGCGACAGAACACTTGTTGGGAGAAGGAATCAGACCAGAACACCTCAACGATGACAGGTTGGGGAGGGTATTAGACAAATTATATGCGAAGGGACTGACAGAAATGTTTGTCACCATTGCACTGGCAGCAGCAAAATGCTTTGGAGTAGACCTGCACAGTCTACATTTGGATTCGAGTTCGATGCACGTAGACGGAAACTACTATTCAACGACAGAAGCAGGAGCAGAAACTGGGGGGATTAAGATAACCTATGGTTATTCCAGAGACCACCGCCCGGATTTGAAGCAATTTGTAGTAGACCTGATCTGTAGTGGGGATGGAGATATTCCCTTGTACTTGAGGGTAGGGGATGGGAATGAAGCTGACAGTGCGATGTTTGCCAAGCTGGTTAGGGAATTTAGACAACAATGGCAGATTGATGCCCTCTTCGTAGCGGATGCAGCACTGTACACAGCCGAAAATCTCGCCCAAATGAACCAGTTGAGATGGGTATCCAGAGTCCCCGCCACCCTCAAGGATGCCCAAGATTTGCTAATCAACCTGCATCCCGATGCCTTAGTACCGAGTGAGTTATCTGGTTACAAAATTGCTGCTGTAGGCGATCGCTATAGTGGCATCAGTCAACGATGGCTGTTAGTCGAGAGTCAAGCTCGTCTGGAGTCTGACTTGGCACAATTGGACAAACAGATTGCCAAGAAATTAGCTAGTGGAGCGACAGGACTCAGACGGCTCTTGCGCGAACAATTTGCTTGTCAACCCGATGCGCTACAAGCGGCGACGAAATTCGATGGCGCTTTACCATTTCATCAATTGGCAGATGTTGAAGCGATTGAAGTTGTCCAACATCAAGGGCGCGGTAGACCGAAAAAAGACTCACTCGCTCAGAAACATTACCAACTGCGTGCTACTCTCGTCCCTGACGAGCAGGCAATTGCCATTCAACAGCAACGAGCAGGTCGATTCATTCTCGCTACTAATGTGCTGGACTCTTCAGAGTTAGGTGATGATGACATTTTACGTGAATATAAGGCACAACAATCAACGGAGCGGGGTTTTCGGTTTCTCAAAGACCCTCTGTTCTTTACGTCGAGTGTGTTTCTCAACACAGAGGAGCGAGTAGCTGCTGTGGCGATGGTGATGGGGTTATGTTTGCTGGTTTATAGTCTCGGTCAACGTTCCCTCCGTCAGGCTTTGGCTTGTGCCAAACCGACTATTGATAATCAGCTAGGCAAACCCACTGCCAAACCCACCCTCCGGTGGGTGTTTCAATGTTTCATGTCGATTCACCTGCTCACAGTTAATGGTGTCAAGCATATTACTAATCTTACTTTTGAGCGATTATGGTGCTTACAGTTCTTTGGTGCTCCTTGCCGTAAATATTACCTCCTCTCTTGATTGGCTTCTACTGCGGGACACAGAAATTCGACTCGATCGATCTCTACCTGCGGAATGTGGGTTAGATCTCTGTACAGGACAAAAAATAGACTCAGAACTTGCAAAGCAATACAGAAAAAG
>CAZJTL010000155.1:0-12680 GCA_964548905.1 uncultured bacterium | reverse complement strand
TTTGCTCCTTTGAAAAAACTCCAAATGACATTAATCACAAAGGGAAGAGTAGAAACCGCCAAAATATAGGAACCAATCGTGCAAACCTGATTTAAAGTTTGAAACTGAGGTTCATAAAGAGCAATACGGCGATTCATTCCCATTAAACCCAACTTGTGCATGGGTAGGAAAGACATATTAAAACCAATGTAGGTCAAAATAAAATGAATTCTGCCCCAAGTTTCATTAATCATCTTTCCCGTCATTTTGGGAAACCAATGATAGACTCCTGCAAATAGAGAAAATACACCACCACCAAAGAGAACATAGTGAAAGTGGGCAACAATAAAGTAGGTATCGTGGACGTGGATATCAAAGGGAACAGAAGCTAGCATGACTCCACTCAAGCCACCGATCAAAAATAGAGAGATAAAGCCTAAAGCAAACAGCATAGCACTGTTAAGGCTGATTTTGCCTCCCCAAACAGTTGCACACCAACTAAATACCTTAATTCCTGTCGGTACAGCAATTAACATGGTGGTTGCCATAAAGAACATCCGCAACCAGCCAGGAGTACCGCTAGTAAACATATGGTGCGCCCAGACGATTAAACCCAAGAAGGCAATAGCTAGGCTGGAATAGGCGATCGCCCGATAGCCAAAAATAGGTTTGCGGGCATGAACTGGTAAAACTTCTGAAGCTACCCCAAAAAAGGGCAAGACCATGATGTAAACGGCAGGATGGGAGTAGAACCAAAACATGTGTTGATAGATAATCGGATCTCCTCCACCTGCGGGATTGAAGAAATTGGTTCCTGCTATCAAGTCAAAGGAAAGTAAAATCAAAGCTGCCGCTAAAACTGGAGTACCAATCAAGATTAAGGCGCTGGTAGCCAACATTGCCCAACAAAATAGGGGCATACTGTTGATATCCATGTCGGGAATACGCATCCTCAAAATGGTGGTAATGAAGTTAATCGAACCCAAAATTGAAGATGTTCCCAATATTAAAACGCTCAAAATCCAAATTTCTTGACCCCAATGACTAGCAACTAGACTCAAAGGTGGATAAGCTGTCCAACCTGATTGGGAAGGCCCGACTAAAAAGCTACTCATCAATAGGATGCCACCGATGGGAAACATCCAATAAGCAACGGCATTGAGGCGAGGAAATGCCATATCTTCCGCGCCAATCATGAGAGGAATTAAATAATTGGCAAAGGCAGCACCTGCGGGAATAATCCACAAAAACAGCATGATCGAACCATGCATGGTCATCAACTGATTGTAGAATTCGGGCTGAACCAAGTCTGGATCGGGTGTGGATAATTCAGTGCGAATAACTTCTGCCATTGCACCGCCGATGAAATAAAACAAAAAGGCAGTGACTAAATATTGAATACCGATGACTTTATGGTCGGTATTGAACGTAAAGTAATCTTGCCATTTTCGTTCTTTATGTTCTGAATGATGGGAGGTAACGGTCGTTGTTGCTGTAGCCATACACTAATCTACATTTAATTAGGAGCGGATCTATTACTCTGTCAACTTTGTCAAAATGTACTTTTACTTGCTTGTAGTGAACCCTTAAGGGTTCACTACGGACTTGCTGGTTGTAAACTTTTCAGGGTTTAATACGGACTTGCTGGTGGTAAACCCTTAAGGGTTTACCACGGACTTTAGATAGGAGAGGATGACAAATGAGATATCACTTCTTGGTTAGCGCCCATTTCTTCTGCATAGGGGGCTAAAAATTCTCCATCCGATCGCTCGGTAGGATTGACAGCTACTTTGTCCTCTGTCGCTTCTGTTGTAGCGATCGTGTTCTCTTGTAACCACTTGTTGTAGTCTTCTTGAGTTTGTACATAAAGCTTAGTTTTCATCCCACCATGGTAAGAACCGCACAGTTCGGCGCAGATGATGGGATAGTCTCCTACTAGAGTAGGAGTAAAAACTAATGTGGTATCTCTACCAGGAATAGCGTCTTGTTTGATGCGAAATTCTGGTAGCCAGAAAGCATGGAGTACGTCCCCTGCTTGGATATTTAACTGCACTAGTCTATTCACGGGAAGATGCAAGTCACCAGCAACAATTCCTGTATCTTTGTAGGTGAACAACCAAGCATACTGAATTCCTTTGACATCAATCACCAAGGGAGTTTGATTTTGCTCTTCTGGCGATACTCCTAGTCCCAGGGCAACTTGGGAGCGATCGGGGTTTAGGGCTACCAGCCTTGATGGCATCATACCATGGTCATGATGGTGCGCCATCTTTTGTGTTCCTGTATCTCCCGATGCCATAGGATCGAGTCCACCCATATTGTTGTAGATTTCAAAGCTATAAATAGCCAAAATAAAGACAATCACGGTGGGAATTGCCGTCCAGACTATTTCTAGAGGAACATTGCCTTCGATCGCTGGTCCATCCGTATTATCTCCTTTTTTGCGGCGAAATCTAATTAGGACGATAATTAGAACCCCTTGAATTAAGAGAAACAGACCTGTGGCAATGGTCATCATGAAATTGAAGATGCCATCGACTTCGAGTGCTTCTTGAGAAGCAGCTACTGGCAATAATCCATGATTTTGACCGTACCAAAGACTGATTAAAGTCAGAGTAATGCCAGCAATCAGAGTGAGAATGTTACTTGGAATATTCACTGCTTTTTCGGTTTGAGAATAATGGCAATTATGTACAATTCTAACGGGGGAGAGCTTTTTGGTTTCTTTGTATTAGCCTAAGACAAACTCTAAGTAAAAAGCGATTTTGTAAACACAAAACTAGTTTTTTTTAGATTTTCTTTGGGATCTGATAGTAAGCTCTAGCATTAATTAAATACCAGGTAAATTGAGCTTATGCGAAGCTTAAATACTTGTTTAGCGACAATTAATTTTTGTTTAATGGTTTTTAAGACAATCTGAAGAATAGCCAAAGCAGTTCAACTAATAGGAAAAGGTAGTTAAAGTTTTAATGTAGAGTAACTACTTCGAGTTTGGTTAAATTTTAAAACAATGACAGAGTCAATTCTTGAGCGTCAGTTGGTCGATCGACAAGAACGAGAAAGTTCCCCGTCGCAAAAATGGATTCGTCGTTTAATTTGGAAAATTGCGATCGCCACTCTTTTGTTAATGGCAGTTGGTAGCGCTACTAGAGTCATGAATGCGGGACTAGCTTGCCCCGATTGGCCTCTCTGCTACGGGCAACTCGTACCTAGCCAACAAATGAACCTGCAAGTTTTTTTAGAGTGGTTTCATCGTCTGGATGCTAGCTTAATTGGAATCAGTACTATTGCCCTAGTTGGTTGCTGTTGGTGGTATCGTCAAGTCTTACCAAAATGGCTGCCATGGATGTCTGTTCTAGCTCTGGGTTTAATTGTATTTCAAGGCATTCTCGGCGGACTGACTGTCACCCAACTGTTGCGATTTGACATTGTTACTGCTCATTTAGCCACAGCACTATTGTTTTTTGGCACTCTAATAGCAATGGGAGTAAACTTACTACCTCCGTCCCCTGCTCCCTGCTCCCTGCTCCCTGCTCCCTTTTTTATGATTGGCACGATCGCCACAATTACTGTTTATATACAATGCTTACTAGGTGGCTTAGTAGCATCTCGTTGGGCGCTACATCAGTGCTTTGGTTCTTCCCAGTTGTGTTTGGTGATGAATAGTCATATTGCTGGAGTCTTTCCAGCTACAATCGCCACTCTTGCCTTGGTTGTGACTGTCTGGCGAACTAAAACAACTCATGTAGCCTTAAAACAACTAGCCAAGCTTGCGGCATTGGAAGTTATGCTGCAAATCGGACTTGGTATAGCCACTTATTATCTACATTTGCAAGTCGAACCTTTAACTGTTGCTCATCACACCTTGGGAGCAGCATTGCTAGGTACTTTAGTCGCTTTTACTGCTGTAGCAATTAAGGAAAAGGGAGTAGGGAGCAGGCAGCAGGCAGGAGGAAAGGCAGAAGGCAGAAGGTTTTAAAGTCTAAAGTCTTGCGTTATAAGTCTAAAGTAAAAAAACTTGCTACTTGCTACTTTTTCCCTACACCCCACAACGGCAAAGGGCTTCACTATTTTTCGCAATGAACCATGAACTATGAACCATGAACTATTAGCAATTAGCCACTCGTAAACAAGAATTTGGTAAAGAACATAATGATCGACACCACTATTTTCCGTTACAAGCAAAACTTTCCAGAAGTAATCAAAAACTACTATCAGCTCACTAAGCCTCGTATTATTCCCCTATTACTGATTACAACAGCAGCTTCAATGTGGATGGCTTCATCGGGTAAGGTAGATCCCTTCTTACTGATAATTACTTTGCTAGGGGGAACTTTAGCCGCAGCTTCAGCACAAACTCTCAACTGTGTTTACGATCGCGATATTGACTACAACATGTTACGCACGCGATCGCGTCCTATTCCTGCTGGTCGAGTTAAACCCCTTTATGCGCTAATTTTTGCCGCTATTTTAGCGATTTTATCGTTTAGTATGCTGGCATTATTTGTCAATTTACTAGCTGCTTTATTAGCAATGTCGGGTATCGTTTTTTATATGCTGGTCTATACCCACTGGCTCAAACGTCATAGCACTCAAAATATCGTCATTGGCGGTGCGGCTGGTGCTATTCCTGCTTTGGTAGGTTGGGCAGCTTGTACGGGAACTTTAAGCTGGACTGCTTGGGCTTTATTTACAATTGTCTTTGTTTGGACTCCGCCACATTTTTGGTCTTTGGCTTTGATGATTAAAGATGACTACGCTCAAGTCGGCGTACCTATGCTACCAGTAGTTGCAGGAGAAGAATCTACAGTCAAGCAGATCTGGATTTATACCTTAATTCTCATTCCTTTTACTTTTCTTCCCATTTATCCTTTAGCTAACGCTGGAATTATCTATGCCGCGATCGCCTCAATTTTAGGAGGCATTTTTATCCACAAAGCCTGGAAACTCAAACAAGCCTATTCAGATAAAGAACTGGCTCGATCGCTATTTAAATACTCGATTTTGTACATGATGCTTTTATGTACTGGTATTGTGATTGATAGTTGGGTTTTTAGGGTCTAGGTAAGAAGGCAGAAGTGCGAAGGCAGAAGGCAGAACGTCCTTCTTCGTCGTCAGAAGAGGAGGCAAGGCAGAAGAGAGACGGGCGCTCAGGAATTTGAGGTTTCCTCAAATTACACGCCCTCGACAAGGAAGTTATACCAATTCTCGAAACTAGCTAGATACATGAGCAAATTATTTCTTAATAGGAAAAAACTTGTAAACCCTTAATTAATTTGTTGCCTGTTGCCTGTTGCCTGTTGCCTTACCTTCTACTAAGTCTTTTGTTACTTTTGAGAAATGGTATTATCTACCTTGTCTACCTTGTCCCCCTTGTCTTTTTAACGCTCCCAGTCTCCTTGTCCCCTTGTCTTCCGAAGGACGCTCCCTCCGCTTCCCCTGCTCCCTTCACCATGTCACTTCGCGCTAAACTATTTAATCTGAGCGGTTATTCAAATTTTTTATATGCCTAATTATTTATTAGAAGTCGGAACAGAAGAGTTACCAGCAGATTTTGTTGATAGTGCTATTCAACAATGGGAAAAACTAATTCCCCAAAGTTTAAGCGCAGAATTTTTAACTCCAAGCTCGATCGCGGTTTATGCTACTCCTCGTCGCTTAGCAGTCTCGATCGCCAATTTACCAAGTCAACAAAGCGATCGCACTGAAGAAATTAAGGGCCCTCCTGCTAGCGCTGCTTTTAAAGATGGTAAACCAACTAAGGCGGCTGAAGGCTTTGTTCGCAAACAGGGGGTAGAACTAGAAGATATAGAAATTAGAGATACTGACAAGGGAGAATTTGTCTTTGTCAACAAAAAAGTCCCAGGTCGTCCCGTTACTGAAATTTTAACGGAATTAACTCCTCAATGGATTACTAGCTTGGAAGGAAGGCGGTTCATGTGTTGGGGAGATGGAGATGTACGTTTCCCCAGACCGATTCGTTGGTTGGTAGCATTGCTAGATAAAGATATTCTGCCGATCGAATTAGTCAATGGTTCTGAGAAAATCGCCAGCGATCGCGTCTCTAGAGGACACCGTATTTTGCATCCCGAATTAGTGACAATCCCTGATGCTTCTAGTTATGTAGAGAGTTTGCGTTCGGCTTATGTTGAAGTAGATCCAGGCGATCGCCGCGTGAAAATTAAGCAACAAATAGAAGCGGCGGCGCAAAAAATTAATGGTGTAGCCGAGATTTCAGACGATTTGTTGTCTGAGGTGATTAATTTAGTTGAAGCACCAAATGCAGTTATTGGTAAGTTTGAAGAGGAATTTTTGAGTCTGCCAACAGAGGTAATTACTACAGTAATGGTGACTCATCAGCGCTATTTTCCTGTTAAAAAAATAAGTACGAACGGTCGTTCATTTTTATTGCCAAATTTTATTACTATTTCTAATGGCGATCCAACTAAAGCAGAAATTATCGCGGCGGGTAATGCTACAGTAATTCGAGCCAGATTAGCTGACGCACAATTTTTCTATCAAACTGATTGTGAGAAACCACTAGAAAGTTACTTGTCCAAACTGGAGACAGTTACATTCCAAGAAGAATTAGGTTCGATTCGGGATAAAGTCGATCGCCTTCTTAAAGTTAGCGCCCAAATTTCTCAACAGTTACAACTAACACCCCAACAGCGTCAAGAGGTTGAAAGAACGGCTTTACTTTGTAAAGCAGATTTGGTGACGCAAATGGTTTACGAATTTCCCGAATTGCAGGGAGTGATGGGGGAAAAATATGCCTTAGTGGGAAGCGAACCCGAATTAGTTGCTAAAGGAATTTTTGAGCATTATTTACCCAGAGGCGCAGATGATATCATGCCAGAAACTATTACTGGGCAAGTAGTAGGTTTAGCCGATCGCCTGGATACGCTGGTGGGTATTTTTGGTTTGGGTCTGATTCCTACGGGTTCTGGCGATCCTTTTGCTTTGCGTCGTGCTGCTAATGCAGTGGTGAACATTACTTGGCATGATAATTTAGGGATTAATTTAAATAACTTAATCGAACAAGGTGCTAAGGATTTTGTAGCTAATCATCCTGGTAAAGAATCACCTGCTGCTGCACTAGGGGAGTTTTTCCTGCAACGCATTCGTACTCTTTTGCAAGACGATCTGGGTATCGATTACGATTTGGTTAATGCAGCTTTGGGAGAAGAAGATCCTGAATATCAAGAACGAGCGTTGCAAGATTTATTAGATGTTCGCGATCGCGCTCAGTTTCTCCAACAAATTCGCAATAATGGTCAGTTGCAAGAAATCTATGAAACTGTCAATCGATCGACTCGTTTAGCAGTTAAAGGTGACTTAAATACCCAAGTATTAGATCCCCAAGCGATCGTCAAACCAGAACTGTTTGAAAAATCTTCCGAGCAAGCTTTTTACAATGCACTGGAAGGATTAGTTCCCCAAACTCAAGCAGCACAAGCAGAACGTAACTATCAATTGTTAATCGATGGTTTGGCAAGCATTACCCCAACCGTCAGCGAATTCTTTGATGGTGATAATAGTGTTTTGGTGATGGCGGAAGATGCTAATGTGCAGCGCAATCGTCTCAATCTCTTAGGATTATTGCGAAATCATGCTAGAGTATTGGCTGATTTTGGCGCGATCGTCAAGAGTTGATCGATACTGACCAGAGCAATGAATAAAGCTAATTCTACTTCCACTTATCAGCTAGTCGAGCGATGGGCAAATATTTTAGTAGCGATCGGGATTATTTCAGTCCTAATTCCTACCTTGTTTCCCTATGACTTTTTCTTTCAAGAAGTTTGGAGTCAGCTTAGTCAAGATTATCTCCGATCGCGAATAGCAAGACCAGACGATCTGGTTGATTTCGTTGCTAATATTTTCTTATTTATTCCCTTTGGATTTGGGTTTAGCTGTCTAATTCGCAAGCTTAAATTGAGAGCGATCGCTGCTTCGATCGCTGTTCTTATTGCTAGTTTTGGACTCACCTGGTCGGTTGAATTTCTGCAAATCTTCCTACCAAGTCGCCATCCTTCCTATGTAGATCTGACGACTAATACTATCGGTGGCTTAATTGGTTTTCTTGTCTTTGAGTTACTTGGAATTAAACTCTTAGCGATCGCTTCTGCCATATGTCGATTAGCTAAGGGGTTGCTGTCAAAACCAGTCCTAATTTTCTTGGCGATCGCTTATGTCTGCTTTATTTATTCTCTATCGCCCCAATTTGCCAGTAAATTAGCAGATTGGCAACTCAGTAATTGGGATGTAAATTTTCCCTTAGTAGTTGGTAACGAACGGACTGGCGATCGTCCTTGGCTTGGAGAAATCAGTCAATTGTGTCTGAGCGATCGCGCTGCAACTACAACTGAAGTATCTCGGATACTAGAAAACAAAGATTCTTGTCAGGCGATCGCGAATTCCTTCAATGCTTCCTATCATCTCAAAGGAACAAACAACTATCCAGATACCACTGGTCAGCTTCCTAATCTGACTTGGCATCAAAAAATCCCTATGCCCTCTTTCGAGCGAGGAATTACTTTCACTCCAGCAAATTGGTTACATACAGAACAGTCGATCGCCATCAACGAAAAAATTAAAAATAGCTCCCAATTTACCATTAGTTCTATTATTGCCTCTAATGACCAGAAACAAAATGGGCCGGCTCGAATAATTTCAATTTCTACAGATATTTACAGTCGTAATTTAACTCTAGGACAATGGGGAGAAAACTTAAGTATCAGGTTGCGAACTCCTTTTACAGGCAGTAATGGAACCAGGGCAGCATTTGTTGTTCCTAAAGTGTTTAGCGATCGTCAATTTCATCATTTAGTTATTACTTATAACGGTCAATTATTATCTGCTTATCTAGATAGTTTGGAAAACAAAAAAACGCTCGAATTCAACCAAGAAAATGCTGTTTTATTTTCTTTATCCCCTCCTTTTCCTTTCGAGCTACACCTCAATCTTTTTCATGCTAAGTTTTATCAGTTTCTTTTCTATGCTTTGATTTTTTCACCTCTATTAATTGTTTTCTCTACTCTATTCAAAAAATCTCAACTATCTAATAATCTTCGTTGATTTGAGAACGCTATATAACTCTCTTCTATCAGTCTGGGTCAAAACCTTAATCTTTCGTAGGCTGAAATGACCTGCTTTCGTGAAAATATCCCAAAGTGACAGATGAGGGATAAGTATCTAAACAGAATTAATTACACACTGTATTTTCCCTCTTGCCTCTTGCAAGAAAGCCTTTTGCCTACCCTCACCTGTGTATTTAATTTTGTGCAACTACTTATCTAGCAATGAACCATGAACTATAAACTATGAACTATGAACTATTAACTCAATCAAAGTATTAACTAAGCGATCGCGCTCTAGCGGCACAATCTCTTGACCGTGGAGAATTTTCTGCACAATAATAAAATGCACTAGCGTTCCCATAAAAATACGTGTAGTTGCTTCTGGGTCGGAAGATTTGAGTTGAGGACAGGAAGCAAAATATTGACTGAGATATCCAAAGGCATTTTTGTGCATCGTTTTGACGAATACTTGTGCAAGTTCTGGAAATCTTCCAGATTCCCCCAGAATTAAGCGCATAAAGTCCAGAAAAAGCCGATCTTTCATTGCCATATCTAGCACATTGAAGGCAAATTGCCGCAAAACTTGACTTGGTTCTCCTTGCGGCAGGTGGTTATCTTCAAAACTTATACCAAAGACTGTCCGAAATTTCTCACTGACTAAGTTTTGAGTTAGTTGGCAAAATAAGGCTTGTTTGTCTTGAAAATGATTGTAAATCGTTGCCTTAGAAACTCCTGCTGCTGCGGCAATGCGATCGACACTGGTAGCAGCATAGCCATGTTTGAGAAACTCTTGCATCGCACCATTGAGGATGGCATTTGCTTTTTCTTTTGATAGCTGGCGTTCTTGAGTGTTGATTTTAGGTTTCATACGATCTATTTTAATAGACTAAACCGTTTAGTATTAAAAATTAAATAATTTATTTGCAAATACAAATTAGTTGCTAGTAACCCAAGTTGCGGGTTATTAGCGCCAGCGATCGCTCAGTTGTCAACTGATCGACTACTTTGCCAAGATAATTGCTGAGCTTTGTTGAGAATTTGTGCGGTTTTTTGATGCATTTGTTCTAATTCTTCGTATTCGTGTGCGGTCATAACTTCGTGTCTTCCTCGTTTTGCACCAAGTTGAGTCAAGGTGAAGGTAGTATTATCGAGGAGACATTCTAGTTCGCTATTGAGTCTTTGTTTGAGAGCGTTAAAAGTATCGTCAATGTGTCGATTAACCTTTGGTTGCAGGGAATTTCCTTTAAGTTGTTGTTCTAGCTCTTGGAGATAGGCTTGAAAAAAACTAGCTTTCAAAGCAGCGACGCGATCGCCAGCAAAAATCTTTTGCGATAGCTTAGAGCCAGTAAAACCAGTTACAAGAGACAGAATGCCAACAGCAACGATCAAGTGAAAAGTTATAGGTAAACCAATCACAGTAGCTACTACACCAGCCGCTACCGCAGTACTAAGACTACCCATCGTACCCACTGCTGCATCTTGAATCGACTTTTCTTTATTATTCGACCAAATATGGTTGAATCCTTTAAATATTGCCAGTGTTGAGATTAAATCTTCTTCAGAGGCGATCGAAATGAAACGATTAGCAGATTCTAGAGTATTGAACTTGGTTTCAATTCCTTCAAAAACCTGAGCTACTGAATTAGCGAATTCTTTTAAGCGATATACTTCTTCTATAAGTCCGTTTTCAATTGCGTTTTGAATTTTACTGGACTGTTTTTGAGCTATTTTTTGCACTGCTTCAGATACGTGACGAGCTAATTTTTGACTAAGCGCTTGTTTGTTCTTCAGTTCGTTAGATTTGATTTCTAGTCGATCGATCGTTTGGTAAACAGCACGTTTTAATTTGTATTCCAGTTCAGCGATTAAAGGTTGTACTTGCTGTTTTAAATTAGCCGCCGTTGCATCAATTCGTAGCATTTCTTCGGCGTTTTTCTCCCGCAAGATAGTTAGTTTATTAATAGACTCATCGTAAGCATTTTGAAAATCATCTTGCTTCATTGCTAGAGCATTTTTTTGCAGTTCGATCGTCTTGAGAATTTCTGTAGCAGAAGCAACGATTCGATTAAGAGGAACTTGCAGGACAGTTTTACCTCTTTCTTCGACCAGAAACTTCTCTAGAGCAGATTCAAATTCGCCAAAGCGACTGACTTGGAATAATTGTCCATCACCGTTTTGTTTGGCTTGCAAGGCTTGATAAGCGGATAAGCCAAATAGTTTAGGTTTGCCGATTTTTTGCTTGTATGCTTGATATTGAGGGGATGTTTCGCCGTATTCGTCTTTAGCTCTTTGTAAGACTAATTTTTGAATACGCTCTTCAATATATTGAAGACCTTTATCGACTTCGATGGGATTGTTGAAGCGATCGATTCCTGTCACGACAAAAATAATTTTACTCAAATCTTGAGAGAGTAAATTAGTTTCCAAAAATTCCCGCTCGTAGTCCGAAAAAGGCGACTGCACCATCATTACCATAATTGCTACATCTACTGAAGGTAGCAGCGACAGAGTTACTTCTGTCATCTTTTCCTCATCGTTTAAGCCAGGAGTGTCGATGATGTCCACATTATTTTGACAGAAATGCACTGGATAGTAAACGATCGCTTCTTTAATGGTTGCTGCTATTGCTTCAGCTTCTGGTGTCAATTTAGTAACATAGTCGTTGAGCATCCCCACTTCGATGATTTGCTCCCCTCCGTCTTGATAAAGAATTTTAACTCGTGGAATTGTACCGTAGGTGATGCGGTTTACAGTAGCAGAACATGGCAAAATATCAGCAGGAAGAATCTCTTCTCCTAATAAGGCGTTAATAAACGTGCTTTTTCCTCGTTTAAATTCGCCTACGACAGCCACAGTAAAGGAATTAGTGCTAAGTTTAGCTAAAACCTGCTCGATTAGCTCGATCGAGCTATGCAGATTAAGTTTGCGAGAAAAATCTTGCAATTGCTTGAGATCGTTACTCAAGGAAATGACTATTTTCTGGTAGTCTCTAAACGTTCCTTGCTCCTGTCGGCTTAAATTAGTCTGATTCATTGCTCATTTTTGATAATTAAAAAGCTACAGTTCTAACCTAAACCCTACAACGAATAAATTGTTTTTCAAATAAAAAACCCATGAGTATTATAGATAACTCTCATGCTTAGCAAGTAGCAGATATAGCAATTCTCGAAGGTTTCACCTCGGAAAGTGACAAAAGAGAGTTATGCAGTCGTCCAAGGAACCCACCTTAAAAAACATCGATTACCATGCTGTTCTGTAATTTCTGCACCCAACCGATGATAAAAACTAAGCCCACGAGTATTTCGAGCATCAGCATTCCAAGCAAGATGGGTACATTCATTTTCCTGGGCAATTCGAGCAAGTCGCTCCATTAATGCTGCTCCCGCACCTTGACTTCTCATCTCTTCATCTACATACAGATCGTCAAGCCAGATGCTAGGTTGACCTGCAAATGATGAGTATCTGAATCCATACAATGCAAATCCAACTTGACATTCTGAAGACTCTGCAAACAAAACGTAAGAAAAAGGAATCGATCCAAACAGTGTCTTGCGTAATTTGTCTTCCGATACTTGCAGCCCACCAGAAAATGCACCAATATTTCGATCGAACTCTGATTTC
>CAZJTL010000154.1:0-12762 GCA_964548905.1 uncultured bacterium | reverse complement strand
GAAATCCCAATCCCAGAACCAGGACACCAGTGATCTTTTGGTTTTTCGGCGAAGAATAAGAAGTCTCTTCCTGTTTCTTTAGAGAAGAGGGAGAGTCGATCGGTTACTTCGGCGTTGTCTCCAAGAATAATGGCATTGGGGGCGAGTTTGTCTTGGATGGTGAGATATTCTTGATATTCATAGTCTCCAGAATGATCGCTATCGTTGATAAACAAATCGATCGGGCGATCGAATTTTTCTAGAGAGGCGATCGAATCTCCATATAAAATTTCTCCGTAATTACTGTAAGGTTCTGAAAGGAGATAGCCAGCGTCGGGATTGATATCTGTGCCAAAATATCTGCCTTCGTAACCTTCTTCGGCATTTTTGCTTAAGGCACTACAAAGTAATACCGAACCCAAACCTTTATCTATCCCAGTTTCAACAATAGTCTTTGGTTTGAGCGCCCGCACTAAGGCATACCAACCTAGCCGCCTACCAAATCGACATTGAGCATCAGCGATCGTTTTCAGGTCACTGTTGTTAGTTGTTTCGATGATGTGTGCTAGCAAACGCTTATCTTCTTGAGCTTCTTGAAGATATTTTTCTATCTCTGAAATGGGTAATGAGGTGACTAAGGCTAGCATTTGAGCAAGATATACCAGATTAGTCTCGGTTAAGTCGTAGGTATAGTTAGTAAATTCGCGAGAGACAAAGCCCCATTTGAATATTTGACCAATAATAGGTAAATAAAGGCTTAAAGCGTAGTAAATGCGATAGGGAATCAAGAATAGTCTGGCTAAATAACTACGCTTGATAAAGTATTTGAAATTTTTAGCAGGTTGAATCGGTTTTTGTGAATTGGGATTAGAGAGTTCGAGGTTAACCATTTGCTTTAAATCTAAAAAGTTTAATTTGTAGTAATTGTCTGAGCCAAACTGTCAGCTTGAATAAAAACAAGGGTATTCCTATAATTGCGCCATATCTGGCAACATGATAGAAAAACTGGGTGGGTAAACGAAATAAAGATTTTTTATCCCAAAACAGCGATCGCATCAATTTGAGAGTCGATAATTGAGGATTGCAGTAACTCTCAAAGTTGTATCTAGAATCACCTACTTCCGCGAGAATAGCGATCGCATCTCCGAGTAGACAGGCTTTAAATCCAGCACGAGTCGCTTTTAAAGTGTACATACTATCTCCTCCGTAATGAGGAAATCTTTTGACATCGGGAGCGCCAATGCGATCGAATACAGAAGCAGGCATTCCCACACACCAGCCAGAAGTACCATCGACATAAATGATTTCACCAGCAGCAGCAGCAAAGCTAGCTCGACCGCGAAAGCCGTTAGGAACTATAGGAGAGGTTGAATTTGGGGTGTAGAAACTAGCGCTAGCGATCGTGTTGGGATGGGTTTTCATAAAAGCCACGATCGACGATAACGTCTGAGATTGAGGAAGACAATCATCGTTGAGCCAAATAATGTATTCTGCGCCGCGATCGCAAGCATATTTCATTCCTTTGGCGATCGCTCCTGTCCACCATAAATTGCCATCGCCTTCTAAAACTATCGCTTCTTGGTATAAAGCCTTAATTGCTTCTTCTGTGCCGTCTGTAGAGCCATCATCTACGACAACTATATGATACTGTTGCAAATCGCCGTTTTGTTTTAGTGTTTTTAAACAATTAAGAGTAATTTCTTGGCGATTATGAACTGGTATGAGAATATATACAAGTTCTTTTGATAATAATTGATTCATCAGTTAAATAAAGTTTTTCTAATTAAATCAAACATTGTTCCTCAATTCTTTTGCTTTCAAAACAATTAATGCATGATCTGGTATCAGCCAATGAGCGCCACTAAAGTCATTAATAAATAGTTCTTTGGTAAAGAATTTTACTATATTGGTAATACTTTTATAATGGGTATTAGCATAAGTTGGAATCCATCGTTCGAGAACAACTTGGGGATGAGAAATAAAATATTTTTTAGATGGAAAGACAATATGTTCTGGATACCTTAAGTACCACCAATTAGATTGTATTAGTCTAGGTAACAATGACAAAATATCTCCTGTATGAAACACAATATAGCCATTAGGCTTTAAGTGAATTAAGCATTTTTCAATAAAACTAGGTAAATCATAAAGGTGTTCTATCAAGTCAAAGGCAGTTATAAGATCGTATGATTCTGTGACATCTTCAAATGTAGAGTAGGTTATATGCCCTTTCTGACGAAGAAATTTCTGACAGAATAAAGAGTATTCAACACCAGAAGTTTGACAATGATTGAGCTTAGCAAAATCAAGAAATAGACCATCATTGCATCCAATATCTAGAATCTTCAGGTTTGGTTTAAGTACTACTTGAAGAAACTTGATAAGAGCTTGAGGCTTTAATTTTTCAAAAGAACCGATCTTAGCAGGAGGAACATAAGCATCTTGTTGACTATAAAGATTAATTGATTCTTGTTCGGAGATAATATTTTGAAGGAAGCCTGAGAGACAGTTATGGCATTTCCAAAACTCAGGTACATTTTCAAATAAGACTTGATTAGAGGCATAAATGGTAGGTGTAAAATATTTAACTTGACCTATTTTTTCGATCTCCTTACTTTTACACAGAGGACAAGTAGAATAAACGAGGGAGTTATTAACTCGTTTTTCTAAAGCTTCAGAAATATTTTGGGACAATATCTTGCTAGGTGAAACTCGATCGGTATCATTCATGAATCTTACTAAATTTTGCTTTAATTTTACTAATAAGTTATTTATTTACAGCCAATTCGACAACTTCAGATAAAAATTTGGATACTGTTTTTGGGGTGTATGATGCCATAATTTGCTGAGACTTTTTACCCATAATTGAAATTAGCTCTGGTCGATCGATAAAACGACACATCAGATCTGCTAGGCGATCGGGGCGATCGGGGTCAAAAATATAGCCGTTTTCCTCGTCAGCAATCATTTCGACTGTTCCCGCACGATTGGAACAGATGACGGGTTTGCCTAGTGCCATCGCTTCAAGGGTGACTAAACCCCAGGTATCTTCTAGAGTGGGGAAGACAAACACATCGGCACTTTGGAAATAAGCACCCAAACGCTCATAGTCAATCCAACCTAACCATTTGACGCAATCTTCAAGACTATATTTTTGAGCGATCGCTTCTAGTTCTTGTCGCTGTTCGCCATCGCCAACGACTAGTACCGTATAGTTACTATATCCTCGTTGTTTGAGCTGAACGCAAGCTTGTAATAATCCCTGTATATTTTTACGGGGAATTAATTGTCCTACCGCAATAAAAATTGGTCTTTCGTAGTTGGCATGTGCGGGAGATTTAGACTCATCTCCACATGCATTTCCTGTTAAGAGTTCCCTGTTAAGAGTTCCCTCGCTAAGGCTATTCCTAAAAGATGCTAGTAATAAGTCTGGAGTAGCAATTTCAAAAGGTCGAGCAACCACTCGATCGAGCTTTGCTCCCAATACTTGAGTCAGATATTTCTTTCCTGCTTGATTGTTAGTAATAAAAGCATCTGTCTTTTGTGCAATTAACCTTCGCGACAACAAACGCAACTGAGAGGTTTGATAATCGACACCAGGAGAACTACCTTCATAAACAATAATTATGCGCCATCTAAATAGAGGCTTAAGCACAATAGCAAAAATTGTCCAGAGGGAAAAAGCACAGGTAAAAATTACTTGTGGTTTGAGAGCAATCAGGCGAGGGATAATCTTGGCAGATAAAGGACTAAACCCACTACTGTAACCGCTTGTGTTGCTATTAGTTTCGACAAACTTAAACTCGCCTACCACCTCAACTTTAAATGAATTTTCAAATCCCTGAGCATATCCCGGCCATTCTCCCGTAAAAACCGTTGTATTTGGAAATAATTTGCTAAATTCACTCAAAACAGAATGCCAGGGATAACCCTGTCTTCTATTCGTTCCCATCGAAGGGAGTAACCAGGCGATAGTATCTTTGTTCATAGTTCATTGTTCATAGTTCATTGCTAATTGTTCAGTGCTTCGGTGTGAGCTTGTATTTACTTCAGACTTTAGACTTCAGACTTTAGACTTTTCTAATCTCCTCACCCCTAATCCCTAATCCCTAACCCCTATCCTCTCAAAAATCACCCTGGCGAATTGTTCGGCGGTGTTTTGAGCAGCAAAGCTTTGCATTGCTTGGCGATCGCCAAATTCCGATCGAGGTTTAGATAAAAATTGAGTTAACCCATCTGCAATTGCTTGAGGTGAAGTAGAATCAACTGTTAAACCAAGTTGATAGCGACGAGAAATTTCTCCCATCAAACCATAATCGCTAGAGAGAACTGGTTTTTGAGCGACAGCAGCTCTTATTAAAATTCCACTCATACCTACGTGTCGTTGATAAGGGGCTAAGATAACGTCTGCTATTTCAAAATATGACTGAATTGTTTGCTCGGGAATAAATTGCTCTTTAACAATAATTTGAATGGGTAGAGATTCTCTAGCTTCTGTAATACTTTGCTCCATTTTCATTTTATTTTTATCATCTATTGCTCCGACGAAAAGAAGGCAAATTTGTTTAGCCAAAACAGATGGCAAGAACTTGACTGCTTCTAGTAATTGATTAATACCTTTGCGTTCATTTAAACCTCCAAATAAGAGAAATATCTGGCGATCGCGATCGATGCCTAGTTTGCTTTTTAACTGTTCTGAGGAAAATTGATGATCTTGATAAACTTGAACTGGATCGGGTAAATGTACTCCTGTAGCTTTACCTCGAAATTGGTCTAAATGCTTGACAACAAAAGGATCGAGACAAAAAAGAGTTTGTAGTTTGGGATTGACTAAGATTCGAGATAGCAAAAATTTTTCTCGCCATTGTTGCAGTTGTTCTTTTCTACTGGGAAGTTTGTTAGTCAAGCTAGGGTAATGAAACGTCGGTCGAAAATAGATACTAGAAAAGGGACAGGGAAGAGTTGCTCCCAAAGCAAGAGGATACTGGCGGGTATCGAAATACATAATTAGACAACGATCTGCTTGTAAAGCTTTGGCGTACTTCTCAATCAATCGCCATTCCTGAAAAGAACGCTTCAGGCGATCGAAAGCAGAATCTCTTGATCTGAGTTTTGTTTCTTCTTCTGGAGCGATCGCTCTAAATTTGACATTATTTACTCCATAATCGGAGGCTACTGCTACAACATCAGCATGATCCTCTAAAAATTGGGGTAAAACAACAATATCTAAACAACCAGTAAATTTTTGTTCGCACCAATACCTAACCAAATGTTGAATATAGCCTGGATAGTGTCCCCCCAGAGCTAGATCGAAAATCATTAATTTAAGTGGTTGATTGTTCATTGTTCATTGTTGATTGTTACTTTGTTTCTTGGCATAAAGAAAATATTACTGTAATCGTATTTTTCTCGAATAATATGATTTTCAATATTACCGTTGCGATATTCTAAGGCTTGATATTCTTGCTTAACCATATATTCAATTAATTCTTTGCTAGATATCGTTCCTTCTATTCCCATATCTCCAATTTCTAAAGTAATTATTGGCTGAAATTGAGCTATAGTTTTTTGCATACCTTTGAGAATTTCATGCTCCGCACTTTCGGCATCAATTTTGATGAAGTGAGGTATAATTCCAGTTTTTTCTATATAAGTATCAATTGATATAGTTTCTACTTTATAGCTGGATTTAGATGAACCATCTATCCATCTTGCTGCATAAATAGAGTTGTAGGCTGAATCAGTAATGCCATAATCATTAAACAAAATAGTTTTATTTTCTGACCATACTGCTTGATTATTCAAAATCACATTCTGCTTATTTTTTGTATTTTCTTGCAGAATTTTGAATGTACTTTTAGTGGGTTCAAAACAATGAACTTGTCCGTTTTTACTAGTTAAATGAGCAAAAAGTAAAGTAAAAAAACCAAAATGAGTACCTATATCCAAGCAAGTCATTCCAGGTTCAATTGCTTGCAAGCAAAATCTAGCTAATCCTTCTTCAAAATAGCCATATCTATAGAGAGTTGTAGAGACTTTTTCTGGCAAAATCACTTTTATTGATTCACCAAAAAAAGTTTGAGCTTTAGCTAAAACTATTAGAGGAAAATATCGAGCAAAATAACTAATACCTATTGAATAAAGAAGGCGACGAGGAGCTTTAATAATTCTATTTAGTATGGAAGTTTGATAGAATTTTATTTTCTCACTCAGGTTTTCAACTAGTTTAGTATTAGGATTTTGAGTTAAGTACATATAGCCATCCTGTTTAGATTAAAACAAGCTACTTCTAGCTAACAAAAAACTTTATTTTACTGGGATAATTTCTTGATAAGTACCTGAGCGCACCATAGTGCCGCGATCGAGCAAATAAATGCGATCGCAATGAGCAATAGTCGAAAGACGATGGGCAATAATAATGATGGTTTTTGTGCCTCTGAGAGATTTAATCGCTTCAGTGACGAGACTTTCGGTTTCGTTATCCAATGCGGCAGTCGCTTCATCAAGTACCAAAATTTCTCTTTCGTGATAAAGTGATCGGGCAATACCTACCCGTTGACGTTGACCACCCGATAAACGAACCCCCCGCTCGCCAACTATCGTTTTCAAGCCATCGGGAAGTTCGTCAATCAGTTCATTTAACTGTGCTGCTTGAATAGCTTTGTGTAATTTTTCTTCGTCGATCTGCTCGTCTAGAACGCCAAAAGCAATGTTGCGCTCGATAGTATCGTCGATAAGAAAAATCGATTGAGGAATGTAGCCGATCGCATTTTGCCAAGAACGCAAATTATTGACTACAGAAACACCATCGACACAAATTTCTCCACTTTGCGGCGTTAATAATCCTAAAATTACATCGACTAATGTTGTTTTACCTGCCCCAGATTTACCGATTAAACCAATTGACTCTCCTTTGCCAATAACCATAGAAATATCTTTGAGAGATGTTTCCGAACTATTGGGATAGCAATAGGACACTCGTTCTAAAACTATTTCCCTCTCGAAAGGGATAGGTTTGTCGAGGCGATCGCCCATATTAGATAAAAGCTGTACAGATTTTTTTTCCTCTACTTCTTCGATTTCTTTGAGATCGAAATAAAGTTTATCAATAACATAGCTTTTATGCCTAAGATTGCTAACAGCTTGAATAACAATACTTGCTGCTGGCAACAAACGAATAGAAGCCATCCCGAAAACGCCTAGAGTTCCCGCTAAACTTTCCGAACTTTGATTGGAGAGCAAATAGGTAATGGTAAAACCAACTAAGAAAGTTACCATGAGTGGCTCTAGGGTGTATCGAGGTAGCAGGGAAAAAGCATTAGTAGCAGCGATCGCCGTTTGGAATTTCTCTGCTTGCTGTGCCATCTGATTTTCAAAGTAAGATTCGCAGCCAATAACTCTGGTTTCTTTAAGTCCGCCCAAACCATGATTAATAAGGCGAATCATTTCGATATTTGCTTCATATCCTTCCTTTCCCCAACGTGCCAGCTTGTCTTTAAATTTGTATGCAACCAAAGATACGAGTAGTAACACCATCAAAATGCTAATTGTCGCGATGAAATTTGTCTGCAAAAGAAGTATTGTTAGACCCAAAATAATGGCTATGTTAGACCCAGTAAACATAATGGGCATGACAATTTCATTAGCAAAATTGTGAGTTTCAGTTATGATATTTTGAATTAAAATAGCCGTATTTTTATTCAGATGAAAAATATAAGGAGCTTTTAAATAGGCTTGCATTAATAAACATCTGAGATTGGCTTGTTGGCTAAAACCAAATTCAAAGATATATTTTTGAATGTTAAAGCCTAAAAAAGATTTAACGTATAAAATTCCAACGATTACTAAGCCAAATAAAGAAATAAACTGGACATCAGAGCTAAAATTTAATTCCCTATAGAGCAAACTTGACCAAGAATTTTGATGAATTAAATTTGAATTGGTAGCTAACGCAATAAAAGGGCCTATTAGTCCAATCCCTATAGTCTCTAAAAAAGAGGTAATAAGAAACAAAGCTCCAATAAAAAACAATTGTTTTTTATTACCTTTTAAAATGAATAAAAATCTGGAAAAATACCTAAGCATTAGAATTAAAAAGATTCGACTCTAGTTGGTTAATATTTTTATGGCGAAAATGTTTGAGTTGCTTGGGAATAAAATGCCTTTTGAAAAGCCATAATATTGAATACAATAAACAAAGACTACGTTCTCTTAGAGTTAACTGAACACGATAAATAATTCTGAAAAAATGAGATGTTTCCAGCCAAAACAAACCAAAGTATGAATAATATTTAATTTTCAAAAAAGTTATCCATTTAGGGTCATTTGGGATGGATGGTTGATACCAACACAATTGGCGATAAAGATCTAAACTTGTGCAGGCTTCTCCATGACTTCTCCTGTAATAAAGATATTCAGGGATTTTACGAAATTGTCCGTGTAAAGCAAGCTCACAAGCAAATATAGAATCGGATTGAGGATAGGGGGGTTCAAGTTCAGTTTTGTGCAAAATATCTGTTCTGATTAATCCATACAAAAAATCGACGCGATGACCCTCTAATAGGTTAGAAAACCTTCGCTCGGGCTTTATCGAAGTTGCTAAATCTGCTGGCTCAATTTTACCTAGTTGGTTTCCATGTTCATCAATTTCAAACATCATTGAGTAACAAAGGACTACAGATGGATTGTTGTCAAGTACCTCAACACATTTAGCAAGTAAATTTGGAGCAAGTAAATCATCATAAGCTCCTAGATGAAAATACTGTCCCCTAGCCAATTCAATGGCTAAGCTTTGGTTTCGCGAACCCCCGATATTAGTAGAGTTTCGATAATAACGGATGCGAGAATCTTTAGCAGCATATTCTTGACAAATTTCCTCAGTTTTATCGGTAGAAGCATTGTCACAGATAATTAACTCAAAATCTGTAAAGCTCTGAGATAGGATGGATTCTAGAGCTTCATTAAGATATTTTTCTCCATTGAAAACTGGTAGACCAAAACTTACTTTAGGGTTAAATTCCATCATCTTAAAAATTTCTCGATTGCAATTTTATAAAAAGGGAGCCTCTACAAATTATTCGTCAAGTATTTCTTGGAAAAGATAACTATATTGTTTATCTAAAATAGCCCTACACCGTTGTGTTTCTCGTTCGAGATTAGCCTTAATCGTTTCACAATTTTCATTTAGCACGATCAACTTCTCTTTCAAATCTTCAACCTTGAAGCGATCGATACGCAAACAATACTCACTTTGCCCCATTTCTTTCATTAGCATGTCTACTTTGAAGTGGTAAGAAAGAGCAATCACAGGTTTATTCAGCAATGTTGCTAACAAGACACTATGCAAACGGGAAGCAATAATTATGCTGGACTGTGCTAGTTGAAATATCAGATCGTCTACCGTCAATGTAGAAGCATCAAGAATATTATCTTCAAAAGAATTAAAACCATTATTTCTCAAAATTGTTTTTAAATCTTCAGTAATAGATTGATGTTCCCCAACATAACTTGAGAACATTACGATCTTATAGTTATTTTGAATCAGCCAGAATATAAATTCAGCAAGCTTTTTTAAATATTCATCATATACTGAACTATCTTGCCCTGACCAATACCCAGGAACAAATAATAATGGATTGATTGCTATGGTTTGTGAGGGATTTGGAATCAGCAAATCATGGTATTGTTCCAGTTGAAGACTATGAGCTAAATCGGGATAGATTGGATCGCTGTTTCTAAATCCGAGTACGTTTTCAAGATACTTTTTCGAGGTTTCATCTCGATAAGATCGGTAGCAGGCAAGGGAAAGTCCAATTCTAATGAAAAATCGACTTAGGTTCTCATTAATATTACCCACGCCCACACTAACAATGGCAAATTTAACATTAAGCAGTTTGGCTAGCCCTCCCCAAAAAAAGATGATATAAGGTTCATACCAAGCTCCACCAAAATCATCATCTAGCTGCCCACCACCTGAAATAATCAGTAAATCTAACTTTAACCTTTTCAGGTTGCGATATGCTCTCACAGAAGCAAGTAATTCTAACAAACCTCCCAATAAAATACGTTTTATATTTTTTAAGAGAGGATTCGACAAAGATGCTGATTCTTGATATTGTTCATAGAGCTTTCTGACTAAAGGTGTCGGTTGATTTCCAAGCCACCAATGCTCTGGGCTAGCTATTCTATTGATAGGGAAACTTTGTATCTTATGTCTTTCTTGAGTGTCTTTTGGATTACTAGCAAAACCGTAAATTTCTGCATCAGGACGATATTTAAGAATATTTTGAATCATGGCTTGCTGAATTGCCTCATCGCCTAAGCTGCCAATCCCAATAACATCTAGTATGCCAATTTTGACTTTTTTCATCAGTTTTTTAAATACTTAAACTAAATTAATTACACATTTGACTTTTTCTTTTGTCTGTTGCCTTCCTCCTCCTATGAATTTAATGAAAGTGCAACTACTTAACTCTTTTAATTGCTTCTAAGGTACAAAACTGCATCGCCTTCAAAAGGAGGAATAAATGAGCTTCTTCCAACTTCCGCTATAGTAATTCCTGTAGTTACAAGACCATCACTGGGATTGAGCCATTCTCCGCTGATAGTTCCTTCAATAGTTGAGAGGTCTACTGTAAGTTTCTCCCCCAAGGGTACATAAATTAGATATTCAGCCTTACCATTGGCTAGATTTGCTAGACAATATCCAGTGGATACCAACTCAGGATGAGGTTTCATTGCGGCTAAATTCATTCGATTAGCATAAGTTAGGGTATAACCTAAATTACGGCGGAGGCTAACCCAAGGCTCATAACTAAGCGGATTCGGGGGAATGGGAGGTTCTACTAAAGGCATTGCGCCATCGTATACATCCATAAAGATCGGGTTTTCTCCGCGTGTAAAACTTTTCCATACCCAAGAGCGATCGCCACAAATGCCACAGATATGATCTGTATCTGCCAAAATTACTTTACTACCATCAGCTATGGGTGGATTGTTAATATCTCCATTAAGGGAAATCCAATCTGCTGGACTATCAAACAGCTTAGAATTATCTCCTTCAGGCCATTCAACTGTCATGCCTACAGGATGTTGCTTGGGTTTGCTCTTTTCATAGGTTTTGATGTAGTTAATCAGGTGATACTGCCATTGATGAGAACCTGGAGAACTTTCATTGCTAATTTCATAAAGCACGTTATCAAGATCGTTAACTGTATCGATAACTTTTTTGACATACGCTTCTTGAAGGGAAGTTACAGCAGGAATCTCTAAAGTATGAGTTTCTTCTCCTCGCTCGTTGCGATTTAAATCTCCATCAATTTGATTGATATTATTATCTCGATGATAGGGATGACCTTGCCAAGGATTACCTAGCTTGGTTTTATCTTCAATGCTCCAGCCATTAAAGAGCATAATTGAAACATAAATATTTCGCTTTTTTGCCTCACTTACCCTTTGACGCAATCGATCGAAGTAAAGTTGATTAAACTTAGTTAAGTCAAATTTGGGTTTACCATCTTTAGCTAATTCTTGACCTCCTCTAAAATAAGGCAAAGGTTCAAACCAATAGTCTTTTGTAGTATCTGTATACCATTTGGCTTCTTCCCAAGTCCATAATCGAAAAAAGTTGTGATTGTTAGCTACTAAAAAATCGAGATATTCTGAATAATTGAAAACTGGCGGAGGATCGCTTAGTCCATTGTCTTGTAAATTTGACCAAGTATGTGTACCTGTTAAGTACACGATTTTACCAGTACTACTATCTACAAAGTAACGTGGATTATCAGAACTAACTCGTAAAGGCCCTGTCGCTAAGGCAGAGCGAAGTTTAGGTAACTCTGATGTCTGGGTTTCCTGATTAACAGTCACAGTTATGCCTGGATTAAAATCCCATTTGATAAATTTTTCCACTCTTTGTGCAGCTTGAGATAATTTGCTGAAGATGCGAGGAGCTTTTTCGATGAAAATTGGAAGACATACCACTGCGATCGCTATCATAAAGATAAGCATATATTTACGAAATTTTGGACTAATAACTTTAGCCACAATTACCTCGCAATAGAACTGGTCTGATTGATTTTTTAATTTTTTTTAAAACCATTTAAAATACTGTCTTATAACAATAAAAAGCTTCGGCATATTGTTCGGTAGCATTCGATTCAATACCTCTTATTCTTAAAATTGCAGTAAAGGTTTCTTCGGTAAACCACTGTTTATTACTTTGGGTTTGAAAGTAAGTCGTCAGATGTTTAATTTTTTGTTGGCAGATAGACCTACTCAAGTGAACAAAAAGATTAGGCGAACCCAGATCGCCATCATATTTAGGGATTTCATACTCCCAAATTAAATGATTGCGAAAAGTATTCCAAGTTAGTTCTGAAATAACCCGATGATCTTGATGTAAATCTTGTCGGTAATGAGTCAAAATCAAATCGGGATTTACTTCTTTTTTTAGTTCTTCAAAGTA
Source organism: uncultured bacterium (assembly GCA_964548905.1). GTDB lineage: Bacteria > Cyanobacteriota > Cyanobacteriia > Cyanobacteriales > Xenococcaceae > CAZJTL01. The sequence continues at coordinate 317 of CAZJTL010000154.1, read as the reverse complement.
GCCTTTGATTTCAGCTCCAATATAGGGGAAAAAACCATCTTTAAATCCTTTAACAAGGATATTTTTTCTTGGCACAGAACTAAGAAAGTCTTCAGCACTTTTAATCGCTTCTTTTTTCCTTTCTCCTGTCGCGCCAAAAACAACCCAAGTAACATTTAAAGTTGGATACATTTCTATTAGTTTTAAAAGAGTACCACCACAACCAATTTCAATGTCATCGCTATGCGCTCCAAGACATAAAACTTGTTGAAGTGAATTGCCAAAATTAAGTTTAAGCATTTTCCTCTGTTTGGAATGGATTAAAATAGATTGAAATT
>CAZJTL010000153.1:0-12792 GCA_964548905.1 uncultured bacterium | reverse complement strand
AACGTATAGTATTTATAAAAAAAGGGTATATCCATGGCTGAACAATATCTTTCTCCTCGCCGCAATCTGATTAGTGTTTTACTTACCTATCCTCAAAAAACAACAGAAATTCTGTCAGATAACCAAAAACTGGTAGATCGAAACTTAGTGCAGCTTATTGAATTAGTTTCTAGAAAAATGGAAAAGTGTGGTAGCTACGATGCGGCTAACTATTTACAAAGAGTACTCGATCGCATTAATTTAGAGGCTGAATAGCAGCGTGATACTAAGTAAAGGATTGCAGAAAACCACGAGTCCCAAAAAATTGACAGGAACGAGAAGCAACCTTTGAAGCAGCTTGTAAAGCTTCTGGAAAATCGTACTTGAGAAGGTAGTGGCAAAAAGCACCGTGAAATATATCACCAGCGCCTAAAGTATCCACTGCTGTAATGGAAGGAACTTCTAGCTTTCCCTGCTGTTGCTGAGTTAAGTACTGAATTGGTTTGTCGCCATCAGTAATCGCAATTTGGGGAATACCTTCTCTAGAAAGATAAGTAAAGACATCCTTGCGATCGCGACAATCTGGAGGATAAAAATCTGCCGAACAAACAGCATAATCTACATAAGGCAAAACTTTTTCCCAACCAGGTTTCCAACTTCCTCCATCAATAACAACAGGAATACCTTTAGCTTTAGCAAGACGAGCAATTTCAGCGCCAATTGCCATCAAATGCCCATCAATTAAAACTAGATCGATGCCCTCTAAAATATCGTGAGGAATAGCGTCGATGCTAACTTGTGTTTTGGTAGCATTAATGGAGATGACAGCACGTTCTCCTGTAGATTTGGTAACAATAATTGAAGAAACTGGCACAGAAAACGAATTATCTCGATTAAGATCGTTAATTTCCAGCTCAAATTTCCCTAGATCGCTGCGAATTAGTTGACTAACTGGGAGATCGCCTAAAACTGTCAGCAATTTGGCTCGATCGCCCAACCAACTAAAGGTAAGCGCCGCATTAGTAGCGGGACCTCCAGCCACAATTGTCTGTTCGCTAGCAACAATTTTTTGGTTTCGATCTGGGGCGCGATCGCTCAAGTAGATTAAATCTAAAGTTATCAGACCGACAAATAATCCTTTCATTTCTAGTCTCTAATTTAAGCGATCGCGACTCTTGTATAGAACCCATTTAGGATCTAATTAGGCAGTTGCCTTTTTGCTTTTAATTGCTTGATTAGCTCCAAAACTATTGCCAGAAGACTAGTCTTGGAGGTTGAGATAGAATTATAATATTAATCCTTAAATATTTTTTGTGGTAAAAACAGGTTGATGCACTTTCCTGAATCAGAGCGTGTAATTTACAGGCGCAACCCACTCATTCAGGTTGCGTGTCAATTGCGATTTCCACCTATCCTTAAAATTTCTCATCAAGAGCCAGTTGAGTTTCAAGATGAGATTAGATCTCAATACCCACTTTTTGAAAGTATACAACCACAGTTTCCATCTGAAATTTCGCAAGTGATCCAACAATTCAATTTGCCCTTTTCTTATGACTTGTCTCATAATTTCAAATCTGAAGATCAGCGATGGCAATTATCTGTTACGAAGGATTTTATTACTCTGACTACATCTGCATACGAGAGGTACGAACAATTTCAAGAACGTCTCAAAGAAGCGGTAGAAATCTTTGAACGAATATATAAACCATCTTTTTACACAAGAGTAGGACTTCAGTATCAAGACTTAATAGTCCGCTCAAAACTTGGACTTGAAGATAAAAATTGGTCAGATTTAATTACAACAAATATTGCTTCAGAATTATACGATTCAGAATTTGCTTCCTCAATTCAGTCAATCATAAAAAATTTGATTTTAAAAACAGAACATGGTCAAATCAACTTCAAACATGGACTTGTTAACGTAAAAGAACCAGAAAAAAATAATGATGAAGTTGCTTATTTGCTGGATGCTGATTTTTATACAGAACAAAAAGTAGAGATGAATGGAAATGTCTGGAACATACTCGATCGCTTCAATCAATCGGCGAGAAAACTTTTTAGATGGAGTATCACAGATACCCTCCATCACGCTATGCAACCCCATCAAGTTAGCATCACAAGCGTATAGTCAGACATCAACAGGACTCAAGACAAACAAATTTTTTGATAAAGAAAGTGGGAAAACTTTTATAGTTCAGTACCCCTCTTTTGAGTTAATGATGTCTGAATCCTTTCTGTCTTGGAGAACTGACACAGACAGATTACCACAAAGTAAATTAATTTTATTGCTGAAATGCTTACTAATCCTTCAAGCTCTTCCAGAAATTGCTTTAGAAGAAGCTGCTGAAAACCTGGAAGGAATTGCTGATTTTTATCGCGATCGTTCTCCTCAAGCTAGCTTACCTAATATTCCGACTGGCACTATCAAAGGTAGGTTAAAATCTGCACAAGTTAGACCTCCCATCGTCTTGGAATCATAGCTTGTCTAACAATAATTGCTAAATGAGAGAACAAGCTAAATATCAACCATCAATTAACAATAATCCTCTAAGGCAAGGAGAAATACTGACAAACTTGGTTCAGTATAATCCTGTTGTCAGCGAACTTTCACTTGAAGGGGAAGAGTTGTCTTTCGAGCCAATTATTCATCCTTACGCAATTGTTGTTACACAGGATTGCGATTTGGATTGGGATTATAGAGCTAGACAAAGGGAGAATTCTCAACCATCAAAACTGTTAAATTCTATAATTTTATGTGAAATTTCAACAGCAAAAGAAGTTAGAGAGACAACAGATAACATGAATAGCAAAGAGTGGAAACTAGTAGAATCTCATCGTCATGAAAGATTTTATTTTTTTGAGAGAATCCCTCTTGAATACGAATTAGAACAAATAGGTTTACCTGAGTTGACGGCTGATTTTAAAAAAGTTTTTGGAATCGATTCAGCAACTTTGTATCGTCAAATTGAACTTGGCATAGTAAAAAGACGATCGGTTTTATCCAGTCCTTATTTAGAACATTTTTCCAGGCGATATCATAGTTTTCATGGTAGGGTTGCATTGCCTTCTCAATATGAAAGTGAGCGAGAGGGTTAACATTCAAAAATCATGAAAAGAATATTAGTTTTAAGCGAATTATATTATCCAGAACAAACTTCTACTGGTCATTTATTAACTAAAACTGCGGAAGGATTAGGAGAAGAATTTACTGTCAAAGTTATTGCTGGCCCTGCTACTAATTTTTTAAAAAGTACTCAAGCGCCCAATTATGAAGTTAGAAATAATGTAGAAATTTGGCGATGTCAGGGTACTAGTTTCGACCAAAATAATTTGTTCGGACGGATTGTTAATTTAATCACGCGATCGCTAACAATTTTCTGGAAAACATTTACGACTGCTAAAAAACAAGATTGTATTTTTGTCGTTACTAATCCCCCTTTATTACCATTTGTGGCGCTACTAATTAAATGGTTAAAAGGATGTCAATTAGTATTATTAATTCACGATGTTTATCCAGAGGTTTTAGTAGCCACAGGATTATCTCAGTCTAATTCAATTTTAGTCAAGATCGGACAGTTTATGAATCGAGTTCTCTACAATCGAGCCGATCGCATTGTCACTTTGGGTAGAGATATGAGTAAACTGGCGATCGCTAAACTTAAGGATAGCAAGGATCATAAAATTCATTGCATTCCTAACTGGGCAGATAACGAATTAGTTCAACCTACCGATCGCGCCAGCAATCCATTATTACAAGAATTAGGCATCAGCGATCGCTTTGTCGTTCTCTACGCAGGCAATATGGGACGAACCCACGGGATTGAATATCTTGCCCAAGCAGCTAAACAACTGAAAAATAATCCTCTTATTCATTTCGTTGTTTTAGGATTCGGTGCGAAAAGAAAATGGCTGGAAGAGTTTATTAGCAAAGAAAATTTAAACTCGGTAACAATTCTTGCACCTCGTCCGCGATCGGAACAGATTGTTTTTCTCAATGCCTGTGATGTTGCTTTAATTTCCTTCGTACCAGGAATGGCTGGTGTTTCCGTACCCAGTCGCACTTATAATCAAATGGCAGCAGGAAAACCAATTATAGCCATAGCTGACGATTGGTCAGAATTAGCAGAAGTTGTAAGAGAAGAAGCAATTGGTTGGGTAGTTAAACCCGAAGATATTAACGGTTTAGTCAAGGCCATCGAAATAGCAGCAAACGATCCTAATTTATGTCAGCAAATGGGTGCTAAATCTGCGATCGCGGCTCAAAGTAAGTATGATTTTAAACGAGCCGATCGAGATTATAAAAATTTATTTCAAGAGTTATTTTAAGGTTCAAATATTTACTAACTTATCTTAAATAATCGTCAATTTTTAGAGTCAATGTTAGGGTTGTTTACGTTTAGCCACTAAGCAGTAATATTTGCGGATTAAGAATTTTCTGACCATATTTTAAACCATCCCGCAATGATCCAACGCCGATTAATGAGTGGGCAGTTGGGTATATTTTTCTAAAGCATTTTGCGATCGCGATCGCACCACTTTTAATCTTTAACAAGACCTCATCGAAATCGTAAATAATCTTTTGGTTAGGGGTTAGATTTGATGACTATCAAACAATATTATGCCAATTCCTCAAATTGTAATCGATACGAATGTAATTATCTCTGGTTTACGTTCTAGAAACGGTTGTGCTTTTCAATTATTGGTGCTTGTCGGAACAGGATTATTTGACATCCATCTATCTGTACCATTAGTTTTGGAGTATCGAGAAGTTTTACAGAGAGAACTTCCAAATCTGAGTGTCAATAAAGCCGATATTGATGATTTAATCCAGTTTCATTGTTTAGTGGCAACTCACCATCGTATTTTCTTTTTATGGCGACCATACTTGTCCGATCCTAAAGATGACATGGTGCTAGAATTGGCAGTAAAAGCTAGGTGTGATAAGTAGTTGCACAAAATTAAATACACAGGTGAGGGTAGGACGGGGCGTTTAAATATCGGAGGTTTCCTCCGATATCAGCCCCTCCAAAAGGCACTCATGCACTCATGCAAGAGGGAAAATACAGTGTGTAATTAATTCTGTTTAGATACTTAGCGTCGTGACATACAATGTTCGTGACTTCGTGGGAATTCATAGATTTGGCTTAAAAGCAATCACTCCTGCGGAATTTTTGAGGTCTATTGAGGCATTGCCATGAGTAATTTAAATGTTCAGATTCCAGATTCCTTGTATAAAAGTTTGCAAGATTTAGCCAAACAGGATGGAATTTCCATCGATCAGTTTATTTCTACAGCAATTGCCGAAAAAATTGCTGCATTAACGACTGAAAGCTATTTGGAAGAGTTAGCGAAAAAAGGGGATCGATCTCGATACGAAGCAGTATTGGCAAAAATTCCAGATGTTCCACCAGAGGAATACGATCGATTAGCTTGATTAATTTCCTTTTGTAAGACAACTAAAGTTGTGTGGAGTAATTGCAGTTTCTAGCGAGTTTTGGCAATGCAAATATTAAAGAATAATAGCGATCGCGATCGCTGCACTTTTACCCTTGTACAAGACATCATCGAGTGATAAATTAACATTTTTTATTTGAGGGTTAGGGCTGATGATCGTCGAACAATATTACGAAATTTTAGGACTTAAACTTAATGCATCGCCACAAGAAGTTAAGCAAGCACATCGCAAACTAGCAAAGACTTGGCATCCAGACAAATTCTTGGACAATCCACCACTTAAAGAGCTAGCAGAACAAAAAATTAGACAAATCAATCAAGCTTATGAAGCACTCAAGTCCTATCGTCCCAGTTTTGAACTATTAGATAACACCTCTGTAATTACCATCGAACGCAACGATCCCGTTTTTTATTATCAACAAGGGGTAATCAAAGACAAACAAGGAGAAATGGTAGAAGCAATTATAGAATTTTCAAGAGCAATTTATCTCAATCCTAGATTTATTAAAGCGTATCAATATCGTGGTTTTCTCCTCGACCTACTCGGATCGAAAGATGCTGCGCGATCTGATTTCGAGCTAGTAGATGCATTATACGAAGAAATTTTTGCCGCCTTGTTGGAATCATTTTAATTGTGACTAGCCAATCACCATTAATCCCCTCAGATACAGCTAAAATAGCTGAGGAGTATTTCTCAGCAACAAGGGAGGATTTGAAGATTGGCTACTCGCGTTATTATAGTGCGTCACGGACAAAGCAGTTACAATGCTCAACAGATTATTCAAGGTCGTTGCGACGAGTCAGTCTTGACCGATCGAGGTCGTAGCGATGCACAGATGGTAGGTGAAGCTCTCAAAACTTTGAGCTTTGATGCTATTTATTGTAGTCCTCTTCAAAGAGCAAAAGAAACAGCGCAAACGATTCATTCCTATCTAACTAATTCTCCTAGCTTACAACCCACAGACAAATTGATGGAAATCGATTTACCTCTGTGGGAAAAACTCAAAAAAGACGATGTTAAAGTCCAATTTGCAGAAGATTATCGCACTTGGAAACAGCGTCCCCATCAATTTAAGATGATGTTGGCAGGGGGAGAACATTACCCCGTCTTGTCTCTCTACGAACAAGCCAAGCATTTTTGGCAAGAACTTCTCTCTCAACATTCAGGAAAAACCGTCTTAATCGTTGCTCATAATGGTATCAATCGCTGTTTGTTGATGAGTGCGATCGGGATTAATCCATCTTTATATCATTCAATTCAACAATCTAACTGTTGTATTAACGTTCTCAATTTTACTGGTGGATATGGTGAACCAGTACAGTTAGAATCTTTAAATCAAACTTCTCATTTGGGTATTCCCCTACCTCCTCCCCGCAAACCCCATCAAGGGCCACGTTTACTCTTAATCCGTCACGGTGAAACCAATTGGAATCGAGAATCTCGCTTTCAAGGTATTAGAGATATTCCTCTCAATGATAATGGTAGGGGACAAGCAGCGAAAGCGGGTGAGTTTCTCAAAGATGTGGCGATCGATTTTGGAGTTTCTAGTCCCATGTTACGTCCCAAAGAAACAGCCGAGATTGTCTTAAAACATCATTCCCAAGTTAATTTACAACTCGAACCCCAATTGCAAGAAATTTGTCATGGACTGTGGGAAGGAAAATTAGAAAAAGAAATCGAAGCAGAGTTTCCTGGTTTATTGCAACAGTGGAAAGATGCACCAGAAACAGTGCAAATGCCAGAAGGAGAGAACTTGCAACAGGTATGGGATCGAGCGATCGCTGCTTGGGCAAAAATCGTCAAAAACCACGCTAATTCATCAGAAGCAAAAACTGGTATTGTTGTCGCCCATGATGCTATCAACAAAGTCATTGTCTGTTCTCTCCTCGGTTTAAAACCAGATAATTTCTGGAACATCAAGCAGGGGAACGGCGCTGTCAGTGTGATTGATTACCCCGAAGGTGTAGAAGGTGCGCCAGTCTTGCAAGCAATTAACTTAACTACTCATTTGGGTGGAGTGTTGGATCGAACTGCTGCGGGGGCGTTGTAGGTTTCAAAGGCAACTTTGTTTGATGGTGTAGAGTTGCTGAGGGGCAGAGGTGCAGGGAAGCAGAGAAGAGAAAAAATATGTCAGTATGGGTTTGGCAATGCCAAACCCTTGCTACATCTCTACAGTAATGCCCTACTGCCTTTTTTAAAAATGGTTGAATATAATGAGTGGTTAACCGCTTAATTTGGACTGAGAAACTGGCAAAAAAGCGCAAAATTTCAGAAGGAGATCTTCGTGTTAGCTAACGTTCCTATTCTGAAGCGATCGAGCTTCAATTTGTCCACGATCAATCACATCGGACTCAAACAAATTTTTACTACTTTAGCCTATAGTATAATTCCTTTAAGCTTCTATTGCTCGCCAGTCATGGCAGCAGGGGAAACCTTTGGGGTAGTTAAAAGTCAAGAAAACGCCAAACAATGGTCTGAAATTGCTAGTCGTTTGCAACAAATTGGAGTTAATTATTGCGTAGTCGATGCCTCTACTTGGCAAGAAGAAACAGATTTAGGTAGTGTTAACTTACTGTTGTTTCCCAATGTTGAAAAGCTTAATGGCGCTCAAGCGATGTCTCTGCAACGATGGATGAATCGAGGGGGCAAGGCAATAATAACTGGTCCAACGGGGGAATTATCCCAATCAGAAGTACGTTCTCAGCTACACTCTTTATTTGGTTCTTACTGGGGATTTTCTCTTTCTTCACCAACAACTCTCGACCCTTCACCTACTATTCAAGTTGGTTCACCTAAACTAAGTAATACTTTTATTGGTGGTGCGATTTTTCCTCAAGCTGGCAATAGTCAGATTTTAGCTAGTTGGATCTCTGAAGGAAAGCCTGCGGCAGTTGTTGCTACTAACAATGTAACGGCGATCGGTTGGCGTTGGGGTAGCGATGCTGTCGCACCTGCTGCTTTCGATGTTGATTGGATGGAAACAATCTTGGCACGTTATGGCATTAACACCTACAAAGAGAGTAGCCTTAGTAGTTCTTCAGCTATACCTTGTCAAGCCAATTCTTTACCAAGTCGAGATAATAGACCTTTTTTACCTAGATGGCAGCCTTTAGGAAATCCTCAAACTTCCTTACCTCAATCGCCTGAAGAAGCAGAATTCGCTCAATCTCAACTCGATTTTGCCAATACAGAAGTTATTACCCCAAATGAAGTTGAGGCAATGAATCGCGAGTTATCAAGCTTAATCGGTCGTTTTGAGAGTACACTATTGACTGCCGATGCCAAAGATAGCAAAGTTGAACTATCGACCACTAAAGTTGTCAAACAGGCTTTAGGTAGTAGCGATCGAGGTAATAAATCCTTAGTAGCTAGCGTGCCAGCGTCTTCTATTTTTTCCCACAAAACTCCAGCCTATCAAGTTCTAGAAGAGGCAAAAGCACAACTAGAAGAGTTTCAACAACTAGCCAAAGCGGGAGACTATAGCCAAGCAAAAAGACAGTGGATGGAAGCGCGGCGCAATCTTTGGGATCGCTACCCAACCGATCGCCAAGTATCTCAAGCGGAAATTCGTTCTATGTGGCTCGATCGCGGCACTATTGTCAAAGCGCGATCTGAAGCAGATTTAGCCAGAATTTTCGATCGCATGGCAGCCGCAGGCATCAATACGGTTTTTTTTGAAACTCTCAACGCTAGTTATCCCATTTATCCCAGTCAGATCGCCCCCGAACAAAATCCTTTAACTAAAGGATGGGACCCTTTAGCGGCGGCGGTTAAATTGGCACATGCAAGAGGGATGGAATTACATGCTTGGGTGTGGATGTTTGCCGCTGCCAACCAACGTCACAACTTTAAACTCAATCAACCTCAAGATTACCTCGGCCCAGTGCTATCAGTCCATCCCGATTGGGCTAATAAAGACAATAAAGGAAATATCTTTGAAAAGACTGCTGCACCTAAAGCTTTTTTCGATCCTGCCAATCCTGCGGTTAAACGCTATTTATCCTTATTACTAGATGAAATTGCCACTAACTATCAAGTTGATGGCATTCAAATTGACTATATTCGCTATCCTTTCCAAAATCCTAATAATAACTATACTTATGGTTATGGCATCGCATCAAGGCAGCAGTTTCAAAGTCTGACAGAGGTAGATCCAATTACTCTTTCACCCAGTCACGAACTTTGGTCGCAGTGGAATAGATTTCGCATCCAACAAGTTGATGATTTCGTCGCCTTTATTTCCCACAGGCTCAAAGAAAAGCGTCCCGATCTAATTTTATCCGCGGCAGTTTTTCCCATGCCTAGATACGAACGTTTGGCAAAAATTCAGCAAAATTGGGAAGAATGGGTGAAAAATGAATGGATCGATTTGCTTGTACCCATGACTTATGCAAGTAGTGCAGAAGAATTAGAACAACGAACAGAACCGATTTTGAGTAGAGTCTCTGAAGGAAGCACTTTGTTTTTACCAGGAATTCGTCTGTTAAATTTACCAGACTTTGCGGCTGTCGATCAAATGCAACTCCTGCGTAATTCTAATTTCGGCGGTTATGCTCTTTTTGCTGCGGAAAATTTTCATCCTTCCCTGGAAGAAATTTTTAGTCGCATTCAAGGTTCTGCCAAAATCGCCAGTAAAGAACCATTGCCTCATCGCCATCCTTTTCAAGCGACAGCTTCTCGCTATCAAGCTTTGCAACAAGAATGGAATTTTTTGCTAGCTAATCATCTAATAGCTATGGATGAGTTAGATATGAAGGAATTGGCACAACAAGCAGACGAATTAGCTGAATTTTTGGATCGCCTTGCTCAAAAACCTTCCCAACAAACTCTAACCTCTGCTCAAAGTCAACTTACTTCATTTCGCAAACGCTTCCCCTTTTGGATGCAAGAATACAACAAAACTAAACCTCTGCAAGTACAAGCATGGCAAAATCGTTTATCTACTCTCGATCGCCTGCTTAGCTACGGTAACAGAGTGGTTTTAAACAATGGTAAAGAGAAATTAACAAGCAAAATCTAGAGATCTAGAGTAGGGACGTTTCCTGAAATGTTCCTACAATTGACTCTATGTGCCTGTTTATTGTTCATTGTTCATTACTGATAGCCGTCAAACGTCTTCTAAAAATTATATTTATATTAATTTGTAGCAGCAGCAACAAACACAAAAATAGATCGCGTTTATCTTGAGGAAAGTGGTGGTTCTCTACATAAGTAAGTAAACATTTTTTGCCCTCTTAGGCTTACCAAAATTTAATCATGACAGCACAACGCGAAGACCTCTATATGGAGGTTATTAACCAATTGCTTCAATGTCCCAATGGACAAGAACCAGAAGTATTAGATAGCAATTCAGAATTAATTGATGCTGGTTTAGTCCAAACTATGACCAAAGTAGCAGCATATTTCGCTCATCACGATAACCCTGATGGTGCTAAGTTTTTAGTTCATGTTGCTCGCGAATTAGCTATACAGTTAGGGTTGTATCCAGAACAATTAACTCAACAAGTAGAAATTTAAGTTCATGGTTCATGGTTCATGGTTAGTAGATAAGTATTGTAATTAAAAATTATTAGTTTCAGTACTTCAAGTTTTTATATCTAAAGTGCTTCAAGTTTGTAATAGAAATTGAGGAAGGTTTTGCCATGATTAGCATAACTGAAGCAGAAGAATTAGCGATCGAATTCCTAGTATCGGATTTAGAAATTCCAGAAGATGATCAAGACTGGTTTAGTGTGATTAATTCACGTCTAATTCAAGATAGTTATGGTTGGTATATTGTCGAACTTGGCGTAGCAGGATTACCAGATAAATGGGTAATTCAAGTCTATGACCATGGTGAATGCGACCCTAGCTATACCTTCTATTCACCTTTAGATATGTCTGCAACTACAGACGATTTAGCAGAATATCCAGAGAGTATTGCCGAGGCGATCGAGATGGAACGCCAAAATCAGTTAGTGGTTGCGATTAGATAATTTTTTGGTTGGGTAATTAAGAAACATGGAACAAACAATTTCTAATGAAGTAGCTTTGCGAATCGCTTTAGCTTCTAGAGTATTGCCTGGAGTAACTGTCGGTGACACGATCGAAGCTTTGCAAAGTTGCCTGGGCGATCGCATTGACGAAGAAGGATTGAAAAAAATTACCGTTACTCAATTAAAAACGTCCTTCGGTCAAACCTACGATCTCGATGGCGAAGAAGATGGCGAGGATGCTATATCTGCTGATATTCCAGCTTACAAGGAAGCAGTAAAAATTTTATGGGGTGAAAGCGAAGGTGAAGCTTTACCACCCATAGAACCCTATCAAGATGGCGATATGCCAGGTTCGGTAAGAGTTGCTGTTGCTTCTAACACTCAAGAACAGTTAGACGGACATTTTGGTAGTTGTCTGCGTTATCTGATTTATCAGTTATCGGCAACCGAAATGAGACTAATTGATATTAGATCGGCAATTGAAGCAGATCGTGCGGAAGATAAAAACGCTTATCGAGTCAGTCTAATCAAAGATTGCCAGATTGTCTTTATTGTCTCAGTAGGTGGACCAGCAGCAGCAAAAGTTGTACAAGCTAATATCTATCCCATGAAAAAAACCGAAGGCGGTGCAGCCAGAGAAAGACTTGCCGAACTGCAACAGGCGATCGTCACTTCCCCACCACCTTGGTTAGCCAAAATTTTAGGAGTAGACGAACTACATCGAGTCAAGAACTACAAAGGATGATGGTCAAAAGAAGGCAGAAGGCTTTTATGCAGAAGTCAGAAGTTTTTACTTGCTACTTGCTACTTGCTACTTGCTACTTTTTCCCTACACCCTACACCCCTACTCCCTAACCCCTACTCCCTAACCCCTAATCTCTAACAAAATGGAAATTCTCGCCTCAGAAGTACTGGGAACGAATAAGTTCGATCAGTGCGCGCTTAATATTGCCTTGATTAATATCTGCGATCGCGAAAGTGATGTTGGACAAGAAATGCTTAAAATCTATCGCGATTGGAAAGATGATACTGATGAAACGATTAGAAATCCTTGGTTAGACCTACATCAGTTTAATATCTATATTCCCCATCCCGACCAACAATATGAAGGGATAACTGTAGGAGAAGGATTTACCAAAGGATATAACATCGAAGTCAAACCTGTTAGAGATCCAAGTAAAGTACCTTACAAAATTCCAGAAGGCGGTCATTTTGTTGTCGTTCTCAAACAGCGAAGACTTGAATCTGAGTTTGAAATAGCTGCAACGGGGCCAAAGGCGTTGCATCCCTGCGGGATGATTTAAAGAGGGACAGTTCCATAGTGAAGATCTAAGTACAGGACAAAAATTGTAGAGAGATCTGAAACTCAGAATGTTTCAGATC
>CAZJTL010000152.1:0-12837 GCA_964548905.1 uncultured bacterium | reverse complement strand
TAGGTCTTGAATTATTTTCTCTTATTTTGTTCTGACTTTTGCAAGAGGTCTATTTTCTCTTCTACGTCCTGCATAAAAACCTGAACGCGATCGGGAATAGCACCAAAATAATGATCGTCAAATTGTTGACCTTTAGCAGCAGGTTTGCCAAACAAGGTGCGACCTGTTAGCAACAAATCAGGGCGGCTATGGGCAAAATGAGCATCGACTAAAAAGTATTCCTGTTCTGCACCGCAACTAGAATTAACCGTCGCTACGTCAGTATGCCCTAACAGCTTTAAAACGCGAGTTGCAGCTTTGTTCATTGCCCCGTTGGAACGTAAAAGCGGCGTTTTCTTGTCTAAAGCAACACCAGTCCAAGATATGAAAACAGTGGGAATGCACAAAGTCAAACCATTGTCTGTTTCCATTACATAGGCAGGACTGGTGACATCCCAAGCTGTATATCCTCTGGCTTCAAAAGTAGAGCGAAGTCCACCATTGGGAAAGGATGAACCATCGGGTTCGCCTTGCACCAAAACTTTACCTGTAAATTCTGAGATGACTGTTCCATCACTTTGTACGGAGATGAAGCCATCGTGTTTTTCTGCGGTGGCGTTGGTAAGGGGATAAAATACGTGAGCGTAATACAATGCGCCTTTAGAAATAGCCCAATCTTTCATCGCTGCTGCAACAACACCAGCTACAGACACATCAAGTTTCCCACCATTTTGGATCGTATTTTTGAGGGATTTAAACACGTCTTTGGGAAGACTTGCCTGCATCTTATTGAGAGTAAAAACATCTGCTGCCCACAATGCTTCCAGTCGTGATGGAACTTTGGCTGGCATCGGTTGGCGATCGATGACTTGAGAGATTGCCTGAGAACGCAATTTGTGACTCATAGTTATTTCTTGAGGATATTGTTTGCAGTGATAATGCTTTGTCGGAATCTAGAGCATTACCATTAGTAGACATGGGGAACAAAAAACTGTTCGTTTCTTGGTGGACGCACGTAGTCATCTGGGGCTGACCGACGTGGCGGTAACTCCATGGCTTCTGGTGTCATGTCGGTATAGGGAACCTTGCTTAAGATATGGCTTAAGCAGTTGAGACGGGCGCGTTTTTTGTCATCCGCTTCCACCGTAAACCAAGGTGCTTCTGGAATATTGGTATGGGCAAACATGGTATCTTTTGCCTTGGAATATTCCACCCAGCGATCGCGCGATTCTAAATCCATGGGACTCAGTTTCCAGCGACGTGCAGGATCTTTGGTACGAGATTGAAAGCGACGTTCCTGTTCTTCGTCACTCACCGAAAACCAATATTTGAGCAACATGATTCCCGATCGCACCAGCATTCGCTCGAATTCTGGACAGGATTGCATGAACTCTTGATACTGTGCTTCAGTGCAAAAACCCATGACATGTTCTACTCCAGCGCGGTTATACCAACTGCGATCGAACAGGACAATTTCCCCAGCAGAAGGTAAGTGTTCTACATAGCGTTGAAAATACCACTGGGTTTTCTCGCGATCGGATGGTGTTCCCAAGGCAACTACTCGACAACCACGAGGATTAAGCGGATCGACAATTCGTTTAATCGTACCTCCTTTTCCCGCCGCATCTCGTCCTTCAAAGATAATGACTAAGCGATAGCCAGTATGTTTGATCCAGTACTGCATCTTAACGAGTTCGGTTTGCAGTTTTGTTTGCTCTTGTTCGTATTCTTTTTTGCCTAGTTTTTTCAACTCGGATGGTTCGCTTTCAGAATGAGTTTCCCGTTTTTTATGCTTTTTCTCTTTCAAAACTTGAATGCTGCCAAAGGTTTTTGACAACAGGTCGATCATAAAAATAGAAACTATAAGTTTTTGTATCGATGGTTACTGAGTTCCAGAAAATTGGAAATCTATCTTGATGAAGCGAGAGGACTCCCGTTACAGTTGAGTGCGTCGTTCAGACGAACAAAAATTTAGCGGGAGACGGCACTCAGCAATCTGAGGAAACCTCAGATTCCGTGCCTCATGAATTCCGACCAAAAAAACAAATATATTTTAGCCTGGTTGACATTTTCTACACATACTTTTGACTTATGTAGGCTAAAATATAACCATGATTACATTAACTTACGAGTACAAGCTAGAACCAACAGCAGAGCAAATAGCGTATATTGAGAACACACTTGATGTATGTCGTTCTGTGTGGAACTTTGCGCTTAACCATCGCAAAGACTGGTGCAAGTCTCGTAAATCGCCTGTGAATGCTTGTTCGATTGAACGGGAATACATCATGTCAGTTGACGAGCCATTTCCTAACTACCATCGACAAGCCAAGTTGTTAACTAAAGCCAAGGGAAACAATGATTTTCTCTTGTCAGCTAACGCTCAGGTTTTACAACAAACTTTAAGGACATTAGATAGAGCTTGGGACGATATGAACAATCGTGGCTTTGGGTTTCCACGATTCAAGCATAAATATCGCATGAGATCGTTTGTTTTTCCTCAGTTAAACAAAGATCCAATCTCACTATCCGCAATTAAGCTTCCTGGTTTGAAAGAAGTTAAATGGAGAATGTCTCGTCCAATACCTGACGGGTTCGTTCCCAAGCAAGCAAGGATAGTTAGAAAAGCGTCTGGTTACTTCGTGATGTTGTCACTACAGCTTAATGTTGACGTTCCGGGGGCAATGCCTCACGGACATCCTAGAGGGCTGGATTTAGGCTACGACAAGTTTGTAGCTACCAGTGACGGTGAAGAGATTAAACGACCATTGTTCTTAAAAACTTTACAACGCAAGCTTAAATTGCTGCAACGCAGGTTAAAGAATAAGCAAAAAGGTTCAAATAATCGGCACAAGTCAAATCAGAAAATAGCTAGGCTACATCAGCGTATATCTGACACTCGCCAAGATTGGCACTTTAAACTAGCTCATCATCTGTGTGATGGTGCTGGAATGCTTTTTGTAGAAGACATCAATTTTGTCGGTTGGCAAAGAGGAATGTTAAGCAAACACAGTGCTGATGCTGGTTTTGGTCAGTTTGTGAACATTCTAGAATGGGTATGTTTTCGTCGGGATGTGTATTTTGCCAAGGTAGACAAGAATGGAACAAGTCAAACTTGTCCCAACTGTGGCGCACACACAGGAAAGAAAGCTCTAGATATCCGAGTTCACCATTGCCATGAGTGCGAATATACCACTACGCGAGATGTAGCAGCAGCCCAAGAAATTAGAAATCGGGGAATACAGGCGGTCGGGCAGATCGTCTTAGAAAATGTCTGTGGACTGGAAGCGACGGGGAGTATCAGTAACGATATTCTAGTTGGCACGGTTAGAAGCAGAAAATCTAATTCGCAAGATTTAGAATCCCCCGTTACAGCGTCAGCTTAACGGCGGGAGTACGTCAATTATTCTCAAAACCATAACTCTCTCGAACTAAATATAAAGGTCTTCCTTTAACTTCTTCGTAAATGCGACCGATATATTCGCCAATAATACCGAGAGTAATTAACTGTATGCCTCCTAAAAAAAGAATCGCTACCATCAATGAAGCATAACCAGGAACATCAATCCCTAAGACTAAGGTGCGAATTACTAAAAAAGAAGCATACAAAAGCGAGATCCCAGAAATAGCTACACCTACATAACTCCAAACTTTTAAAGGCAGAAAACTAAAAGAAGCAATGCCATCGATCGCAAAATTCCAAAGCTTCCAATAATTCCAAGTGGTACTACCTTGAAAACGAGGTTCGCGATCGAACATGACAGATGCTTGTCTGTAACCTACCCAAGCAAATAATCCTTTCATAAAACGAGTTCTTTCTGGCATTAATTTTAGAGCATCGACCACGCGGCGATCGAGCAAACGAAAATCTCCTGTATTCCTGGGAATCGGCACACGACTCATTTTGCCAATCGTTCGATAAAAAGCATTAGCTGTAAAACGTTTTAACCAAGTTTCTCCTTCTCGCGATCGCCTGGTAGCATAAACCACATCATAGCCTTCGTGCCATTTGGCTACCAATTGTTCGATTAATTCTGGAGGATCTTGTAAATCTGCATCGATAGGGATAATTGCTGCACCCGTCGCATAATCAATTCCTGCGGTTAAAGCAATTTCCTTGCCAAAATTGCGTGATAAATTAACTACCTTGATAATTGGGTTATGCTTGTGATGTTCGACCAAACAAAACAGCGTATTATCTTTACTACCATCATTAACACAGACGATTTCATAGGTAGTTTCCATTCTTTCTAAAACCGATAAAAGTCTTTTGAAGAGATAGTCGATATTAGCTTCTTCGTTATACACAGGAACAACTATAGATAATTCAACCGCATCTAAATTAGAAGACATAAACAGTAACCAAAAATAAATGAAATAAACAATTGCTATCGGCAATTTTAGTTTTTTGCTGACGAACAAACTTTCTTCGACAGTTATAGTTTTGTTGTCCTATATTCCGCAACTATTCTGAAATTCGATCCAGACAAGACTTACTCGCTTGAAAGTAATTTTAATTGCTTAGTAAAAGCCTTCTGCCTTCGCTTACTAGCCATTTGTTAGTTTGAAAGTTAATTTAGGGAAACATATATTTTGATCCTGTCGAAAGAAGCTGTAAATTAATGAACGGTGATGAATTACGCTGGAAATACGAAGCGGGGGAAAAGAATTTTAGCAAACTAGATTTAAATAGTCTAGAAATTATACAAGCTAATCTACTTTACATTAATTTAAGTCGTAGCGATCTAAGCTGGGCAAATTTAAGCGGCACAGATTTCTCTGGTGCTAATTTCAGTCGTGCCGAACTAATGTTCTCTCGTTTGATT
Organism: uncultured bacterium; assembly: GCA_964548905.1. Taxonomy (GTDB): domain Bacteria; phylum Cyanobacteriota; class Cyanobacteriia; order Cyanobacteriales; family Xenococcaceae; genus CAZJTL01. The sequence continues at coordinate 8,032 of CAZJTL010000152.1, read as the reverse complement.
AATACTAAATTAGTAGGAGCAAATTTAGCCAATGCCGATCTGAGCGAAGCCGATTTAAGTTGGGCTAATTTAGATAAATCTACTTTAGTTCGAGCCGATTTAAATAAAGTTAATCTCAGGCAGGGATTTTTACGCAATTGCGACCTCAGAGATGCTAATCTAACTGGAGCTGAGCTTAGTTGTGTAGATTTTAGCGGCTCAGATCTCAGCCGAGCCAATCTTAGCGGTAGTAATCTTGTCGGTGTAGATTTAACCAATGCCAATCTTAGTCGAGCCGATTTAAGCGGCGCTAATTTGCAAGATATAGATTTAAGTGGTGCCAATCTCAGTCGAGCCGATCTGACTGATGCTAATTTAACTAATGCAGATCTAACTCAAGCCAATCTCGATCGCGCCGATCTGAGTGAATCTAATTTACGCAACGCCAATTTATCTCAAGCCAACTTAAAAAGAGGTAATCTTCGTAAGGCTAATTTACGCGGAGCTAATCTTACTGGTGCAGTATTAAGAGAAGTTAACTCTAGTCTGGCAACTATGTCCGATCTCAACATGACCATGATTGTGAACAAAAGTCGCATTGATTTTAGTTCTGCCAATTTTACTGGTGCCAATTTAACTGGGGTTAGTCTTCGCAATGCTGATTTAAAATATTCTTTATTAGAACGGGCTATCTTAGTTGAAGCTATTTTGCAGAATGCTAATATGATCGATATTTCTCTTAAAGGTGCAGATCTTAGAGCAGTTAATCTGAGCAAAAGCATTTTGACGAGTATTAATTTAACCCAAACAACTATGCCTGATGGCAGTGTTCATCCCTAGTAGTGTGTCAACCTTAAATTGATGGGTTAAGACAGGACAAGGCGGACAAGGGAGAAATTGCCCATTTTTTGATCTAATGACAAATTCTCGCTCGTATTTTAAGGTTAACTCTGAGAATTCCCGATCGAACCGCTAGCTCAAAACCTAATGTTAAAAAGTTTTCTTTCTCTATTCCTCAAATCCCCTTGTCCTCTCTGTCAACGAGCGACTAGTGAAATTATTTGTTCTTACTGTCAAAAACATTTACAAAAATGTGAAGTAATCGATCGCACTCAGTTTTGGCAAGGAGAATTACCTGTGTTTGCATGGGGTGCATACGGCGGCTCTTTGAAACAGGCGATCGCCAAGATGAAATACGAATCCCATCCAGAATTAGGAGAGTTAATGGGAACTTGGTTAGCTAAAACTTGGTTAACTTCTGCTGTAGGAAAAAGTGCCAAGAAATTAACAGTAGTACCGATTCCTCTCTATAAAAGTAAATTACAAGAACGAGGCTTCAATCAAGCAGAGATAATTGCTAAAAGTTTTTGTCGGTTAACTGGTTATACTTTACAAAAACAAGGTTTAGAAAGAGTACGCAATACTAAACCCCTGTTTGGTTTAAGCGCGATCGAACGAGAGCGAAATCTGGATGGTGCTTTCAGGATAGGAAAAGATTTTCAAGCTAGTTTTCCTAAATCGCCAGTACTGTTAGTAGATGATATTTATACCAGGGGAACGACGGTTAAACAAGCAAGTAAAGTGCTATCTGGCAAAGGCATTAAAGTTTTTGGTGTAGTGACAGCAAGTCTGGTGACTAGGGATCCCTAGCCCCTAAACTCTAACCCCTAACCAACTTCATCCAAGTGTTCGGCGACGGAATTATACAAGTCGAAAACGTGATGGTCTAAAAGACGATAATATACTTTACGCCCCTGCTTTTGATATCCTACTAGTCGCAGTGCGCGTAAAGTTCTTAATTGATGAGATACTGCCGATTCGCTCATATCCATTGCCATAGCTAGATCGCAAACGCAGAGTTCTTGTTTTGCCAAGATAGACAAGATTCTCAATCGATTGGCATCTCCCAACAGACTGAAAAATTCAGCCATACGTTGAGCTTTTTCGATACTGAGACTTTGCTTTTGAATGCGATCGAGCTTTTGGCTTTCTGGATGATGCTTTTGTTGGCAGATAGGAATTTTAGCCACAGGTGCATCCTGTATGTCCACAACCTTTTTCACCTACATGTCCGTTGGCACAAGCTTCACAGCAATAGTATTTCCCATTTTTTTCGATCGCATCTGCTAAAGAAACGACACATAAGCAGCTATTGCAAGCACATTTCATAGAAGTAACGGTAGTCATAGCTTTTAGCACTCAATAATTGAATTGATGACTAAATTATAACATCTGAACAAATGTTCATATATTAAATTTGTTAACAGAATACTAAATTGATAAAGCTCAGATGAAGTTAGCTTGATCGCTAAGTATTAATAAGGCTATAAGTTTAGATTATCAGGAACAATTACCGATATAAGGCGAAAAATAGCAATTATAAGACTTATAGTGCAGAAATCGCATCGATACGATTCAAGAAAACTGGAGATTATTTGATGAATTTTTGTAAGCAAAATAAAAAGCGATCGTTTTAAATATTGGAACCTTTATTGCTCTGGGTTTTTCATCCTTAATTAACTGGTTAATATATATTTACAATTATAAGTTTTTATATTGGTTAACAAAATAAAGATTAGATAAATACAACAAAAACGTATTTTGAGAAAAAATAATTAACAGTAAGATAACAATAAGAAAGAAAAATAATAAATATTGAATTAATTGCCATTATTTCCGAGAGGTAGAAGAAAAGTATGGCTTTAAAACTAAAATATGCTCCTCGGATTTTGCTAGTTTTATTGACCTTGTTCACTTTGATATTTTTTTTAAATGCTAGTCGAGAAAACTTTCAGGAAACTTATCTTTATCAGGAAATAAATACACAAAAAAGAATATACACATTCGATCGACCAAGAAATCACTTATATACATTAGCAAATTTTTACTATTTAAATAATTACCAACGAGGTCTATTTGAAGATATTAATTTTCCTATATTGACTAGCAAAAATGTACTCGGATACGAACAAAGAAATTCAACTTCTATAGAAACAATTTTGTTAGCTATTTTATTGGTGAATTTTATTATAGATATTCAACACCAAAGATAGATATAGCATTTTGTTCATAGTTCATAGTTCATAGCTTATAAGTGCCTAAACAAAATTAATTACACAAATTGTATTTTCTCTTGCCTATTGCAAGAAAGCCTTTTGCCTACCCTTTCTCTTGCCTATTGCAAGAAAGCCTTTTGCCTACCCTCACCTGTGAATTTAATTTTGTGCAACTACTTAGCAGTCAGCCGATAGCTAATAACTAATAACTACTTTTATCTAAAAAGCAGAAAATAGAACAATAAAAAGATCCAGCAAGGACTAGTGAGAAAAGCTGTGGTTTTGACAGTATAGACTACTCCTTTCAGTAGATCCACTTGTTGCTTTCTCTTTAGTAAAAGAATAAGAGGCAACATATAAACTATTTGAATTAAGCCAAATCCTAGAAAAACAAAATCTACATAGTTAAGTAAGGTTTTAAAAAACAGAGCAAAAACTTGAAATAAAGCTACTACAAATATGTCAATGGCGATGGTTAAAACTATACCAAAGCTAAATTTGTTGTATCTAAGAGATTGTTTAAGGTTTTCCATGAATTTTCAGTCTATAAATAATCAAACTTAATTAGATATAGAGCGATCGTCAATGGTGTCTATACAATAAGTTATCAGCTATCAGCAAAGAGATTACTATTGCCTATTGCCTATTGCCTGTTCTCTGTTCCCTGTTCCCTGTTTCCTGTTCCCTATTCCCTATTCCCTATTTTTGCCATTTCCTGTAGATCGAATGTAGTTTTTAAGGTAATCAGTTCTCTGATCAATAAAAAAGTAAAATGCATTGTTAAAAAATTAATCAGCCAATTACCATGACAATAAAACTGCACCATAACAAAAATGCCATTACCAATCCAATAAAGGCGAATATACTTTTGTCCCCAATTAGTTGAAATTAAAACATTGCGGATTTCAACCATAGATTGAGCTGAAATAAATCTACTAGGTGATTCTCGGTAGCTTAAAACTTGAATTATTCCTGCGGCGATACCAAAGATTAAGCCAAACAATACGAAAAATAATTGAAGAGCAGAGCTATTGAAGAAAGTTACGGCAATTATCAAACCAGAAAAAATAATCAAAGTAATATTAGTACTTGGCTTGAGGGCAGTTTGAATGTCTCTCATAAAGGCTAGAATGAAAACAAAGCGATTACTAATTTCTAAAAATTAACCAAGGTCTAATGTCTTCCCCAAACAAGAAGCCATCTACCAAAACTGCCAAGCTTACCAAGTTTGAAAAATGTATAGAGATACAACTAAAATTTTCAAACTGAAATCATTATCGATCGAGATAACTATACTATATCTTAAACCATAGGTTGTTCATAGCTGATAGGACTATAAATTCTGATGATTAATTGCAGAGCGATCTCAGTAATTATTGTCTACTTTATTAGCTTGGAATATTGAAAATGGTCATAATTATTGATGACATTTAGAAACATTACAAGTTATGACTTAAATAAGTAAGATTAAATCAATAAGTTCTATTCTTATGCTCGCATACCCAGAAAAAACAGCACCAATTTGCAGAATAGCTGAAAAGACTAAAATGCAACAGGACAAGATGCGTGACGTATTGCTGTTGCTACAACAATTAGTAGAAAAAGAAGAAGTAACAGTTAGATTAATTCTAGATTGTCTTTATGATATTGGTTCGGTTAATCTGATTGATAAAAATTTCCATACCCAACCTCTTAATCGATTGATGAAATCGATCGCCACTATGACTAAACCAGTATTTAGAGTTTTTGCTGTACGCTGGTTTAAAAGAAATTGTCCTCAAATGATTGCAGAATGGCTGCATGAACAGGTAGCTTTTCGCGATCGATAATAAAAAGAAGATCGTGTTGAGGTAGTTCCCGTTGATAAGAAACACAAGATTGCAGATGCAGACTTCATCAGTACAAAATAAACAAAATAAAGATGATGATGACGATCTCTTTAACTATTCTTACGATCGCCCTGGTAGTATGCCAGGAACGCTTAGTATTGAAGAAGGTGCTGCACCATCAAAGATTGTTCTCATTGATTACAACCAAGAACATCTCGATCGCCTTAAAAATATTACCCCTGAAGCTTGTGCTAATTATTTAGATACTGAATCAGTCTCTTGGATTGATGTGGTTGGACTGGGTAGTGAAGATATCTTACAAAGTTTGGGCAAAGTATTCAATCTACATCCTCTGGTTCTCGAAGATATTGTTAACGTCCCACAAAGACCAAAAGTAGAAGACTATCAAGATCAACTGGTAATCATTACTCACATGGCAATGCTCAAGGAACATGGTAAAGGATTTTGGCTTGAGCAAGTTAGTTTTGTCTTAGGAAAGTATTATTTATTAACAGTACAAGAAGAAGCAAGCAGAGATTGTTTCGAGCCAGTACGTAAACGCATTCGCTACAACAAAGGAATTATTCGTCACAAACAAGCAGACTATCTTGCTTATGCCTTATGGGATGCCATTATTGATGGTTATTTTCCCGTCCTAGAAATGTACGGAGAAAAACTCGAATCACTCGAAGATGATGTGGTGTTTCATCCTACCGAGAAAACTTTAGCACAGATATATCAAATTAAAAGAGAATTGTTAGCTCTGCGTCGTGCTATTTGGCCGCAAAGAGATGCTATTAACGCTTTAATTAGAGATGGTAGCGATTTAATTAGCGCGGATGTGTTAATTTATCTGCGAGACTGCTACGACCATATGGTACAAATTATTGATATGGTCGAAACGTACCGAGAATTAGCTGCCAGTTTAACCGATGTTTATTTATCGGCGGTGGGGAACAAAATGAACGAAATTATGAAATTACTGACTGTAATTTCGACTATTTTTATTCCTCTTACCTTTGTGGCGGGAATCTATGGAATGAATTTTAATACGGATAAATCGCCTTGGAATATGCCCGAATTAAACTGGTATTGGGGTTATCCTCTATGTTGGACAGTAATGCTGACGATCGCCTCCAGTCTAATTTTCTTTTTCTGGCGACGCGGTTGGTTTAATAATGTCTCTACTGTGAAGCGAAATTAACGCTAGTCATAATTTTTCTGTTCGCTATTTTGTTTGTGGCTTGGAATTGAGTGCAATTTGTTCTAAGCAAGAAAAACTAAGCAGGCGTTCTAATTCTTGACGGCGATCGCGATTCTCAGCAATGCTCAAAAAATTTGGCATTTCTTGACGACAACATTGACAATACCAGTAAACTTTTCCCTGACCAAAATGGCGCAGAAGTCGAGAGGAACAACTCAGGCAATTACTCATTTTAACTGTATTTAAAAGTGTGTGAACGATTGACCCAAAGTTTAGATAAGCATTTTTTCGTTTTCTTTTGCTTGTTTAATTAATTTATGCTTGCTTATCCAAAGTTTAGGCTGATTAAATAAAATTTTCTCCGATCTCAAAGTCTTTTTGCCAGGGGTATTTCACTGATTTTTGCTAATAATATTTATTTTATATTTCGCTAATTTATCCGAGCTTCTACGCAAACTCAAATAGCAAGTATTTGTAACAAAAAATTGACATTACTGAATCAAGGATTGAATTGATGCGATCGCCTGACTTTTAACACAGTCCCTACAAAATTAGCGATCGCACAATGATTATTTAGCCTGAGTTAACAGCGAGCGATCGATGCTAGAGGTTTCTTTAAGATTAACTTGGCTATTTCTTTTGATTTCTGCTACTTTTAGCAAAATTAAATATTCATAGAAAGCTTGCAGCGTACACCAAGCAAAACCTGCCTTACCGTCTAAAATACCACCTAAAATAAAATACATATAAATCCAGCGAATCAGAGGTCGAAACGGCAAACGCAGAGATAAATCTTTTAAAGCTCTTCTTTTATCTACTTCAGATTTTCCCAAAAACAGATCGTACCAATCAATTTTCCCTTCCTCTAGCTGGCAAATAGTTTCCCATGCTTCATCAGTAGAGTAGCGGTTATGTTTGTCAATCCAGCGAGCTAAGCCTTTTCCAGAGGTATAGTGAGGATAGGTTTGTTTGAGGAATCCTGTTTCACCTTCGCAAACTTCTCTTTCAGTATGACCATAATCGGTAAACCAAACCTTACCCTTTTTGAATAGACGCATTTGATATCGAGGGTACTGGGTACTATAGCGAATCCACCGATCCATAAACATAACTCTTTCAGCGACGTAGTAGCCGATCGCCTCTGCTGTTTGGATTGTTTGTTGACATTCCTGAAACAATTCTGGAGTCATGCGTTCGTCTGCTTCAAGAATATATACCCATTCGTATTTGGTATCAATCTCATTTAACATCCAGGTACGTTGTTTGCCATGACTTTCAAATTTATGTTGAAAGATTCGTACCCGATAGCGAGAAGCGATTTCAATAGTACGGTCTGAACTAAAAGAGTCAACTACAATAATGTCATCACAGAGTAATCCAGATTCAATACATTCGGCAATTTCTATTTCTTCGTTATAGGTCAAAATATAGATTGAAAACATAAATTCAATTTTCTCAAGGATTAGATTATTTATTGATAGGGTTGAAGTAATAATTTTAAATTTGGCGGATTATGTTGTTTATTTAACTATAGTTCCCTAAAATTCGGCAAGTATTAACAAATTTACGGTTAAAAAAAGAGAACACATGCCTGCTCCCTTCTGATAGCTGAAGTGCTGATAGCTAAATACTGTTATCACTAGAAGAGTGCGATCGCAGTAACGGTGAAGTAAAGATATTGTTGATTAGCCTGGTTTAAGTAAATCAAAAATAACTCAAACTATGGTTATGGCTATCAAACTCTTTTCTACCAGCTTGATATTTACTGTCACGATCGTATCCAATGTTTATGCCCTAACTCCAGACGACGACTACAGCCATTACTTACAAAATCTTCGAGATTTTTGTCCTCCCAGTCTGGCAACTAGTGATATCTATTCACAACAAACATGTTCTAACATCATTGAAGAATCATTAGACCTCTTGCAAAAGTCAGAACAAAATAAGAGAAAATAATTCAAGAC
>CAZJTL010000151.1:0-12977 GCA_964548905.1 uncultured bacterium | reverse complement strand
GGTCTTGAATTATTTTCTCTTATTTTGTTCTGACTTTTGCAAGAGGTCTAATCTTAAAGTTATCGACTTTTCCGTATCAAAATAAAACATATAAACTTAATTTTTTCTGAAAACGCTGATGATTACACGCTCGAATTACCAAAAATTTTTCACAGCTTTTTTACTAGCGACTCTATTATTGTTTGCTGGTTGTACTAGTCAAACTGTTTCACGTTATGAGGGAGCGCAAAAAGCAAGTACAGCTAAAGACGTTAGTGCTGTAGTTAAAGAATCAACTACTGGAGGAAGTTTTAATAAATTCTTTCCCAGTGCTAGTGGTGATTTTAAACGGGTTTATACTCAAGAAAAAAAAGGTTTTGCTGAAGCCAAGCTAGAAAAAGATGGGAAAGAAGTGGCGGTGATGGCTATTTCGGATACTGCCAACAATGTAAGTGCAACGCAAAAGTTTAAACAAAGTAGCAAAACTATTTCTGGCTATCCTGCGGTTAATCAAGGTAGTACTGGAACTGCGGTATTAGTAGGAGATCGCTACCAAGTTAAAGTTCTCTCTCGCGATCCTTCTTTTACTGAGAGCGATCGCGCTACCTGGTTGAGTAAGTTCGATCTCAAAGGACTGTCTCGGTTAGAGTAGCTATCAGCATTTCAGCATCTCAGCACTTCAGCACTTCAGCTTTTTGCTGACTACTGATAACTGATAACTGATAACTGATAGCTGATAACTGATAGCTAGAAAACAAGAATTTAAGGAGCAAGTTGTGAGTAAATCGATTTTTGAATTGGTAGATAATTTACCAACCAATAACATTACCGTGATGACGTTGCGAGCGCTGGATTTTGTCGTTCCAGGGGAGTGGAAGAATCTGGTTGGTTTTGACAATACAATTCGGCAAGTAACTGCTGAAACCGACCAAGAAATGATCCAGGCGATCGGCGATCGGGCTGTTTGGCTGTTCAATGATAAATCTCAAGGCTATCAAACTGCGCTGTGGCTATATCAAACAGTCGATAGTGCCGATAGCGCTCTCGGTGCGGCGGCTTTGACTAATAAAGTTGGCGATAAAATTCCTCTATTAGGGGGTTTATTAACTCGCGTTACCCCCAACCCCGAAAAAGCCCAAGCCCTCGATCTGTCAATCAAATTGGTAGCCGAACTGGTTGCTTTTTGTCAAATTAACGGTATACCTGGAGATAGTATTGGCGATTTTGTTGCTTCTTTGGCTGATTATAGCGGCGAGTCGTTAATGCGGATGGCAGCTTTAATTTGTCTTGATGGTTTAATTCCTTTGGGCCCCGATTTTATTGAGAAAGCTCAATCTACCCTCGGCAATCTCAACCCTAGTGAGTTAAGTTCTCATCCTACTTTCAGTCGTATTGCTAGCCTGATTCCAGGGGGAAATGCCGATGGACAACTCGGTTTTATTGGTAGCAGTTTCGAGTCTGTCAAAGGCTGGATGAGTGATTTTGTCGCAGATAGAAATCTTACCCCAGAAGCTATTTTTGGCAGTATTCGCAATTTTATCGAAATTTCTGATGACAAACTAGATTATTTGGGTGCCTTTCTCGATATGACGACTAACTATTACGAGCATACTGGCACACAAACTTTAGCTCGACGTTTAATTGAAAGAGCTGTAGCTGAGATTTAACAAGTTTTCAGTGCTTCTGAATAGCGTTTACGCATTACTAAGCAATTACGTTGATTGGGCAGGCGCAGATACTGCAATTCGTCAGTTAACTTCTCCATAAATTGCAGACCTCGTCCGCCTTCTTTGCCTAGGGGATCGAGATCGTGTTCGTAGATAGATTGAAGTTTTGCTGATAAATCGAAAGGTTTGCCTCGATCCCAAATTCTCATTTCTAGAAAATTAGCAAATAGCTTCACCTCTAGTTCAATTGGTGTTGTTTTCGGCATATTTTGATGAGCGTGACGAACGGCATTAGTAAAAGCTTCAACTAGGGCGATTTCGCATTGCCAACCGAACTTGCTCGGTAGGAGAGGAGTTATTACTCCTTCAAACCACTGCAAAACATCCTTGAGAGCTTCCAATTCCGTAGTTACCTGAAGCCGAAATTGTCTGATTACCTTCTCATCTGCCATCAACAGAGTTTCTTCCGAGATTTTTTGCTTGGCAAACTGTTGACAGACTTGTTCAGTCCTCACACTCATTTGCTCCCAGTTATCTTACTAGAAACGCCAGCAATTACTTCAACATCTTAACTCAACTTCATTTAGACTGCACCACTATTTTTATCAAATAAAATCAACACAGTTTTTACGATTAATTTGAGATCGTATTTTAGACTCCAGTTTTCTTGATAGCGCAGATCTAACTTAATCACATCTTCAAAGTTACGAACCTTAGAACGTCCGTTAACTTGCCATTCTCCAGTCATGCCAGGTTTGACATCTAAGCGTTGCCATTGGGGTACTTGATAATTTTCGACTTCATCGGGAGTTGGTGGACGAGTACCAACTAAACTCATATCACCTGTAAGGACGTTCCAGAACTGAGGAAATTCATCGAGACTAGTACGTCTGAGAAAACGACCAATTCTAGTGATACGAGGATCGTCATCATTTTTGAAAAAGGCACCACTAGCTTGGTTTTTAACTTTTGATTTTAAAGCTTCGGCATCACTGCACATCGATCGAAACTTAAAAATCTCAAATTTTTTACCCATCCAACCGCAGCGAGTTTGTTTGAAAAAAATTGGTCCTGGGCTGTCTAACTTGATAATAATCGCGAGTGGAATAAAAATGATTGCTGCAATAGTTAAACCAACTAATGCACCGATAATATCAATTCCGCGCTTCAACCAGGAACGGACAGAAGGATGAGTATTTGGAGGTTTATTCTCAGTTTTAGCTAGAAAATTTGCTTCGTTGTCGGCGATTGGAGATTGAATGTTGAAAATAGAGTCCAGTGCTGTCATTGACAATACTGCCATCACAGGAGGCTGAACATTTTTTAAGATTAACTCGATCTCCAGCTCTTTGGTAGCTTTCCAATTGCTAACAAGCGCTCCTACTCCGCTACTATCCATGAATTGAGTTTGACCGCAATCTAGGATAATTTTTGCAGGTAGAGGCTGTTGTTCTAAGAGTTGGTGATAAGTTTCCTTGAAAGTAACAGCTTCCAGGATACTTAAACGTTCTGGCAACTGAACAACAGGAGTTTGGTCTATTTCTATTATCGGGAAGTTCAAATTTGGAATTTGGCTAGTCATCAATCCCCAATATTATAGTTGATTTGTATACCTGTCTTGAAATCACTTCAAAAAAACAGCTTAAAGCTGTTTTTAGGTTACTAGAAGTACCATACCACGTTATTACAGCGATTCTCTAGACTAAAAATATACTGACAAAAAATTTAAGCTGAAAAAGTATTTATGGAAACTTTATGCTTGTTTCAATCTTAAATAATGGCGATCGCTATTCTAATTTAGTCATAAACTACCAACTATTAACTATTGGTTTTCATTTTTTCTTTGGCTTTAGCTGCACTGCGTTTTAATGATTGCAGTCTTTCTTCGTATTTTTTGCGCTTGCGGCGGTTGGGAGTTTGTTCGATTAAAGTTTTTAAGGCGCTACCTAAACTTTTATAGGCATTAGGTAGAGTATAGCCAAAACGAGTAGCCAGAGTAATCGCTCTTTCGTCAGCTTCGATCGCTTCTAGCAAAGTTTTATCGCCGTTATTTTTTTGCCACAGTCGATAACCAGAAACGCCGCATAATGTTAGAGCTAACAGCAACAACAAGCCATCTTGCACCCAAAGTTCGCCTACTGCGCCACCCAAGCCAATTGCCAAGGCTGCCATTTCCCATCCTTCTTTGGGAATGGTATCATTCTGGATACGGGCAACTTCGTGCCAGAAGAGGAGATTGCGTTGATCGAGGGCTAAATTTTCCCACTTAGGTAAATCAATTTGAATTTCGATTTCATCTTTGCCAATTTCTTCGCTGCGAATTAAGGTGGGATTTACCTCTGTTGTTCCTTCTACCATTACCCAACTCTGCAATTCAGGTGGTAGAAGAGATTTTAATCTTCTCAATTCGTTCATTTCAGCTCTAGCAGTGGCTGCTGAATAGGATGTCATAGAGTTTTCTGTGCTTGCAACTAATTTATAGTTTTATTGTTGTTCCTATCATATCTAATTCCCAATCTTTAATTACTACTCCTTAGTTGCTAAAAACCGAAAATCTAGCGATCGATAGATATAGTGCAAAACATCTCTAAGTTTGCTATTGCCATTGCGGACTAAGAGTTCGATAATCTAGCTTGCTAAGATTAGGATGGCAAGAAGCACAGGTTTGAGAATTTGCTGGTTTAGGCAATTCTACTTGAGGATGAAGCGCTCTAAAATAACGAGAGCTAGCAATATACATGGGCATTGGTTCGTCTTTTAGTAAAGGACGAGAGTAGTTGCTCAAATACTGCCACATCAAATATTGGTTAAGACCAAACATTTTGGGTAAAGATTGCCCGTAATGCTTGTCTGGATTGGATAGTAGCGCTTTCCAAGTTTCGGTTGGTAAAACTTCTGCTGCGATCGGAATATGACAACTAGAACAATTATTGAGGTAAATTTCTTGCCCTAATTGAATATTATTACCGGTGGGTTTCGGTTGAGCCAGTGCTAAATTGCTGAATAAAAATAGACTCGCGATCGCAATTACAAAGAGCAAAATTGACAACCATTTTCGGCGATCGAAAAAATACTTAATTTTCATCTTTACCTGTCGATTTTTTTCAAATTGTAAGTGGTTTGCAGAGGAGTAAGGTTACAATTCTCGTTGCCATTTGCAGTCTCTTCCAATTCTGTATCCCACACGACAATGAACGACCAATAACGAAAAAATAATGCATTTAGCGATAGCAACATAGGCTCAAACGATCATTTATCGTCACCAGATAATCAAAATTGCCAAGTCGTGTATCCCACCTTCCAATCAAACCTCCTGCCTCCTGCCTTCTGGAGGCGGGAAAATATGAGGAAACCTCAGATTTGTTTACCCGCCGTCCTCCTGCCTTCTTATAATTCTCACGAAATCCTCAATTTTTTTGAGATTAGTATCTCCTGCTAAATAACCAATTCCTCGGTGAAGATGCAAGCGAAATTGGTTTCTGAGTGTTTCTCGATCTGTTTCCAATCCGTCTTGATGACATCTCTGCTTGAGAGCAATGAGCAGAAGATCGGCAATATCTCCACCAAAAACACTCCAGGTCATTTCTACGTTACTATCAGCAGGAATTGGCACTGCTGAGGGAATGCTTGGTTCCGACAAAGAACGACATAAAGCCCAACGACAGAGGATATTCCATTGTTCGATTTTGGTAATGCGTTTTAATTTTGTCAGTTGCTCTTTAGCTGTTTGCGAAAGGCGAATGCGTTCGATCGGTGTGTCCATAAATAAAATTACTAGAAAATTCAATTTAATAATTTGATGATGTGTTTGAAGAAATGTAACCTAAAATTAACTAATACTCAAAAAAATCATTTTTACATCTTTCTCTCACTCAGCATATGTACGTTTGTTTCACCTCATCAGAATCGGTAGAAATTTTAGTCGAAACTGAAGCTGTCCCGATCCAGCACTATTTACGTCAACCACAACGTCTAGTGCAAGCGATCGCCAACCCTGAGTTAATGAAACACAAAGCGGAAGAACTTTACGAATTAAAGATGCGTCCGATTAACTTCATGGAACTTTACCATTTTCAGCCGATTGTAGTTCTCAAAGTCTGGGCAGGTGCAAGCGGAACTGTCTACTTAAACTCTGAAAGTTGTGAAATTAGGGGCATTGATTATATTAATCAACGTTTTTCCCTGAATCTCAAAGGAAAACTTGCTCCGTGGCAAGATCGAGGAAAAACCTATCTCAAAGGACTAGCAGATTTAGAGGTTAAGGTAGAGCTACCACCACCTCTTTGGTTGACACCAAAACCAATTCTCGAAGTAGCGGGAAATGGACTGCTCAAAAGTGTTCTGCAAAGAATTAAGCAAAGATTGGTAAGTCAATTACTTAAAGATTATCGTCATTGGGCGCAACAAGAATCGTCAACGCCATCGATTTCTCCATCTTCTCAGTCAGTTTCTACTGCCAATAATCCGATTATTTAACCTTAAAAGAACGGCGATGTAGATCGGAAAGACCGTATTCTTGCAAAGCTGCAAGATGTTTTTTAGTACCGTAACCCTTGTTGGCAGCTAAATCGTATTGGTTATATTTGGTTGCCATCTCCATAATTAAATTGTCTCGCCACACTTTGGCAATAATACTAGCAGCAGCGATCGCGGGGGAAAGTTCATCTCCCTTAACTACACTCTCTTGCTCTATTGCTAAATCGGGAATTAAATACAAGCCATCAATTAAACAAAGATCGGGTTTGGTCTTTAAATTGACTACTGCTCTCCTCATTGCCAATAAAGAGGCTTGTAGAATATTGAGCTGGTCAATTTCTTGAACCGAAGCACAACCAATCTCACAACTAAGAGCGATCGCTTGAATTTGTTCGACTAATTGTAAACGTTTCTTTGCAGATAACTTTTTACTATCTTTAACCCCTAACTCGGTTAACATTGACAGCTTTGATTCAGGTATGACTACTGCTGCTGCAACTACTGGTCCAAATAGAGCGCCACGTCCAACTTCATCAACTCCAGCGATCGATCTTTCCATTTTTTTATCAGAGGGACTAGGGGCTAGGGCTAGAGGTTAGGGAAGTAGCAAGTAGCAAGTAAAAAAACTTATGACTTATGACTTATGACTTAATACTTAGAGAAGCCTTCTGCCTCCTGCCTTCTGCCTCTCGCCTCCTGCCTCCTGCCTTCTAATCCCTAGTCCCTACACTGTTACTTCCTGCACTGAGGAACGACGACGGCGACGACGACGACCATCGGTTTCTCCAGGGTCTGATTCTGGTTCAAATTCTGATTCCGGTTCAACCAAAGTTTCTAGTTCTTCAGGTTTAGGGAAGGTAGGAGCCGATTCTTGTTGCTCTACTAATTCTTCTTGAATTGCTTCTGTTGTTTCTGTTTTGACTGTTTCGCCTGGACGCGCGATCGAGACGAGTACGGATTTGGGATCTTTGAATTCGCGATCGACACGAATTAAAGGCGATATTCCCATCAAAGCATAGACATCTTGCTCTAAATCGGTCATTTCTACAGCAACTTGTTCTAAGCTTGCCTCATCTCTGACTCTCATGCGAGCAGATTGACCTCTGGATTTGCGTTCTTCTTGAACTGGTTCTGGTTCTAACTCCATTTCTTTGGGAAGAGTACCGTAAACCGATTGTTCTGCCAGTTCTTCTTTGGTTAACAAATCTCCTAGACGACGACGGCGACGACGACGAAGATTGGTATTTGCTGGAGTTTGCTCTTGATAGCTAGGATGATGCAATAGGTCGAGCTGTTGAGGAGTTTCCTCGTACTCAAAATCAGCAACAGGTTCGATCGCGATTTCAGTTTCAAAAGAGCGCTTCTCTTGGGGAGTGAGGATAGTTTTCTGCGGTACTACAGATACTGTTTCTAAAGCTTCGGGATCGATTTTGCCTGGAAGATTGACCAAATGACCCAAACCGCTGCAACTAGGACAAGGTTGACTGAATAGTTCGTAAATATTTTTACCTTGACGCTTACGAGTCAGTTCGACTAGTCCTAATTCTGATAGCTGCGCTATTTGTGGTCTGGCTTTATCAGATTTAAGAGCTTTATTAAAATGTTCTAAGAGCTTGAGTTGGTCGCGTCGTGAATCCATATCGATGAAATCGACAATTACCACGCCGCCAATGTTTCGCAAACGCAATTGACGAGCAATCTCTGTAGCAGCTTCGCTGTTAGTCCACAGTACTGTTTCTCTAGCAGTTGCCGATCGCGTAAACGAACCAGAGTTAACATCGATTACCGTTAAAGCTTCGGTAGGTTCGATGATAATATAACCACCAGAAGGTAATTCTACTCTTGGCTTGAGAGCTTCTCTGATAGCGGCATTAACACGGAAATAATCTAAGATTGGCTGTCGTTCGCGATGATGATCGATCAATACGCCTTGAGGAGTACGACCGCTACCCCAGTTAGTTAAGTGCTGTTTGACTCGTTTTAAACCAGCACTGGAGTCTACTACAATGCGGTTAACATCAGCAGAATACATATCGCGAAGCACACGCTGAATAAAATCATCGTCACGATTTAGCAATGCTGGCGGTCTGGTCGAGTTAGCTTGCTGTTGGATAGATTCCCATTGCTTTTGCAGAGATTCTAAATCCTCCATAATCGCTTCTTCAGCCTTGCCATCAGCTTCAGTACGCACTAATAAACCCATTCCCGCAGGTTTAATCAAAATTGCTAAAGCTCTCAAACGAGAACGTTCGTTATCATCTTTAACTCGTCTGGATAATTTCACCCCTTGACCGTAAGGCATTAAAACTAAATAGCGTCCTGGTAAAGTAATGTTGCCTGTAAGTCTGGGCCCTTTGTTTCCCGTTGGTTCTTTCATTACTTGAACCAAGGCTTTTTGCTGGGGGGTTAATAATTCTGTGATCGCACCAGCAGAACGTTTTAATCGCAATGGGCCAAGATCGGTAACATGGATAAAGCCATTGCGCTCGGCATCGCCAATGTTAACAAATGCTGCGTCGATACCGGGGATAACGTTTTCAACAACCCCTAAATAGGTATCGCCTACCTGTTGATTGCCAGTAGCAACAACTAGTTCTTGTATTTGATCTTCCCAGAAGACGGCGGCAATATGATGCTGTTCCGCAATAATAATTTGTTTTGGCATTAATTTCCCTCTGATATTTTCTCGCAAG
Source organism: uncultured bacterium (assembly GCA_964548905.1). Lineage (GTDB taxonomy): Bacteria > Cyanobacteriota > Cyanobacteriia > Cyanobacteriales > Xenococcaceae > CAZJTL01. Next base: position 4,162 of record CAZJTL010000151.1, on the reverse strand, counting down.
TAGGGACACTACCGCGATGTGTCTTCCTACTTTGCTTGGAATGTAAAGACTGTTAAGTTAATAACTCAAACTTGAATATAAAAACTGACGCTTACGCACCGATGAAACAGTGCGCTTATAGGCGATAAGTAGGCAATAAGCCCATTTATCTACGAATTTTTAGGGTTTATGATGTTTGCTTGGCTGTCTGCTGGAATGCCTTTCTAGCTTAGAAAAACAAACTGATTAATCTAACCTTAGAGATTAAGTCTTAATCGGAAGAATAACTACAAACAACATTTAATAATTCGCTCAATTAAGTCCGATTTTTGTACGGAAAATTATTGTTAACACCAAAGTGTCATTGCTATGTTTAAGCTACTTTAGACGACGCTTGGCGGAAAGAACGCCAGTTCGATAAGACGTTGCTCGATCAAAATTTTAACCTGAATATAACCTTAAAAGGTAACTTTTGGCAAGGATTATAACTTTCACTCTCTGCAATCATATCTTTGTGCTTACAAAAATTATCTATTTCGATCGAGACAATGTTTTTGTTTGGCGTAGAGATTCGATCGTAGCGATCGCTCGCTCGGCTACTAGCTCTATCTCTGATACAGTATTAAACCTGCCAATACCAAATCTCAATGAAGCAGATGCCAAAGAGTGGGAGCGCCCTAAAGCAGTTAGAACGTGAGAAGGATTAATACCAGCAGAAGAACAAGCCGACCCAGAAGAAATTGCTACTGTCGATTGCAATCCCAGTAACAAAGCCGAACCATCTACATCTTCTATACTAACATTGAGATTGCCAGGTAGTCGCTGAGTAGGATGACCATTAAGATAAACTCCTTCGAGTTGACAAAGTTGCGTCCATAATTTTTCTCTTAATTGTACTTGACGTTGTGTTTCAGATCTCAATTCTACTAAACCCAATTCGATCGCCTTAGCAAAACCAACAATTAAAGGACTAGCCAAAGTTCCCGATCGCATTCCTCTCTCTTGTCCTCCTCCTTGAATTTGTGGTGCTAAATGCACTCTGGGATCGCGACGACGCACGTATAGAGCGCCAATTCCTTTTGGTCCATATACTTTGTGAGCAGTCAGAGACATTAAGTCAATCTTCATGCTCTCAACGTCTAAAGGAATTTTAGCGATCGCTTGAGCAGCATCGGTATGAAACAAAACTTGATGTTGATGGCAGATTTTGCCAATTTCTGCGATCGGCTGCAACACACCAATCTCATTATTAGCAGCCATGACCGATACTAAAATCGTATCGGGACGGATTTCTCGTTCTAGTTGTTCTAGTTCAATTAAACCATCTTTGTCTACTGGTAAATAAGTAATTTCAAAACCAAGATTTTGCAAATAGTTGCAGGGATCGAGTACAGCTTTGTGTTCGGTAGCAACTGTAATAACATGTCTGCCCTTACTGAAATAAGCTTCCGCCACCCCTTTAATCGCCAAATTATTAGCTTCTGTCGCGCCGCTAGTAAACACAATTTCTTCTGGTGTAGCGCCAATCGCTTCAGCAATGGTTGCTCTAGCTTGTTTTACTGCTGCTTCCGCTTCCCATCCGTAGACATGATTGATGCTCGCGGGATTGCCAAAATTTTCGGTGAAATAGGGGAGCATAGCATCAAGTACCCGACGATCCATCGGTGTAGTTGAATGGCAATCTAAGTAGATGGGACGCTGCATAAGTTTAGGGGTGTAGGGAATAGAGGTTAGGGATTAGGGGTTAGGGGTTAGGTAGCTTCTGAGCAGGGGAAAGGGGGAAAATTAAATGTTAATCTAACCAGAATTTCAACGGTTAATCGTTTCTAAACCTTAATACAAACTTTAACTTTATTAAATTGACTTTAACTTATTTATCGCCGAGGGAAAGATCTAAAAGTAAATTTACTTGGCAATACATTAAAACCAGTATGACTTTAAAAACTACAGACCTTAATTCTCTAACCAAAGAACAAATTGTAGACATCCTTACAGGAGGGGGAGTCACGGTTGAAAATATTACTATTACAGGTGCAAACGAAGCCATTGGTTCTTTTAGTGGTGGTAAACCAGAAGGAGACACAAAAGGAATCGGTATAGAAGAAGGCGTTATTCTTAGTTCTGGCAATGTAGCCAACGCGATCGGGCCAAATAATAAAGATAATCAGACTAGCGATTTTGGAACACCTGGAGATCCAGATTTAGACAAAGTACTTGCTCAAAAAAAATCCAACACTGATGATGCAAGTACTCAAACAACTAACGATGCAATAGTCTTAGAGTTTGATTTTATTCCTAAGTACGAGCAATTTTTATTTGAGTACGTTTTTGCTTCTGAAGAATACAACGAATTTGCTGATAGCGAATTTAATGATATTTTCTCATTTTTTCTCAATGGACAAAATATTGCGCTCATTCCTGGGACTGCTACTCCTGTAGCCATCAATAATATCAATGCAGGTAAAAATAAAGCATTTTATGTCAATAATCGTCCTGACACTGTTAAAGACGGAAATTACCCCTACGATACTCAGTTTGATGGCTTTACTGTTCCTTTAGCTGCTCAAAAACTCCTTACTCCTGGTGAAAAGCAACATCTTAAATTAGTAATTGCCGATACATCCGATAGTATTTTGGACTCAGCAGTTTTTCTGAAAAAGGGAAGCTTACAAACTCTACAACCCGATCCCAATGCTAAGTTAACGGTAGACGAAAAAGATATTTTTAGCCTAGAAGGTTCTCCAGATATACGAGGATTTGCCACACTGAAGTTTACTTTAGGCGCAAATAAAGCCAATTCGATCTCAGAAGTTGGTGTGTTCGTAGTCGATGATGCTCAAAATAAAATTGCAGGTGTTGCACCAGGGGAAACAGATTATGAAAAACTGGCAATGACGGGATCGCGATCGCGCGTTCTGTTTGCTGGTTCTCCCCACGATTTACCTGATAGCGACGGTCGCACTAGACTTTTAAACTTTAATACTGGCGATCGATTGGGATTTTATTTCGTTACCAACGGTACTACAGATACTATGCTATCTGATTTTCCTAAAGGATTTGCTCAATTAAAACCACAAGTTTTCTTTGCCTTTCCTGAAGAAAATGCCGATGGACTCGATCATCTCAATGTTACTGAAAACCAAGGGGTTTTTACTCTGAATTGGGAAAATAGCCTTCAAGGAAATGGTTTTGATGATTTTTCGATGAATGTTGAAGTTTTACCTGCTTCTGAGGCTGGTAATTTGCCAATGGGAACTAGAAGACAAGGGGAATTAGAGATGGAAATGGTCGATCTCTCTAGCCTTAAAACCGAACAAACAACAAAAGCCACTTTTAGCTTTAGCGGCGATGCTGACTACAGTGATTCGATCAGTTTTTATCAAGTACAAGATGCAAACGGAACTATTATCGATGCTGTTACAGGTAAAGAACTTACCCCTGAAGATAAAGGATATGCAGCAGCAGCCATCAAACAAAGAGTAGTTAACTTAAATCAAGACGGAACAGCTTCGATCGATCTTGCTAAGGGTATGTATGCACCCTTTATGATTGCTAATGGCACTCCAGAACAATGGCTACAAGAAAACCCTAACAATTGGTCGATTCTCGGTAAAGAAAAGATAGTTGCCTATTTTCCTTACATTGAAGCTAATCCCGATGGTTTTGAACATGTTGTTTTGTTAGAGAACAATACCTTTGGTTTTGAAGATAATCTTGCTTTCAAAGCTGATCGCGATTACAACGATGCGATCGTTCAGGTTGGTTTTTAAGTTTAGGGACAGGTGAGTGGGGGATTATTAAAGTCTAAAGTCTAAAGTCTAAAGTCTAAAGTAAAAAAACTTCAAACTTATGACCCAAGACTTCAGACTTCTTTCTAGTCCCTAATCCCTAATCCCTAGTCCCTCATCCCTACATTTCATAATAGAATTAAAACAAAAAGAATTTTATTTACTCTGCACTCAAGTCAATGGCAAAATGTGCGATCGCTCTTGGTAGCAATCTTGGTAATTCGCTCGAAATTTTGGAACAATCGCTCAAAATTTTAGAGAAAACTCCAGGTATCACTATTAAAGCTATCTCTAGCTGGTACCAAACTGAACCAGTTGGCCCCCCACAACCAGATTATATTAATGGCTGTGCTTTGCTAGAAGTTCAACAAACTCCAGAAGAATTATTAGTATTG
>CAZJTL010000150.1:0-13025 GCA_964548905.1 uncultured bacterium | reverse complement strand
CGATTTGGGCTAAATTATGGCGATCGTTAGCTACTTTTGCAAGAGGTCTATTCTTCTTTTTCGGGGACAGATTTGAACGCAATTTTATTACAAACAGGACATTGGGAAGGGGAACTAATTCATACTCGGCGAAATGGAGAGCAAATTACCATAGATTCTCGCCAAATTTTAATGAGAGATGAACAAGGTAATCCCACTGGAATTTTACAAGTCAATCGGGATATTACCGAACGCAAACGCATAGAGATAGCACTGCGCCAAAACGAAGAACGACTGAGAAGCTTTTTTGAGGCAAATGTCATTGGTGTGATCTATGGGGATGTCTATGGCAATATCCACGGCAACATTCACACCGCTAACGACGAATTTTTGAGAATTGTCGGTTATTCCCGTGAAGTTTTAGAAGCAGGTGGACTAAGCTGGATTAACATTACTCCTCCAGAGTATCTACCCTTGGATCGAGAAAGGGTAGCAGAAGCAAGGGCAACAGGTGCTTGCACTCCTTATGAAAAAGAATACATTCGCGCTGATGGCAGTCGAGTCCCCGTACTGGTAGGCTATGGTTTGGTGGGAGAAGCACGAGAGGAATCGGTTGCTTTCGTTCTCGATTTGAGTGATCGCAAACAAGCTGAAATTAACTTGCGAGAAAGTGAAGAACGTCTGCGACTAGCAACCACAGGCGCAGATTTAGGTATGTGGTTTTGGTATTTGCCAAAGAACGAATTGATTTGGACAGACAAATGTAAAGCCTTGTTTGGGTTAAGTCTTGATACTCAAATAAGCTACGAGGTTTTCTTAAAGTGCTTGCATCCAGACGATCGCGATCGCACCCATGAAGCAGTAAATCGTTCTTTGGCAGAAAAAATTGATTACGATATTGAATATCGCACTGTTTGGTTAGATGGTAGCATCCATTGGATTGCTGCTAGGGGTAAAGGCTTTTACGATACACAAGGCAATGCCATCCGTATGATGGGTACTGTTCAAGATATTACAGCACGCAAGCAATCAGAAGAAGCACTACGTCGCAGTGAAGAGTTTAATCGCCGCATTTTGGACAGCAGTAAAGACTGCATTAAAGTTGTAGATCTAGAGGGACGATTATTATACTTAAATGCAGGTGGGCAAGAACTTATGGAGATCGAAGATCTAACACTTTATCTCAAAAAAGATTGGATCTGTTTCTGGCAAGATGAAGATCGAGAAAGTGTACAAGAAGCGATCGCAATTGCCGCCGCAGGAGGGATTGGCAAATTTGAGGGCTGCTGCCCCACTGCCAAAGGCAATCCTAAATGGTGGGAAGTTGTAATTAGTCCGATCTTAGATGCAGCAGGACAAACGGAACGTTTATTATCTATATCCCGTGACGTTACTGCCAGAAAAAAACGAGAAGAGGAACGTGTTGAGTTATTAATAAGAGAGCAAACAGCACGAGAAGAATCAGAAAGAGCCAATCGTGTCAAAGATGAATTTCTTGCCATTCTCTCCCACGAATTGCGTTCCCCCCTTAATCCCATTTTAGGCTGGACGCAAATGTTGCAAACTTACCAATTCGATGCAGATAAGATTAAACAAGGGATTACAACCATCGATCGCAATGCTAAGTTACTCAATCAATTAATAGACGATCTTTTAGATGTCAATCGCATTCTCAGAGGCAAATTAACGCTGAATGTTGCTTCAGTTAATTTAGCATTCGCGATTGAAGCAGCTATAGAAACTGTACGTAACGCTGCTATTGCTAAGTCGATTTCGATTCAGACAAATTTATTGCCCGTTGGCAAAGTTTCTGGAGATTCTGGAAGATTGCAACAAATTGTTGGGAATTTGCTTTCTAACGCTGTCAAATTTACTCCCAATGGCGGTTGCATTGAAATTAAACTCGAACAGATTGAGCAGGGAAGCAGGGGAGCAGAGGAGCAGGGGAGCAGGGGAGCAGGGAAAAATGCAGGATCTAGCATCTCCTCAGCCTCTGGACCCCTCAGCCCCTCAGCCCCTCAGCCTCTGGGCCTCTCAGCTTATTCCTATGCAAAAATTACAGTAAGTGATACTGGTAAAGGAATTGCACCTGAATTTTTACCCTACATATTTGAACATTTTCGCCAAGCAGATGCCTCGGTAACTCGAAATCATGGCGGATTAGGATTGGGTTTGGCGATCGTTCGCTATTTAGTAGAATTACATGGAGGCGAAGTTATTGCCGAGAGTCTTGGAGTCGATCGAGGTGCAACTTTTACGGTGACATTGCCCTTGCTCAATCAACAGCCAGAAAGCGACAAACAAGATAATTTATCTGACTATGAGCTAGACTTAACAGGAGTGCGCGTCTTAGTTGTAGATGATGAACCAGATACTCGTGAATTTCTGGCGATCGCCCTCGAACAGTACCAAGCCGAGGTAATGGCAGTATCTTCAGCTATGGAAGTTTCTTCAGCTTTAAGAACATTCCAGCCAAATATCTTAGTAAGTGATATCGGGATGCCAGGGATAGACGGTTATACCCTTTTGCGTTCAATCCGTTCTCTACCACCAGAACAAGGAGGACAAATTCCCGCGATCGCCCTAACAGCTTACGCTAGGGAAGAAGACTCTCAACAAGCTTTATCAGCAGGCTTTCAAGTACATCTTGCTAAACCCATCGAACCTCATTTACTAGCAGAGACAATTTTTCTGCTTTCTTGTTAGGCTGGGCGTTGAGTTTGATTGTTCTCCATATATTGGCGTAAAACTTTGTTAATCAGAGTTTCATATTGTTTTCCTTGAGACTCAAACCACTGCTTTATATCTGGATCGAGCTGTACTAGGTTATTGGCTTTATCTGCTGGAATTCGTAAAGTTGCTCGTTCAAAAAAATCATCTGTCAGAGGTGGAATATCTGAGTAGTCAATATTTTCCTCTGACTTCGACTCTAAAGCCGACCAGTTAGTACGAGAGGTACTGTTCAAATCGTTTCTGCTCATAACGGTTAGCTCTTCGTGCTGAAATAATTCGGATTACATTTTCTCGTCGTTCTGTCCAGACTACTACCGCTATCCCAAGACCAAGGAAACCGATCCCGAACCAGCGATCTTCACCATAATCAAAACGGTCATCTAGTTCAATCAGCATCTCACTATCAAACATTGCAGAAACATCAGCAAAATCAATCTCATGTTTACGAATATTTTCAAGATTTTTGGCTTCGTCCCACTCAAATTGCACGAAAGATTAGGTATGCCAGCTCAAACTAGTTTCTTTCATTATCACGCATTTAGCTGAAATACTCAAATCCCATGGTGCAGATTTCGGACTTTTGACACTTTTAACTAAGGGAGGCGATCGCTATATCGATCTGCATATAATTGCTAATGGAGTGAATTTAGCAATTATATATTAAACGGCTTCAATTCACTATTACTCCACTCCCGATGAAATCTTTCAACTATAAACGGTCGAATTACAAATCGAGGAGGTATTCCTTCTTGCACGTCAATACGTAAAAATGAATAAGGACGGCGTTTGTTTGAACCATGACCGTTACGTCCTGATATTGTTCTAGGTTTACAGCCTCCGTATAAACGCCAGTATACAGATTATGGTGTAGCTTAGATTCTTAGTTTCTACTTCCTACTTTTACCAATTCAATCCAGCTTGTTTCAATGCTTCTTGCAGACGAGCGATCGCTTGCTGTCGAGATCCACTTTGTTTAGAAAGAATCGTGACGGCTGAAGCTGTCAAAATCGCTCGTTCTGAAGGTTCTAAATCTTTGGAAGTAATGATGATGACGGGGATATTTTGGGTACTAGGATCGGATTTCAACTGTTCTAGGACGGTAAATCCTGTCATTCCAGGCATGAGTAGATCGAGGAGAATTACCTGTGGTTGCTCTGTTTTAGCTAGTTCTAATCCTCGATAACCACTGGCTGCTTCAATTAAATGACAGGGAATATTGGCTAGCAGACTTCTAATTGTATAGCGATCGACTTCATCATCATCGATCGTCAAAATTTTTAGCGATAAATCTGATTGATTTTCTTTTTCTGAAGTGTCTGTTTCAGTTTGTGGTTCTGACTGTTTGGGATCTTCTTGCGATCGATAAACAATTGGTAAGGTGACTACAAATGTCGAACCTGAACCTAACTTACTTTTAACTTCAATTTTTCCTCCTAATAACTGAGTAAGTTTTTTGCACAAAGGCAAACCTAAACCCGTTCCTTTGATTTTTTTCTGAAATGGATTGTCAACTTGAACGAACTCTTCAAAGATTGAGGATTGGTGTTTTGGATCGATGCCGATGCCTGTATCTGCTACAGAAAAAATGATGGTTTGATTCTTTCCTAGGGTAGCTGTAATGCGAACTTCTAGTTCCGCGATCGCCTAAAGATTCAATTTCCACGCGATCGAGCAATCGTTTCGCCCCCGCTAATCCCCAACTCATTTCAGGTTGACAACTGTACTGTTCCCAGTCACCTGTCCCCTGTAACCTTTTAATAGTTTCAGAGATAATAGTGAGCAAAGTTTGAGGTGCTTGTTCTTCTACCAAAAATTCTACTTTGCCGCTTCCAGCATATTGCAAACTATTACGAGTAACTTCTGAAACTGCTGTAGCAATTCGCGTTTGCTCTTGAGTATCAAATCCTAACAAACTGGAAATTTTACGCGCCCTCTGACGTGCTAAGACAATATCTGGCTCAACACGTATTTCTAAGGTTAACAGAGGGTAACTCATGTTTCATTCCCCGTCTTTACTTCGCGCAACCAAAACAGTGACATCATCACGATCGCGCTTAAAATCGCGATAGAGTACACTAGCAATTAAACTAGGATGACGATTGAGCAAACCTGGATAGTGATCGAGATTCCACTGTGTTCCCAATCCATCAGTATGCATTATTAACAGCGATCGATCGTCACTCCAAGGATAGATAAATTCCTCGATTTTGCGAACCTGATGACCAATTGTACCGTTGTAAGAAACCATGCTACGTCTTTCTGCACTATTAATAATTACCCCTGCCACATTGCCAACTCCAGCAAATCTAACCGTTTGAGATGTAAAATTAATTTCGGCGATCGCAACTGCTGCACCTCTAGTACTTCATAATGCTGTATGCGCCTTCTCTAAAATCGCTTTTGGATTTAACTGAGCATTAGCTCGAAAAATTTTGACTGCTTCTCGCGATGCTTCTGCTGCCAAAGTACCACTTCCTAACCCATCTGCCATTAAAATTAGATGGCGATCGCCTTGATGTTCTACTGCCCACGCATCACCTGAAACCGATTCTCCTAATTTAGGTAATTGCATTACTCCCATCGCGATCGAGGGAAAATCATCATCTAAATATTTTTTCTGTAACGTTTCAACTTTCCCCGAACTGAGTCTTGCTACTAACACAGTTCCTACTCCTGGTACAGAATAAATATCAAACCAACTAGAAAGGCGCTGAATCGCCCCTAATCCCGTTCCAGGGCTTCCTGCTGTCGAAAAACCATCTTCTAAGCATCGTTTTACATTTACCATTCCTGCCCCTCGATCTAAAGCTATTATCTCAATGCCATTTTCATGGCTATTTTGCCAAGATCTCAAAATTAATTCGCCTTTTTGGGCATGTTTGAGGATATTTTTAGCTACTTCTGTGACTACAATCGCCAATTCTCCACACTCTGTTTCTTGAAACACCATTTCGTTAGCCAGTGCGACTGCTGCTCGTCGCGCTTCTCCAACTTGACTGTCTTCAGTGATTGAAAGGACAAGGACATCTTTCATTGTGGCTAATGGCTAATTGCTGAAAGCTGAAAGCTGATGGCTGAATGCTGACTTAACTCTCAAAGCAGATGAATTATTTTTAATTACAGATACTCTGGGTAATGTTTCTGATTGTGGGGAAGCCGACCAAACAACTAGCTTAGGTTTATTTTGCCACGATACTCGTTTCTTGAGTCGCTTAGAATTGCAAATTGAGCAAAGATCGCCAATTCTACTCAGTAGCAATGCTGACAAAGGATTCGCTCTTTCTGTTTTGTGTGCTAATCCCCATCTGCCAGATATAGCACCAGAAACGATCGGGATTCAAAGAGATATTGTGATCAACGGCGGTTTATTTGAAGAGATAGAAATTACCAACTACAACACTAAACCCGTTAGTTTTTCGATCGCTCTTTGTTTTGAGGCTGATTTTGTCGATTTGTTTGAAGTTCGGGGATATCAGCGACAAGAAAGAGGAACTATACTCAGACAAATTCCAGAGGGAGTTAAATTAGAGGAACTAACGACAATTTCTGAATTGAAAACTAACTATTTAACTCTTGCTTATCAAGGACTAGACGGTGTGTTGATGGAATCTCGCCTTCAGTTCGATCGACATCCCCCTGACTCAATTATAGGACAGACGGCTATTTGGCATTTATCGCTTCAGCCTCACACTAAGGAAAAGATAGGTTATCGATTGCAAATTATCACTAATAATCAACCAACTACTTTTAGTGAAATTCCTACTAACTTAGGACAAGCGAAAGCTGCTAACTTGCATCAAGAACAGGAATGGTGTCAAGGAGTAACCCAAATTCGCTCTGATAATGAAACCTTTAACCAGTTGATTTTCCGTGCGGAACAAGACATTTATTTGTTAAAACAAAGTTTTAACAAGCAACAAGCACTCTCCGCAGGAGTACCTTGGTTTTCAACCTTGTTTGGAAGAGATGCTTTAATTGCTGCTTCACAGACTTTAATTCTCGATCCCACAATTACTAAAGCAACTCTACAAATTCTGGCAGATTATCAAGGTCGAGTAGAAGATGAATGGCGCGATGAAAATCCTGGCAAAATTTTACACGAACTTCGGTTAGGAGAAATGGCTCGCTGTGGAGAAATTCCTCACACTCCCTATTACGGTACGATCGATGCAACTCCTTTATGGTTGATGCTTTACGCTGAGTATTTTGCTTGGACAAACGACCACACCACTTTAGAACAGTTGTGGTCAAATGCTTTAGCAGCAATGGATTGGATTGATGCTCGCTGCCAAAAAACTGGCTATCTCTGCTACGAACGTAAGTCCAAACGAGGTTTAGTCAATCAAGGATGGAAAGATTCTCATGATTGTATTGTCGATCGCCATGGAAATCTAGCAACTGGCGCGATCGCTCTGTGTGAAGTACAAGCTTATGTCTATGCAGCGAAAATCCGACTTACTGAAATTGCCCGCATGAACAAACGTTACGATCTTGCCGATCGATGGGAAGAAGAAGCTAGAGAATTAAAAATACGTTTTAATCGCGATTTTTGGCTCCAAGACCAAGATTTTTGTGCTTTGGCTTTAGATGGTGAAGGTAAACCAGTAGATAGTATTACTTCTAACCCAGGTCATTGTTTATCTCTGGGAATTTTAACTCCAGAAAAAGCTGCAAGTGTAGCAGAAAGATTATTAGCACCAGATATGTTTAGCGGTTGGGGAATTCGTACTCTCAGTAGTAATTCTCCCGCCTACAATCCGATGGGATACCATGTAGGTTCAGTTTGGCCTCATGATAATGCTCTAATTGCAGTTGGATTGCGCTCTTTAGGTTTAGTTGAATCTGCTTTAGAAGTTGTCAAAGGCTTAATTGACATGACCATTCTGCAACCTTATCAACGTCCACCCGAACTATTTTGCGGTTACGATCGCATCGAAGGAAGTCGTCCTGTCCGATATCCAGTCGCTTGTTCTCCTCAAGCATGGGCAACTGGGAGTATTTTCCAACTGCTAACGATGATGCTCAATTTAGTACCAGATGCTGCTGGCAATTATTTGCGGATTTTCGACCCTACCTTACCCGACTTTATCAATCGACTCTCAATTAAAAATTTACGCATTGGTTCAACTGTGCTGGATTTAGAATTTGAGCGAACCGATCTGGTTACAGCTTGTCGAGTAGTTAAAAAACGGGGTAATTTACGAGTTGCGATCGAGACTTAGCCAAATCCTCGGATTTTTTGCCATGAAAATTTCTTTGAGTGTCACGCAACTGAGAGTAAAAGGGAGTAGGGAGCAGGGAATGGTGAACAGTAATAGTAATCAGAAATAATAGATAATTAATGCTTTATTGCTGAGTGCTAATAGCTGATGACTGCATTGCCGTCTGCCTTCTGCCTTATGTATCGTTTCAGCAGAATTTTAAGCTAGCGGTGGTGCTAAAGGTTGTAAAGGAATGCCGCCACCACCAATACTATCCGAGTTATTATTAGTAACTACATTCAAAGCTTGGAATAGCTGATTAGAGTCTTCATAGAAAAGACCACTACTTTCAGACATTCCGTAGCCATAAGTCTTTGCGAATTCTTGTTCTACTCCTTGTTCGCAAACCCAATAATTAGCATCACCTTGATATTGTCCACCTGGTTGCGATCGCTCTGTCCAGGAACCTGGAGCATAAACTGCTTGCAGAGGATCGTCTGATTTGAGTCGGTAGAAAAGTTCTTGATCGACTCCAACCCAACCTGCCTTGCCGATATTGGCAGGAGTATACTCGGCATCAGAACCAATCGGCATGTTCCAGATGCTTTTGCTGTCGAATGGCTGAAGCCATTTGTCACGAGTCTTTTCGCTATTAGTCATAGGTAATAATCGTATGATTAATCGATCGTCGTTCTTTCGCAAGGACGTTGCGGCGGCGCTTTGTATAACGAGGAAACCTCGTTATCCGCGCCTTGCGAACCTGCGTTGCCGCTTTATCGTCCGTCGTCCCGCGACGAGGACTGGATGTCAAGGTTTCCTCGACATCTTGAAGAGGCTCGGATGTGGAGGTTTCCTCCGCATATACAGAGCCGTGTCCGTGAAAGCTACGATGACTTCGTCAGATTATAAAAGATCGGGCTGCTTCGAGTACGTACTTTAAACTACCTTATGTAAGCTTTTGAAGTAAGTAAATCAATTTTCGCATCTATCTTTAGTTAGAGATTAGTTGCGCTACGAAGAGAAATAATGAGAAAACTCATGCAACTGTGTAGGAGCAAAGTTCAGTTATTTTTAACTGTCTTATAACAAACTTAATAAAAAGCTACAAACTTAACGTCTAAACTGCTGACGTAATTCCAGAAATAAGCGATCGCTAGGGATTCTTTTTTGTCCAAATGATATAATTTAAATGTCCAAATGAACAAAAAAAGATTATGCCTGCCAATGCTATCTCAACCGCCGAAATGTTGGGCGGCGCAAAAATGCTAGGAGTCGAAGTCAAAAGCGATCGCGATTTGGAAAAAATTATCTTAAATGGCTTGCCAACTGATACGATCGCCAAGATAGTCGATCGCATTTATCCAGGGCAAACAGATAAATACTATCAACTAGTACCTCGTAGCACTTTAGTTAGAAGACAGAGAGAAGGTTCGCTATTGAGCGTAGAAGAAAGTCAGAAAGCTGAGAGGATAGCGAGGATATTTTCGTTTGCAGTTGAAGTATGGGGAAATGAAGCTAAAGCTAAGGAGTTTATGAAGAAAGCTCATCCCATGTTAGATGACCGTACTCCGTTTGAAGCCAGTTTAAACGAACTCGGATCTCGTCAGGTAGAGCAGTTATTAGGCAGATTGATGTTCGGTTCGGCAGCTTAAATGACTGCTTCAACTTTAGACCGTACTCTCAAAGCTTATCGCATAGGCATTCATAATAATCGCTATCCAATTTTCGACGGTACAGGAGCAAAGCTATATCCAGGTCGTTGGAATAAGAATTGCCAGCTTATCTACTGTAGCTCGAATTATTCTCTGGCAATGCTGGAAAAACTAGTTCATAGCAATACTGGAGACATTCCCGAAAATCAACAGTGGATTGAAATTACTATTCCAGTTGGTACGACTTATGAGACTGTGACTACCTACAGTTTACCAAATTGGAAACAATTATCTGTTAGTAAAATTTTTGGCGATAATTGGGTTGAATCGAAGCGTTCTTGTATTTTGCTCGTTCCTAGTGCGATCGCACCCATAGAAAATAATATTCTAATTAATGAATCTCATCCCCAATTTTCGACCATTACCACAAGCTTGAATCAACCTGTAGTTTGGGATAGGAGATTATTTTTGGCGATCGATTAATAATTCTCTAATAGTTTCGCTAAAGGGAAACTCATATTTTCAGCAAAACCAAGAATGCCTCGATCGCGGTATTCGTAAACTAAATTTCCTTCTCGATCGAATAAAAAAGTTCCTCCCCGTTGGGTTAAATAAGCGGACTGGGGAACGTATGTCCTCCAATTGCTCAGAACTTCAGTCATATTTCGCAACCGCAGGGTTGCCAACTCAAAAGGACGCTGAAAGCCGCTTCCTCCTGCTAGCTTAAAAAATGAACCTTTGATTGGTGGTAGTGGTTTAGCACGAACAACTTCATTATCAGCAATTAACTGGGGTGCAAATCGATCGCCTGTGTATCCTCGAAAGACTTCAGCCAGAGTTCCAGGGCTACCAATTCCAGCACACATTAACATGAGATTTAGCCAAGAATTTTGTGCTGTTGAGAGAAAAGGGAATTTCCAAGCTAAACCTTGATAAAGCCCCAACTGTTGATGAATTTCTGCTTTTTCATCGACAAACAACCATTCCTGGGGAAATCCTGTATAGTTGCAAAATTTTAAACCCGATTGGCGATCGCCGATACCAATAGCTCTAATAGTTATTCCTCGCTTTTGAAGTGATCCTGACTCTCGTTGCAACCACCAAGCGTATTCGAGACTATCAAAATCACCTAATTGCGACCAAATAATTATCAGTAAACGATCGGTCAATTCGCGATCGCTAAAAATAGGAACAATCTGCCCATCACTAATTCTTAGACGTTGAGTTTGACTCAGAATAGAATAAACGCTCACCTAATTGCATTCCATAACGAACTAACCATCACAACTGTTAAGGTAGCAAATCCAAATACTGTTGCTGTAAGAAAAATAATTAAACCAATTACAAATAGGCGATCGCTTTTGCGGTTATGTCGAGTGAAATGTAAATGTTTTTCCAACAAAGCAATATTTCTCACATTTGCCTTCCAACCAACATCAAAGAAATCGCCCAAAACTGGCACAATACCCAATAATGAATCGAGTATGATATTTCCTACCATCTGCCCGACAACTTGACGAGGTATGCCCATCCGTGCAGCTTCGATAATAATATAAGCTCCCAACGCACCTGCTACAGTATCTCCACCACCTGGAAGAAAGCCTAAAATGGGGTCTATTCCAATTCGGTAGCCAGTTCCAGGGATAGGGATGGCATTATCTAGTAAATGAGAAAGACGGCGAAGACGATTGACTCTATTACTGTGGAGTAATTTTTCTGGTTGTGGCATAAAAAGAGCAGACTATTGTTAACTGTCTCTATCTTCGAGCAAATTACTAATCTAATCATTAATTGCTCGATACCATCAAGTCAGATTTAGACCTGATATAGCTAAGATGATGCGCTTACATTGGGATCGGCAGAACTTCTGCGCGGCTGTCCGCATACAAAACTAGCGAGCCGCTTTACCTATGAATTTAGTTATTTCTTCTAGTTCTAGATTGCCATAATTTCCAAATCTGACCCAATATTAAGGGAATAAAACTCATCCCCAAAATTAATCCCCATCCCTCTAAACCAGGATCGACAACTTGAAGTACCTGCGCTAGGAAGGGAAGATAAACAGTCAGCAGCAGCAATACTATACAAATAAGTAAGGCTAGCCAAATAAAAGAATTCTGAGTTATTTCATTACGGAAAAGATGAGAATTGGACTCGCGCATATTGAAAACGTGCCATAGTCTAGCAAAGGCGAGGGTAAGAAAAGATATACTTACTGCTTTTTGTGGTTCGATTCCTAATACTTCTAAAGCAATAATAAATACACCGAGAACAGTAATAGCAATAACAATTCCATAACCCGCGATCGCTTGCCAATCTCGATTAGTTAAAATTGGCTCTTTACGTTCTCTAGGTGGACGCTTCATCTGTTGTGGATTTCCTTTACCTAACCCTAAAGCTAAGGCGGGAAAGGTATCATTGACTGCATTGAGAAAGAGAATTTGCAGAGGTAACAAAGGTAAAGGTAAATTGACTAAAGAAGCAACAGCTACGGCAATAATTTGACCAGTATTACCTGAGAGCAAATACAAGGTAAATTTGCGAATATTGGCAAAAATTGCCCTTCCTTGAGCAACAGCAGCGACAATTGTGGAGAAAGCATCATCCTGAAGCACCATATCTGCTGCTTCGCGGGCTACCTGCGTTCCTCGCTTACCCATAGCAATACCAATGTCTGCTTTTTTTAAAGCAGGTGCATCATTTACCCCATCTCCTGTCATCGCCACCACTGCACCTGCTTGTTGATGGAGTGCAATTAGGTTCAGTTTTTGCTCGGGACTGACACGGGGAAAAATAGAGATTTGTTGTAGTTGATGTCTTTCTTGCTCTGACAACTCTTCTAAATTTTTGAGATCTTTACCTAATCTGGCTTCTGTTTCTCGATCGCTAATTAAACCGACTGCTAATCCAATCTTTCGTGCTGTGATCGGTTGATCTCCAGTCAGCATAATTGCTCTAATTCCTGCTTGATGACATTCGTGAATCGCTTCTCTTACGTCTTGTCGAGGTGGATCGAGAAGTCCAAAGATACCAAGAAAAGTTAATTGTTCGTAAGGATGAGCATGAGAATTATCCACAGTTTTTTCTGCCAAAGCTAGAATCCTTAACCCCTCAGCAGCCATGCGATCGCCCTGTTCTTGCCAGAATTGACGATCTTGTTGACTGATTGCTTGAATTCCTTGTGTTGTTAGCTTATGAGTGCAAACAGGCAAAACTGACTCTGACGCACCTTTAACAGCAATACGATAACCTTTTTGGGCTTGATGAATAGTAGCCATCATTTTCGTATCCGAATCAAACGCTACTTCACGAATTTCTGGAAACCGTTTCAGTAATTGCTGTCTTTGAATTTTTGCTTTTTCTCCTGCAACCAACAGTGCTATTTCCATCGGATCGCCAATAAAGTTCTCTGTACAGGACAAAAAATAGACTCAGAACTTGCAAAGCAATACAGAAAAAG
>CAZJTL010000149.1:0-13103 GCA_964548905.1 uncultured bacterium | reverse complement strand
TCTATTAGACTTCTATAATACATCGTATTCCTATAAGAGTCGCACCCATATCATTTGTGAAAAATTTCTCTTGCCTATTGCCTATTGCCTATTGCCTTTCCTCATCAATTAATTAACAATTCAAACAGGAGTGCTATATTACTCGCCAGAGACAATGATTACCTCATTAATAAAGAGCAATCCACTTGCGAATTGCTCCTACTAATCCTTGCTACCTTTTTAAGAAAAAGTACGATAGTTATGATCTCGATCGTATATATGACAACGCTCAACAATCTTCTTCATTAAAGCCAAATCAAGCTTAGTTTCAATAATATATTCGCCCCAATTTTCTTTAATACTTTGATGTGCTTTGCGGAGATTATACCAGGGAATACCAGTAGAAATATGGTGGGGAATATGGACATTGATATCGTGAAAGAGAAATTCTACCCAGCGAGGATAATCACAATGGACTGTACCGCTTAACTGCGCTTGTGCTTCACTCCATTCTTCTACTGGAGTAAAAGGAATTTCTGGAAGAGTATGATGGACGATGGTAATAGTACTCATCCAAAAATGGTAAACCAACCAAGGCAGCAACCAAAAATTGATGAATCCCCAAATTCCTGTAGTGTAAAACAAAATGGGAAAGCCGATCGCGCCTGCAACGATGACTAATAAAGCGGAAAAGCGAATTTGTTCTCTTTCCTTACCTTCAAATTTAGTCCAGTTGAAGTGTAAGCTACCCCAATGGGCGATCGAACCTACCCACCAAAACCAACCGCGCAGACGACGATAAAACCAACGCACCCCAGGGGAACAACTTTGATAAACTTCTAGAGTGAAAGGATCCCAAGCATTATCGATGCCTAATTTATTGGTATGCTTGTGATGATGGTTGTGCAAAATTCGCCAAGCGTGGAAGGGATAAATAATCGGTAGCGTGATCAGATGACCTACCAAATCGTTAACCCAGATACGATTGGAAAAAGAACGATGACCACAATCATGTCCGATCACAAAAAAACCTTGCAATCCCGTACCTACGAATACCCAGAGGAAAGGTAACAAATACCAGGGAGAAACAGCCAACCCCCAATAACCGATCGCCACTAAAGCGATATTAACGAAGACTTTTAGCCAAGCTTTACGCGCATCCTTAATAAATACTTCACTAGGTAGCGTTTGAATAACGTCTCTGAGTTTGACATTTTTGTCTAGAGTCAGATTAGATGTCAATCTCTCAGATTTAGTAATTGATACTGTCATGAATAAATGTTGGTATTGTTGACGAAAAGAACCAAAAATAGCACGCAAAAACCTTGTCAGCTATATGCAGCAACCTAAACTATTGGTAAACTTACTTACTCTACTCCTCAGCCGTAGGGTAGGCGCGCGTTCGGAACCTGTGTCCAAACTTTAAGCGCCGTGCAATCCTTTATGGTTGCCCTCTTAGCCGTCAGCAGCTAGCTGATAGCTGATAGCTGATAGCCATAGCACTAAATTTTGACAATTTATCTAGGATTGCTATAGAAATAGCAGTTTAGTCAGTACAAACAATCAGTTAGTAATAAGTATCGAGCCGAATCGATTTTTTGTTTTGCCAAAAAAGTTCTCAGCAAAACAAAGCAGATTTACCTGAAGATAAAGCTGCTAAGCTAAACGGTCTGCCAATACTAGCACTTTAGATAAACCTTAATAGTTATAGCACGATCTCTAACGCTCTTACCGAAAAGTTGAATTTTAGCCATCAACCATGAACTATGAGCTATAAACAATCCGATCGGGAACTTGTGCTAAAGCTGCTTCAATAACTTGACGATCGGCACCTGCTAAATGAGTATGTTCGCTAATATATCGTTTCCAGACTTTTGTTCCAGGTTCTCCTGCAAACAACTGAAGCAGATGTCGGCTAATGGCGTTTAATTTCCAACCCTTTCCTAGCCAATAGTCTACATAAGGTAACATTGCCTCAACAACTTGATGACGAGTCAGAGGAGTCGCACTATCGCCATAGAAATCGCGATCGACTGTGGCAAAGAGATAGGGATTATCGTAAGCAGCACGCCCGATCATCACTGCATCAACAAAGTTTAGTTGTTCTCCAACTTGTGCTAGCGTCGTAATGCCACCATTAATTTCAATACATAGATGGGGAAACTCTTGTTTGAGACGATGTACGTCTGAGTAACGCAGAGGGGGAATATCTCGATTTTCCTTGGGGCTTAAACCTTGTAACCAAGCTTTACGGGCATGTACGGTAAAACGCTGGCATCCAGCTTCAGAAACAATGCGAACAAAATTAGCCATATCTTCATAGCGATCGCGATCGTCTATACCAATGCGATGCTTGACAGTAACAGGAATATTTACCGCCTTTTGCATAGCTGCAACTGCATCAGCAACTAATTCTGGTTGCGCCATCAAACAAGCACCAAAGTTTCCAGTTTGTACCCTCGAACTAGGACAACCAACATTGAGATTAATTTCGTCATAGCCCCAATCCTCGCCGATTTTGGCACATTCAGCTAATTGTTCGGGATTATCACCGCCTAACTGTAGCGACAGAGGTTTTTCTTCTGGTGAAAAGCCTAATAATTTATCGCGATCGCCGTGGATAATCGCCGCCGTCGTAATCATTTCTGTATAGAGTAAAGTACGACGAGTAATTTGACGCAGGAAATAGCGAAAATGGCGATCGGTTTTCTCCATCATCGGCGCGACGCTAAGAGGATGATTGTTCATCTAACTTGAAAATAGGGGTTAGGGGTTAGGGATTAGGGAAAGACGTATTTTCATACTTAGTTGTGAGATTTTCTCATGATTGACTGGTTAGAATTTATTTTTCGGATTACTACCAAACTCCTCAATAGTACTTGGTTCTATTTGTTTGCAATCTTTCTGAATAGCTGATTTACTAGGACTGTAAATAGATTCTAAAATCAAAAGACGCTGATTAAGCAAGTAGATACATTTTTTCAGCTCAGAAATGTTTTTAGATTGACTATACCAAATGTGCCAGATAGCAATGATAATAACGCTTACGCTCACAGCTATAGCTAACGTTGCAGCGCAGTCGCTTTATGAGGCTCATGGATACACCAAAGATGAGGAGTTCTACCACTATGCGTTGCGCTTATAGCATCGGTATAACAATCCGCTTACACACCGACCGTATAAAATTTGTTGGTTAAGGTAAAATATTTATGACTATAGATACACAACTATAACCAAACATGACGAGAGAGAACGATCGAATAGGCGCAGGAGAATTTAAAACTCACTGTTTGAAACTCATAGATCGCGTTAACCAGACAAAACAGCCGATAACTATCACCAAACATGGTAAACCAATGGCTAAACTAACTCCTGTTGAAGACCAAACATATTCTTTATTTGGTTGTCTGGCAAATACAGTTGAAATTAAAGGAGATATTGTTGAAAGTCTTGATGAAATATGGGAAGTAGATGCCTAAAATCGATCGAGGTATATTGCTAGATACTCATACTTGGATTTGGCTTTTCCAAGGCTCTACAGAATTATCTGAAGATATAATTATCAAAATCGATCGAGCTGGAAGTAAAGGAAAAGTATTTATTTCGGCAATTTCTATCTGGGAATTATCAATGTTAGTTGCCAAAGGCAAAATAACTTTATCCAAACCGATATATCAATGGGTAGACAATAGTTTAAGCCAACCAGGAGTAAATTTATCACCGTTATCTCCAGAAATATCGATTGAAAGCAGCTTTTTACCAGGAGAATTTCATGGCGATCCTGCGGATAGGATTATAGTTGCTACTGCTAGAATTAATGATTTAATTTTGTTGACTCGCGATCGCAAAATTCTTCACTATGGAAGTGAAGGCTATATTTGTTGTCTTGAAGTTTAACAATTTAATTATCAATGCGATCGAGCATTCTCGTAGAAGCGGTAAAGTAGAAATTAGTTTAGAATCCCTAGCCCGTCTCTTTAAGCTGGACTTGTTTGCAACAAACCAACTAATTGTTCGATTCCTTTGTGTAAATGTCTGGTGACAGTCATAGGACTAATGCCAATTTGTTTGGCGGCTTCTTTACGAGGTAAATCCCATAAAAATACACATTCGATCGCTGCTTTAGTTTTATCTTCTAATTGGTTCATAGCACCCTGCAATTGCAAGCGATCTTCCTCTGATTTCTGTAATTCCTGGTGACGAGGATCGGCAATTGTTTCGCCAAATGTCACCGAACAATCTGTCGATTGATTGACCAAGGCATCTAAACTAATTGGTAAGCGGTTTTGAATTACTAATTGACACTCATTCCATTCTTGAAGGCTGACACCCAATCCTGCTGCCATTTCAAAATCTTTGGGCGCTCTACCTAAATAATCGGTTAATTGTTTGCGTAATTTTTTCGCTCTAGTATGTAATTCTTGCCAACGACGGGGAATTCTCATGACAGAGCTTTTATCTCTAAGGTAATGTAAGATTTCACCGCGAATATAAGGCATAGCAAAAGAACTAAAAGCCGATCCTTGTTGGGGGTCGAAACGTTCGATCGCTCTAATCAAGCCTAAGTAGCCAATTTGTTCCAAATCTTCATAGGGTTCAGCGCATTTTCTACTGACTTGATGGGCAACTTTGCGTACTAATCCAGCATTGAGTTGTACTAGTTGATTACGCAGCTTAAGCGAGGGATTACGGTAGTAATTTAACAAAAGCTCCATGCAACGAATACCTAAAAACTGCATACTCATAACTAGTAGGGTGGAAAGTTGTGCTAACCCATCTCCAACAAGATTTGAATTTAATGGGTAAATCTAAATTTCATTTTCTGCTTCTTGAAAGTTCGACACCATAGTTGTTTTACGGAAATATCAAAACAGAGTAAATTTCTCTCCGCACAAACACGCAGATTTTAGGGATTAGGGACTAGGGGCTAGGGATTAGGAAGCAGAGGAGCAGAGGAGCGGAGGAAGCAGGGGGCAGGGGGCAAGAGAGAAACCAATGAGCCATGAACCATGAACCATGAGCCATGAACTATTTAATAAAACTTTATTAAAAGCTACGAGATCGGAGATAATCAGAGTGATTGACTAAAAAAGCCAGTATCTTACCTTGGCATCACTAGTATCTACTGACCGAAAATTATGGCGAAAAACGAGCGCAGAACTTTTCTACTAGATTTTGAAAAACCACTTTGGGAGCTGGAGTCGAGAATTGAGCAGATTCGTCAGCTAGCTGAAGAAAACGAAGTTGATGTTTCTGAGCAAATAACTCAACTAGAAGCTAAAGCAGAGCAATTGTGTCAAGAAATTTTTAGTACCTTGACTGCTGCTCAACGCTTACAATTAGCTCGCCATCCTCGTCGTCCTAGCACGCTAGATTACATTCAACTGATGGCGGATGATTGGTTTGAGATGCATGGCGATCGCGGTGGTTATGACGATCCAGCTCTAGTAGGTGGTATTGCTCGTTTAGATGGTCGTCCTGTGATGATGCTCGGACACCAAAAAGGCAGAGATACCAAAGATAATGTTGCTCGCAATTTTGGCATGGCTTCTCCAAGTGGCTACCGCAAAGCATTACGCCTAATGGAACATGCCAACAAATTTAGGCTACCGATCCTTACTTTTATTGATACTCCTGGCGCAGATCCTAGTGCAGAAGCAGAGAGACTAGGACAGGGAGAGGCGATCGCCTATAATCTCAGAGCCATGTTTAATTTCGATGTACCGATTATTTGTACGGTGATTGGAGAAGGTGGTTCTGGGGGTGCATTGGGGATTGGTGTAGGAGACAAACTCTTAATGTTTGAGCATTCAGTTTATACAGTTGCTACTCCAGAAGCTTGTGCTGCTATTCTTTGGAAAGATGCGAAAAAATCAGAGCAAGCTGCGGCGGCGCTCAAAATTACAGCTCGCGATCTCAAAGAATTAGGCATTATCGATCGCATTTTATTAGAACCAACTAGAAGCGCTCATGCTGAACCCATTCAGGCTGCTGCAACTCTTAAAAAGACCCTGATCGAAAGTATCGAAGAATTATCTGTTCTCCCACCCCAACAGCTCAAAGAATTGCGCTATCAAAAGTTTCGGCGTATGGGCATGTTTCAGGAAACTGCTTCTTAGAAAATTTACGATTTTTGTAAATAATTTTTTAATAATTCTTTTAATTACAGTGTTATAATTTTCGAGGCAACATTTCGTAATACTCTTTTTGAGTACTGACAAGCAGTTGCCAAAGAACAATTTGTTCATTCTTTAGACACGGGGCATTGAAGCAAATTAACAGCCGAAATGCTAGCTTGTTAGTACCAGCAATAAAGCGATTTGGAGTTAAGTCAACCG
Organism: uncultured bacterium; assembly: GCA_964548905.1. GTDB lineage: Bacteria > Cyanobacteriota > Cyanobacteriia > Cyanobacteriales > Xenococcaceae > CAZJTL01. The sequence continues at coordinate 6,786 of CAZJTL010000149.1, read as the reverse complement.
AGTATTGATATTGAATGCAAGCAACGATTGTAATCGTTCTTTTCCAGATTTTTTCAAAAATCAATGAATCTAGTTCTAGTAAAGATGCTTAAGGGTGCATCTCATCTTTTTGGTAAGCGAGTGAAACTAAGTTCCATAAATATCAAACTCTAACCACATCATGAATTTTGACAAACCTAAGCTGCGGGCAATAATTACGGGAGCTAGTAGTGGCATCGGCAAACATACAGCTTTAGCTTTTGCTAAAGCAGGAATTGATGTAGCTTTAGTGAGCCGTTCTCTGGAACAACTAGAAGCTATTGCCAGTGCTGCTAGGGAAACTGAAGTGGAAAGTCAAGCTTATCAACTAGATTTAGCCAATCTAGAGACTGTCTCCGAGAAAATAGCCGAGATCGCCAATGACTTTGGCTCGATCGACATTTTAGTTAACAATGCTGGTATGGGTTATACCAACCTGATTAGCGACACTAGTTTGAATGATTGGCAAAGGGTAATAAATCTCAATTTAACTAGTGTATTTCAATGCGTACAGGGAATATTGCCACAGATGCGCGATCGCTCTTCAGGAACAATTATCAATGTTATTTCTATTGCTGCAAGTAACTTTTTTCCTGGGTGGGGAGCTTACAGCGTCAGTAAAGCAGGTTTGCTCGCTTTTTCCAAAACTTTAGCTGCTGAAGAAAGAGCTAACGGTATTCGCGTCGTCAGCATTTCTCCAGGTGCAGTCAACACTCCTATTTGGGATACAGACACAGTTAAAGCCGATTTTAATCGGGAGGCAATGTTAACACCAGAAATTGTCGCCCAGTCAATTCTCTACGCAGCTTTGCTTCCAGCAGGCGCTGTCTTGGAAGAATTGACACTTATGCCTAGTGCGGGTGCCCTATAGCCTCTCACTGGCGCAATTTTTCTAAATTCAAAACTAAACTCAGAGTTCAACTCAAACTTTAAATTATGACCAAAGTTTCTTCTAACGGTAACGGTAACGGTAAGAGCAACGGGAATGGTTCTTCCCTGCTCAGGAAGGCGAACGGGAATAGTTCTTCTATAATCAGCAACGGTAAAGGCAATGCTTCACTCAGTCCCAATCTAATCGATCGAGTATCAAGCCGACCAGATCGCAATAGTCACAACGGTCAACCAGCACAAATCAATCCTGCTTTAGAAAGTGCTAAAGAAAAAATGATGGACGCAGTACGCGATATGCTGGAAGCTGTAGGCGAAGATCCCAAACGGGAAGGACTACTGAAGACTCCGAAAAGAGTAGCAGAGGCAATGTTATTTCTAACACAAGGCTATGACCAGTCTTTAGAAACTCTAGTTAATGGTGCCATCTTTGATGAAGGACATAACGAAATGGTTTTGGTTAGAGATATTACTTTCTTTAGCCTCTGCGAACATCACATGCTTCCCTTTATGGGTAAAGCACACGTAGCATACATACCCAATCAAAAAGTAGTTGGTTTGAGTAAATTAGCTCGTATTGTGGAAATGTATGCTCGACGCTTGCAAGTTCAAGAACGTCTTACTCGTCAAATTGCAGAAGCAATTCAAGAAATTTTAGAACCCCAAGGTGTTGCTGTGGTTATGGAAGGAACTCACATGTGTATGTCTATGCGTGGAGTTGAAAAGCCTGGTTCTTGGACTGTCACCAGCGCTATGTTAGGAGTGTTCCAAGACGAGCAAAAAACTAGAGAAGAATTTTTAAATCTGATTCGCCATCAGCCGAGCTTTTTTTAATACTTTTCCAGTGAGTAAAGGTTAACTTTCAACCTTTTAAGACTGCTAAAATACCACCTGTTCTCATTAGCAACGGGTGGTATTTTCTTCTTTTTTATAGAAACCTCTACCCTATACCCCATTAGACGCTCTAACTAACAACTTCCATCCCATTCCTAAACCTAAAAAATTAGGCAACCAAGCTGCCCAAAAAGGAGAAATAACACCAATTAAACCCAAAGCACCAATCAAAAATCCTAGTAAATAATATAAAAATACAACGATTACACTTATACCAAAACTTCTGGTTTTATTGATATCTTGAGAACTCGCACCTAAAGCCGAACCTACTATGCCAAAAATCAAACAGATAAAAGGGAAAGCAAATTTTTGTTGAATGCGAACTTCAAGCATGAGAATTTTCTTTTCATCTTGACTGAATTTAAGTAATTCTAAATATTTAAAGCCTTGAGCTATGTTCATTTCATAAGGATCGCGGGCTTCTTTTACTAGATCTAAAGGAATTTTAGAAAGCGAAAACTGCTGGCGATCGAAAGGCAAAATATCATCACTACGATCGAGAGATTTTTGCTTGACTTGATAAACAAAACCACGATAAAAATTCCAAACTTTTTGCTCTCGATCCCAATTAGCTAATTCGGCAATAATAATTCTTCTTATTTGATGATTTGACCAGTTAATTACAGTCAAATTTTTCATGTTTTTTCCATCAAATTGTTGAGCATAAAAAAAGCTTTTGATAGTTTGTTTTTGAACGCCTTTGTTTGACTCAACTTGTTCGTATTCAGGATAAAAAATATCTTGTTTTTGGGTAGAAGTTCGCTGGTCAGGAATAAATTGATTTTGAATGAAAGTAGCTTGATAGTTAGCAACAGGAACGACTAATTCATTAAACAAAAAAGAAATCGTGGTGATTAATAAACTAAAAATAATGGCAGGTGCAACCAAACGATAAACACTTATACCAAAACTACGCAAGGCGATCGTTTCGCTATCGCTGCTAAGACGACCGTAAGTCATCAAGGTGGCTAATAAAAGAGAAATTGGTAGAGCATAACCAGCATATTCGGGGATTTTTAAAATAAATACTTGAATAGCAACAATTAAAGGTAAATTAAAATCAGATATTTTGTTAGCTAAATCCGATAACGTGCCAACAGCGACACCAACAGATGAAAAAATACCAACACTAAAAATAAAAATTGAGGTTAACTCAGTAAGAAGATATCGATCCAGTACTGATAAATTAGAAAACCATAAGGGAAAAAAATAAAGTTTGCTGAGTTTCATTCAGATTGAATACAATGCACTATGTTATTTGACCATTTTTCTCGACCAAATGCTTAAGAAATGGTTGGCAGATGCCAATCGCTTTGTTTTATTCTTCCTTTTAGGTGGACTTTTACTCAGATCGATAATTGCTGTTTGGCTTTATCCTGGTTTTGATGAAGCATATTATTATCTCTATAGCCGAAATTTAGATTGGAGTTATTACGATCATCCCGTTTTGGTTGCTCTGACAACTGGTTTTGGTATTTGGTTGACTGGTACAGTTTCCCAATTTACGATCAGGATCGGTACGCTAATTTTATATACAGGAAGTTTGCTACTGTTATATCTAAGTGCAGCTAAACTGTTTAATCATCATGTTGCTCGGTTAACTCTAGCGATCGCGTCGGTTATTCCTATTTTTCAAGTTGGTTTTGGCGTTCTCACTCTGCCTGATAGTCCCTTAATCTTTTTTTGGTCGGCAAGTATATATTGTGCTATTAACGAGTTTTTTGGACAAAGGAAAAAGGATAAAAATAACCTCCTGCCTTCATTTGACGATCGCTACCTCCCTAGTTATCGCTTGGCAATTTTGGGTGTATTAGTTGGGTTAGCTTGTTTAAGTAAATATCACGGTTTTATCTTAGCTTTAGGGTTATTGGGTTTTTGCTTATTCAGTCGCGATCGCTTATCTGTTTTTCGATCGCCTTGGGGATGGTTAGGAATTAGTTTATTTTTACTCACTCTATTGCCGATCTTAATTTGGAATCTAGAGCATGATTGGTTTTCTTTTCGTTTTCAGCTATCTTGGCGTTTTATTCCCAAACCAGATGCACCACAATTAGATCGAGGCTATAGCTTAGTTAAAGTAGCCCTAGTTTGGTTAGCTAGCATTGCCTATCTGTTTCCGACGATGGGAATACCCTTATGGTGGGTTAGCTGGCGATCGCTATCTCAACAATTCACAGCTAAATCTTCTCAACTGCAACAAAAACAATTATTAATTCTCTGGATTTCTCTACCTCTAACTCTAGGGTTTACCATTCTAGGAGGAAAACAGCAAATTCTACCAACTTGGCAATTACCAGGATTTTGGGGTTTAACTATTTTACTAGGGTGGTATGCCCAGCAATGGCAGAAGCGATCGTATCTTTGGGTAGAACGTTGGTGGAAAGGGACTGGAATTATTGTTACTACTGCCTTTCTCTTCGTACTGCTGCACATCAATCTAGGAACGCTGCAAAAACCCAGTCAATATAGCTTCTTTGGTGGCTTTCTTTCGCCCAAAAACGACCCTTCTGTTGAATTAATTGACCTACAACAGCTAGGAAAAGAATTTGCCCAATCTCCCCTATTAATGAAAGCTTTAGCTGAATCTAGCTTCGTTTTTACTAATGCTTACTATTTAGGTGGTTTAATTGATATGGCGCTTCGCCCCCTCACTTCTCTTCCCATTACTTGTTTGGGAGATGATATGCGTGGTTTCACCTTTTGGTTTGAGGGCGATCGCTTTGTCGGTAAAGATGCTCTCTATATTACTTTAAATCGATTTGTAGCCATGTCTGGTCTAACTCAAGCCTATCGAACCTATTTCAGTAGTCTTGAAGAAATTGGCACGATTTCGATTACTAGAGGTGGTGTTGTCACGGAAACTTTTCACGTTTTTCAAGGTCGAAATTTCAAGCGTTTTGTTAACTTTAAGCCAGATTTTAAAAACGGTGTTTAATTATCATTTATGGAAGAAGCTATTCGTTTCGAGCGCGTTTCTCTTTTACGCAGAACCCAAGAAGAATTTTCTTACGATCTTAAGAAAACACTGTTGTCTTTTGTAGAAGGTAAATATCGCCAACCTGCTAAAAAGTTAGTTTTAGATAATCTCGATTTAGTTGTCGCTAGGGGAGAAAAATTAGGAATTATCGGTTCCAATGGTTCGGGGAAATCTACTTTATTAAAATTAATCTCTGGTATTCTGCAACCAACTACAGGCAAGATCAGAGTTAAAGGAGAAATTGCACCTCTAATTGAATTAGGCGCTGGTTTCGATATTGAACTTTCAGTAGTAGATAATATTACTCTTTATGGCGTGATGCTCGGTTTTTCTCGCCAACAGATGAAAGCGAGAACTAAAGCGATCTTAGAATTTGCTGAACTAGAAGATTATGCCTTATATCCTGTCAAAGGTTTATCATCAGGAATGGCAGCCAGATTGGGATTTGCGATCGCCACTGATATTAATCCAGATATCTTAATTCTCGATGAAGTACTTTCAGTAGGAGACGAACGTTTTAAGCAAAAATGTCAGCAGCGAATGCAACAATTTTGGCAAGGAAATGTTACTGTACTGCTGGTTTCTCACTCCATGGAATTAATTCAGGAGTCCTGCGATCGCGTAGTTTGGTTGGAGCGAGGTAAGATTAAATTTATTGGCTCTCCTAAGCAAGCAATCAGTCTATATGGGACTTCAAACTTAAAATCTTCCTCTTAGATTCATCGACTAACTTTTATGATGCTTAAACCGAAAGATGACGGGGATCGATCGCTGTGATTTCAGTGAATCGTTTGAAATCATCAGTGTTGAAAGTCAGTAGATGGGTTATTTGATGAGCGATCGCAGCAGCTACCAATCGTGTATCGTGAACCTTTTTTCCTCTAACTTGGTATTTGATAACCAACTGTTCCCACTTGGCATAAATTTCAGGGATATCGGGTTTTAAGATAAAAAGCCCCTTCAGAAGAGAACTTTCATAAGCTGCTTCTTCTATTGTCAATCCCAATCCATTTGAACTCGTAGGTCGCGTTGCCACTGCCCAAAATTCAATCAAGTTTTGTGACACAATAAAAAGTTCCTGCTCTTGCTCGCGCAGCATCTCGTAAGCACTTTGAGCATCTTCATGCATTAAATCGCGTCGATACACTAACCGTAGTAGAACGTTTGAATCTACTAGATAACTCATAGCTGTCGATCTTCTCGTTCGCGGTAAATACTTTCGCGGCTGATGGCTTCATCCGATAAAGGTGGTGCTTTTGCCAGGGAAGGACTTCTACCCAATCGATCGAGAATTACTTTCCATTCAGGTTTCGACTGATTTGCCAAATGACTTTCAATCAGTGATTCGAGATAACGATCGAGAGGGACACCCTGGATTTTAGCTCGATCGAGCAAACGGGCTTCTATTTCTGGCTTTAGATTGAGTTGAATGGTCATAGCTATCACCTTTGAGCTTTCTTTAATTTTAATCTCATTATCCTTCAGTCAATCTGCTTTTCAACCCAGTCGATTGTTGAGAATGATACAAGATCTCTGTTCTACGGAGTTCTGTGCAAAAATGTTTCATGGAAATAAAAGAGTTGACACCAATGCACCCCACACCCAATAATTACCCAAGTCTTTAGCTATTTCCAAGCACCAATCTTAGTTGACAAAGCATAGGAATAGGGAATATCACCGAATTTGAGAAACAAATCATTCTGGATTACAACTTAGTTATGTTACCTATTTTTACTCTTGCTCAAGTTTCCCCTATGCCACCAACAACACCGCAAGAGATTGTGCAGAATCAAGAGGTAAGAAGTTTACCTGGAAAGTTAGATAACATTCCTGTATTCAACAGCAATAGTCCCGAACAGGTTCTAGGCGAAGGAATTTTACTGTCTACTTTTCCTGCTACTGGTAAAACTAACCCCAAGGCGCATCTAAATTACCCATTGCAAGGAAATTTCGATCTTTTTGCCCATCATGTAGCGAAAGCACCAACTCCCGATAATTTACGCACTCTC
>CAZJTL010000148.1:0-13133 GCA_964548905.1 uncultured bacterium | reverse complement strand
TTCTTGTCTCCGTTTGTATTATTCTTTTAACCACATACAGGCGGTGATAGTCGTCTAGATTTAGTGGTCGCAACACTGAATCTAGATGCAATTTTTCCTCTAGATCTAATCGAACTTAACTTAACTCTTGTTACTAGAATTGTATTGCTTCTGACCAATAAAACTTTCAGGATTAACTCTGAAAATGCTTTTTTAGACTCACTAAGTTCTGTTTACATCATTTGCCGATCGAGTCTACAACAATCTGCTGATACAAGGTGTAGTGTTAAATCGCCAATTGTTTGTCATAATATTTCTTGTCTCCGTTTGTATTATTCTTTTAACCACATACAGGCGGTGATAATCGTCTAGATTCGGTGGTCGCAACACTGAATTTAGGCGCTCTTTAAATTTCTCTTATAATACCTCAATTTCGATAAACAAAATTGTTAAATACATTACTTTGAGTAAAATTAAGTAATTTTTTTACTGCATCTTGGTTGATATTGTTATTTTTAATCATTGCTTTTTTCCCAATTACTTGTATGGCATGAGGTGAGAAGGTCTCAAATAGGTTAAAAATACTTTTTTAATCGATCCTTGATGGTAGGCAATATTATTGTTGTATGGTTGACAACAGAAAAATTATCCAACTCTCCTTTGATAATTAAGCAAAATTACCCCAAAAATCAATCAAATTTAATTTGAAAAAAGCGGTTAAAGCTGATACCATTTCTCAAAAGTAACAAAAGACTTAGTAGAAGGTAAGGCAACAGGCAACAGGCAACAGGCAACAAATTAATTAAGGGTTTACAAGTTTTTTCCTATTAAGAAATAATTTGCTCATGTATCTAGCTAGTTTCGAGAATTGGTATGAGCATCAATAACCCTAAATATTGGAATCTTAGATGGTTAAAGTTGTTCTGCCTTTGGGACTATAACCAACTTCGAGTAGATTGCGATTAGGATCGTGTAGTTCGACAAAAATAGATTGTACTGATTCTTCGATACTGAGTTCGGGACTGAGATCGATCGCTCGACAAAACACCTTTGTCCATTCTCGATCGAGAGTTTTTGTCAATCCAAACAAACCAGCGCTAATCGGACTAAAATTAGTCACCTGACCCAAACCAAACGCACCATCAAGGTGTGCCACGCTTAAGAAACAACTGTATCCTTGCTCGGCGGCAAGCTGTAAAGATTTCTTCAAATGCTTAGCCAGCAGAAATACCTGTTTGACGATCGCGCGATCTGCTTCAACAAAATCAATTTCCATCTTGCGATCGCTCATAAATTGGGGATGCAGGTGAATCAAAGCAGCAATCGAACCGTAAGCGCGAGCAATATTTGCCAACTGTTGTTGAAGATGCTCCTCACTTAAATTTTCGAGAACCAATCGCTCGACATCCTCAGGTAAAGAATAGCTTTGAGCAATCAAAGACTTAGGCACACTAAGCACTACTGGATTCCAGCCGTTTTCGCTCAACAATTGTGTCAAACTTGGAGTTATCGGCGAACCATCGTCAATTACTAAGCAAACATGGCGATCGGGTAATTTTATCTCTAACCAGTCAGGCTCAGGTAAGACTTGGAGCCTGACTGGATAGCGCTTAATTGGGCTATCGAGGTCAGATGTCTCTACGCTAGATTGCTGACTAAGCTTTTTTTTTCCGCCGCCTCTTTTTTAATATAGTCAATAATTTGACCGAGGGTACGAAGTTCGGCAAGAGCTTCTGCATTTACCTGGGTTGCTTTGGGGAACTGGTCTTGCATTGCGCCCAAAATTTCGACGCGCTTGATCGAGTCAATACCCAGATCTGCCTCCATATCCATCTCTAATTCCAGCATCTCTGCGGGATAGCCAGTTTTTTCGCTGACTACCTCTAACAGGATTTGACTGACACCACCAACATCGATCGATTCTGAAGGAGTGGATGTTACTTCAGAAACAACTTCAGACTGCACGCGATCGAAGCGTGCTGAAGACTCTGGTGTTAAATCGTGCTGGGGAGCATTGACCGATTCTGCGCTTTCCTGTCGAGAAACTACTCGATCGAGAGCTGGATCTTCTTTTTCTGGCACTCTAGGTTCAGGATTTAATGAAGCGTTCAAAGTCTTCATTTGCTCGATAATCTGTCCTAGAGTACGCAATTCGGATAGAGCTTCTGGGTTAATTGAAGGTGCATCGGGGAATTTATCTTGCATTGCGCCCAAAATTTCGACGCGCTTGATCGAGTCAATACCTAGATCTGCTTCCATATCCATATCCAATTCCAGCATTTCTGAGGGATAACCCGTTTTTTCACTAACTACTTCTAACAGAATTTGAATTAGTCCATCGACATCTACATTATTGGCATTATCGGCACGATCGATGTTAGCACTTGCAGCAATCTCGGTTGGAGGAGTAGTTACTGTGGGAACTGGTTCTGGGATGTTAACAATTGGCTCTGAAACAGACGCTACAGATTGTTTGGCTGTAGCAATTTCGCTTGATGGTTGTTTAGCAATTTGAGCATCGTCTCTACTCGAATCGAGCAAGTCCTTAGCTGACCAAGTTTCTTGCTCCTTAAAGCCATTAATTGGTTCTGGTAGAGATTGTGTAGGATAGCTGAGTCCATTCGTCGATTCGGAAGGCAGTTCGGGAGGAACGATTGCTTCTTTTATATGGCTAGTTGTTCCATTATTAGCTCCTCTGCTGAAACTGTTGTCTGGAACTAAACTATGACCATTCCCATTTTCATGGTCAGGTTTAGAAATCGAGGTATCTAATGCCTGGCTTGGCTCATCTGTAACGAGATCGGGGTTTTCTTCCAACAAGAGACTGCACTTTTGTTGTGTTAGTTGAAATAATTTTGTGGCATATTCCGATTGATAATTTAAAGATTGAGCATGAGTCTTTAAAGTTTCTGCTTGATGCTCGTGAAAACGCATCATATTCTTTTCCAGACTTTGCAGCATGACTAAGTTACTGTTTGCTTGTTCGGGATTGACATTGCCATTGGCAAATAAAGAATTCTGCTGCTGCATCAGTTGGAAAAAGATTTTGACATATTCCAACTGCTGATTCAAGTATTGACCGTGAACTTGCAGAGTTTCCTGTTGGTGTCGATCGAACTGAGTAATGCCGAGTTCAATAGTTTCTAGAGCTTGTTGGTAGTTCATGGAAGGTTCTGGTATTGGCTGAGTTGTTATTAGTTCGGGTTTCAAAGCAGTATTCACAATTTCATTAGTCTCGATCGCAGTCTCAGTCATTAAAGTTCTTGAAGAAGAAACTTGTATTTCAGGAATATTTGCCAAGGGATTGGCTCGATCTCGATCGTGACTAGTTTTTTGGGTTTGAGTGCGATCGCGCTCATTCATACTTGTCTGGGATAGCTCGGTACTTTTTGGCTTACTTACATTACTAGGCAGTATAGATTCAGCTTTAGGCTCAGATGCAATTGAGATTTTGACTGGCTGCTGTTGTAGCTCTCGGAGGCTAGGGGGTGAATGATTGGCAGACGCAGCTAAATTTACTTGCCCTCCATTTTTTAAAGCTTGTTTGAAAGCCTGTTTCGTTTTTTCCGAAATATAGTTAGAACCGATTAAAGGGAAATTCAAACCTTTTTTAGTTGAAGTTTCTGGTGCTGCAATCGGAGTTTGGTAGGGATCGAAATCGAACAAAGGCAAACCAGCTACTCGTAATTGGACGATCGCCTCTCGCAATTGCCGATCGCTGTCTTTTTGACGACTGCCATTTAAGCTAACCACTAGATGTGGGCGATCGCCGAGAATATCTTTGACCAAATTACTCAAGATATTTCTCGGCCCAATTTCTACAAAGCAGCGACCGCCTCTAGCATAGATATTTTCAATTTCTTGCTGAAAACGTACCTGACTCCTAAGATGTAGTTTCAGATTTTTAGCAATGGCATCGGGCTGCTTAGCATATTCAGTTCCCGTTACATTCGTGTAAATCGGTAGTTTAGGACTTCTTAAAGTAACCGAATCAACTGCTTGGGCAAAAGGTTGCTCTGCATGACCTACTAGAGGTGTATGAAAGGCAGCACTTACTTTTAGAGTAACAGGATCGTAGCCTAACTCAGTTAAGACTCGTTCTGCTTTTGCCAACTCTGCTTTGGCACCTGCCAAAACAATCTGGTTGGGTGAATTAAAATTAGCGATCGCAATGCGAGGAAATTGTTTAATTGCCTCGGTAATCTTACGAGCATCGCCCTTAATCGCTATCATCCCTCCTGCCTCAAAACTGGGATCGTTTGGCGTAGCCATGGCTTGACCTCTAGCTTTGACCAGGAAGTAATAATCTGCATCGCTTAAAACACCGCCAGCCCACAACGCTGTCAATTCGCCAAAGCTATGCCCTGCTAAAAAGTCTGGTTTAAATCCAGCCTTCTGCAAAATCCGATACAACCCAGAACTAAATGCCCCAATCATGGGCTGAGAATACTCAGTGCGTTGTAGTTTCCGCTCTTGTTCCTCTCTTTGCTGCAACTCAAAAACTGGAGGAGGAAAAACCAGATGAGAAACTGCTTCTAATCCATCTCCAACCAATAATTTATCCATGCGGGTGAAAGCCTGACTTAGTTCGGGAAAGTTAATCGTCAGTTCTTTTCCCATCTCCAAATACTGAGAACCCTGTCCTGAAAATAAGGCTACTATCTTTCCTGGCAAATTCATCCCAGTGGGGCGGTAATAAATACCTTGAGGATGTTCCCATGCAGAATGGGAGCCACCTGCCAAAAGCTTAATCACCATTTGTAATTTAGTACAAGCTTCTTCGACAGAGACAGTGACAAAGCCTACTCTAGCTGAGGTGACAGGAATTTCTGGTGACTTGCTAGTTTCCAGCAGATCTAGATAGTGCTTGTCTTTGAGATCGGATTTTAACTGAGTTAATAACTCTTGGCATCTAGCTAATAACAATTGTGGGTTGTTGGCAAACACGAGCATCGGCTGAGGTGTTTTGTGCAAGCGTTGTTTATGCTGTTGTTTTCCTGTATATTCTTCGAGAACGACATGATAATTTGTGCCGCCAAAACCAAAAGAACTTACACCCGCCCGCCTCGGTACTTCATCTTTTGTCTTGAGCCAAGGTCTAGTTTCGGTATTTAAATAAAAAGGTGAAGATTCAAAACCTAGTTTCGGATTTGGTTTAGTAATGTTAATTGTTGGTGGCAGTAGTTTATGATGCAAAGCCAGAGCTGCTTTAACTAGGCTTGCTGCTCCTGCTGCTGCTTTTGTATGTCCGATTTGCGATTTAACACTACCAAGGGCGATTTGTGGCGATAATTTATCTTCCTTAGCAAAAACTTCTTTTAATGCCGCAAATTCGGCTGGATCTCCTGCCATAGTACCCGTACCATGAGCTTCGATTAAGCCAATTGTTGAGGGTGAACAGCCAGCCTCTTGATAGGCGCGCTGTAAAGCTTTAACTTGTCCTTCAGGACGAGGTGCATAGATACTTTTATAACGTCCGTCGCTTGAAGTACCAATTCCTTTAATTACTGCATAAATTCTGTCCCCATCTCGTTCGGCATCCTCAAGACGTTTCAGTACTAACATACCCACGCCTTCACCTAGCATCATTCCGTCAGAATCTACATCAAACGGTCTAGTTTGTTGTTTTTTGGAGAGAGCGGGTGTTTTACTAAAACACAAATAGGCAAAAATAGAATTGTCGGTATCAACACCTCCTGCGATCATCATGTCGGCATTGCCTTGTTGCAATTCGGAGATCGCCATCTTCAGTGCAGCTAAAGAACTAGCACAGGCTGCATCGATCGTGCAGTTAGTGCCACCCAAATCGAAACGATTGGCAATTCTTCCAGCGATAACGTTAGCTAACATGCCTGGAAAAGAATTTTCTTCCCATTCCACATAGCGAGCTTTGATTTTTTCGACAATTTTTTCTGTATCCTCTTCAGACAGCCCACTACTTCTAAGAACTTTTTTCCAAGTAGGATAATGTAACCTAGCACCATAAGCACCAGCTAATTGCCTGCCCACCGCCGTGCCTAGTATGACTCCTGTACGCTCGAAGTTATACTTCCGAGATTGACTGTAACCAGCATCCTCCATTGCCTGCTTGGCAACTACCAGAGATAACAATTGAGATACATCGGTTACTTCAAGGAGATTGGGAGGTAGCCCAAATTCAATCGGATTGAAATCTATTTCAGGAATAAATCCACCTCTTTTACAGTAAGTCTTGTCGGCGGCTTTGGGGTCGGGGTCGTAATAGTCTTCTATTTTCCATCTGGAGGAAGGAACTTCAGTGATGCAATCAACTTTTCCGACAATGTTTTCCCAGTATTGTTGTAAATTTTTGGCTTGGGGAAATACTGATGCCATACCAATAATGGCGATCGGCGTTTTCCCTTTTTTGTACAGATTCGACTCGGTTTCGCTGGTTGGCGTTAATTGCTTAGACATGATTTTTTTCTCCTCTATCAGCTTTACTAGAGCTTTTTCCACCTTATCGACCTCGTTTTTGAGCTGCACTAGAGCAGCATTAGCCATACGAGCATACATAGACCATTCTTCATGTGATGATTTTGAATTTTCTGGTGCCTATGAAATTTGGGTCGGAATTTCAATCAGCTTTGAACCGTCATCGATCGAAACAAGACTAGCGTTATCTCTCGGCCGTTATCGGTCAATGGCACAACTACGCTTCACTCCCACGGAAGAGATGATTTGATTGTCACCAAGCAACTAATTACAAAACTACTACTAAATGTTTACATTTCTAGACTCTAATATTTAGTAGAATAGATATAGTAATCAACATCCCAATCTAGTTTTATGGTCAGAAGACCATTAACCGTCTTTGTAGAAAAGAAAGCTTAAACTTATAAAGGTTGCAACTAATCAAATCTCTCATAATTCCAGAGATTTTTAGGTTGGATACTCTTATTTTCAGGTTATGTTTTCAATTGAACCTGCTTGGTTGGCTATAAATTGTGCTGCTTGGTGAATAAGGTCTTGCTTTTCTCTTAACCTCGATCATTTTTCGATCTTCAATCTACGGCAAACAGCTAGTCTTTTACATCAAGAACGGAGCGGTTCGATCTTAGTTCTGGACATAGCTAAATACGGTTATCGAGCAATTTCACAGGCTAGTAGATAATATTAATTTTTAGATTAAATTAATTTATTATCTAAAAAAGTAGCAAGAGATATAGTTTAATTATTTTGTCAGAAGAAGCAATTAACCATAATGCTAGTAAATAGTGTGCAAAAAATCAAGAAGAAAGCTGAAAAAAATTTAGAGATTGCTTCTTTTTTTTCCATGTCTTCCCACTTTGCTTCCAATTTTAGGTTAGTTCAAGCCGAAATTATTGTAAGCAATCGTATCGAAATTTTTGATGGATTTTAATTGACCTTATCTGTCAAATTAAGCAACTGTCTTCTCAATCTATGACAAGGTGTGAAGAAACTTAGAAGTATAAACAAATAAAGAGTATCGCGAATGCAGATGTTGGAGAAAACTCTTAACAGTATTATCTCTTAACCCTTGGATCTAAGACCTCCGCCAATTGGCTGAAAGACGAAGGGCATGGTTTCAATCTTCCGACACAAGCCTACCTAGAGCATAGATGAATATTTGATAATTGAATATTCTGTCCTCTCTATCTATTACAATATGTGAAGAAATTTAGAAGTATAGATCAAAATGCGTGTCGCGATCGTAGGTGCAGGATTAGCAGGAATGGCTTGTGCCATTGACTTAGCTGATGCTGGTTGGGATGTAGAAATCTTTGAATCTCGTCCTTTTGTAGGTGGTAAGGTTGGTAGCTGGGTAGACGCAGATGGCCATCATATCGAAATGGGATTGCACGTCTTTTTTGGTTGCTACTACAATCTTTTTCAATTGATGAGAAAAGTAGGCGCGATCGATAATCTACGTCTCAAGGAACACACTCATATCTTCATCAACGAAGGTGGGAAAACAGGGGAGTTAGATTTTCGTTTTCCCATTGGCGCACCATTTCACGGTTTAAAAGCATTCTTTACTACGAATCAACTCTCCTCGATCGATAAACTAGCTAATTCTCTAGCATTAGGAACTAGTCCGATTGTCAGAGGCTTGGTAGACTTTGAAGGGGCGATGAAACAAATTCGCGCTCTTGATTCAATTAGCTTTGCTGATTGGTTTCGCCAACACGGTGGAAATGATGGTAGTCTCAAGCGCATGTGGAATCCGATCGCCTATGCTTTAGGTTTCATCGATACCGAAAATATTTCTGCTCGTTGTATGCTAACTATCTTCCAATTTTTCGCAGCGAAAACGGAAGCATCAGTATTAAGAATGTTAGAAGGTTCTCCCCACAAATATCTGCACAAACCGATCGTTGAATATCTAGAAAAACGAGGCGCAAAAATCTACACCAGACGCAGAGTCAGAGAAATTTTATTCGAGGAGGTCGAACAAACTAAAGTTACAGGATTAGTAATTGCTGACGGCGAAAAAGAAGAGACGATCGTTGCTGATGCCTATGTTTGTGCTACCGATGTACCTGGAATTCAAAGATTATTGCCACAACCATGGCGTAAATGGTCAGAATTTGACAATATTTACAAACTAGATACCGTACCCGTTGCTACCGTGCAATTACGTTTTGACGGTTGGGTGACAGAATTAAACGACCCCGAACGACGCAAACAACTACAAGAAGCAGCAGGGATTGATAATTTACTGTATACTGCTGATGCTGATTTTTCCTGTTTCTCCGATTTAGCCTTAAGTTCGCCAGCAGATTACTATCAAGCAGGACAAGGTTCATTAATGCAATTAGTATTAACCCCTGGCGATCCATTTATCAAAGAAAGTAACGAAGCGATCGCACAACACGTTCTCAAACAAGTTCATAAACTCTTCCCCTCTTCCAGAGAATTAAACATGACTTGGTATAGCGTAGTCAAATTAGCTCAATCTCTCTATCGCGAAGCACCTGGCATGGATCTCTACCGTCCACCTCAAAAAACTCCTATCTCTAACTTTTTCCTAGCAGGAAGCTACACCCAACAAGACTATATAGATAGTATGGAAGGAGCTACCATTTCTGGTTACAGCGCAGCAAAAGAGATTTTAGCAAGCGTCAAGCGATCGACCCTCAGTTTTCAGCAATCAGTAGGAGTGTAGGCAGAAGGCAGAAGGCAGAAGGCAGAAGGAATTTAAAGTCTAAAGTAAGACAGTCTGAAGTTTTTTTACTTGCTACTTGCTACTCGCTACTTGCTACTTGGTTTCTCCCCGTCCTCCAGTCTCCCCCTCTCCCCTGCTCCCCTGCTCCCCCTCTCCCCTAATCCCTAGCCCCTAGCCCCTAATCCCTAGTCCCTAAATTAATGACAGATTGGCTCGAACATACCGTACAAGTTGAAGTTGAAGTCCCGATCGATCTAGTGTGGAATCTCTGGTCAGATCTCGAACAAATGCCCAATTGGATGAAATGGATTGAATCGGTTAGCATTCTCGAAGATAATCCTGAATTATCCCGTTGGAAGCTAGCTAGTGGTGCTTTTCAATTTAGCTGGCTATCGAGAATCGTCAAAGTTGTTCCCCATCAAATTATCCAGTGGGAATCTGTTGATGGACTACCAAACCGAGGTGCGATTCGTTTTTACGATCGCCATGGTAGTAGTATCGTCAAAATGACTTTTGGTTATGGTATTCCAGGTATTCTTGGACAACTAATGGATAATCTATTTTTAGGAAGAATAGTTGAATCGACCGTTCAAGCAGATTTGGAAAGATTTCGAGCTTATGCTCTTAAAGTTAAACAACAAAATCCAAATTCTTGAGATCTTGGTCTAGATTTATCCAATCATCCCATTACCTCATCACCTCCTCAAATGCTCACCTCATCTATATCATCTTCAATACTTCCTTTCCTGTGGTTCAAATCGATTGATGACAACTGGCATATAGTCGATATCAATTCCCAGAGGTGAATAATAAGCTAGGGTGTGCTTGAGAAAATTAGGATCGTCTCGTTGGGTAAAATCTTCTCGCGAATGTGCGCCTCGACTCTCTTTACGGTTTAGTGCCGAAGTGAGGATTGTTTCACCCACGATCGCCAGATTTTGTAATTCTAGGGCTTCAATTATTTCTGTATTCCAACAGGTATCCTTGTCATCTAAATAAATTTGTTGGTACTTTTGCTTCCATTGCTGTACCTTAGCCAATCCCTCTTGCATAGTCGTTTCTGTGCGAAAGACACCACAATGTTCGGTCATGCAATCTTGAAATTCTTGACGTAATTGACCGATGCGAATTGTTCCTGGTTGTTCGAGTAAACTTTGCAAGCGATCGCGAGCTGTATTAAGATAAGATTCAGCATTAAACTGAGGCATTTTTCTATCTTTTACATATTGGGCGATCGCTGCACCAACTCTTCTACCATAAACCACACATTCTAGAAGAGAATTACTACCCAAACGATTGGCACCATGCACAGAAACACAAGCACATTCACCCGCCGCAAAAAAACCTTCAGTTAAAGCCTCAGCACTACGTCGTACCCTGCCATCAGTATTAACGGGAATACCTCCCATACAATAGTGAACCGTAGGACGAACGGGCATAGGTTCGTAAACAGCATCAACTCCTACTAAGCGGTGTGCCTCCTCCCAAGCAAAGGGAACCCGACTCATAATTTTTTCTTTGCCCATGTGGCGTAAATCTAAATAGACAAAGGGTCCTCCCGCACTACCATCGCGATTAATTCCTCTTCCCGCACGGATTTCTAAGGTAATTGCACGAGATGTAATATCGCGAGGTGCTAATTCCATCCGACTGGGGGCGTAATTCTCCATGAAGCGCTTGCCTTCACTATTAATTAGATAAGCACCTTCACCACGTACTGCTTCGGAAATTAAGACTCCCACTGGGTACAAACCCGTGGGATGAAATTGGACGAATTCCATATCTTCTAAAGGAATTCCCGCCGCCGCCGACATCGCCAAACCATCGCCAGTAGAAGCAAAATCATTAGAGGTAGTATTGTAAGTCCTGCCGTATCCACCCGTAGCGAACATCACAACTTTAGCGCGAACTATCTCAATCTTGCCATCAGCAATATGATACATGACTAAGCCTTTAGCCTCTCCTTCTTCGAGAATGAGTTGCATCACATACCATTCTTCGTATATTTCTACCCCGTTACGACGCAAATTGCTGACTAATTCGTGTAAGATGGCATGACCAGTTTTATCTGCTGCATAACAAGTTCTTCTGTAGGCGTGTCCGCCAAAAGCCCGTTGAGCAATCCTACCATCAGGGAGACGAGAAAATAATACCCCCATATGTTCGAGATCGATAATTACATCTGGGGCTTCTTTGGTAAGAATTTCCACTGCATCTTGATCGGCTAGATAGTCTGAACCTTTAACCGTATCGAATGCGTGTGCTTCCCAACTATCTTCTCGATCGACATTATTTAGAGTGGCGGCAATTCCTCCCTGTGCGGCGACGGAATGAGAACGAATTGGATGGGTTTTAGCGACAATGGCTACATTTAAACGAGGATCGGTGCGTTTGATTTCTAGCGCAGCGCGGCAGCCTGCCAAGCCTCCGCCAACTATAATTACATCGTGTTCTCTCATCTTTGGGCTTTTGGAATTAGTGAGTGCTTATTATATGGTGGCGCAAATTTTTCGTTCAGACTGAAAGCTAAGAAAGTCTTTAGGTAGTATTTCTCGAAATAGAATACTGTATCGATAAAAAGCGCGATCGCTATTCAAATTGGCTATAATTGCTGTATGCGTCATACAAGTAATACAAGTAATGCTATCTGTAAGATTAGATTCTGAAACCGAGCAACAATTAGCGGATATCCTAAGTCACGAAGGAAATATAAACCGCAGTGAACTAATTAAACGCCTGATCAAGGAACGATGGTTAACTCTCAAGTTAGATAGGACGTTTGTGGAAAGACGAGGGGGACATCCTCAACATCTCTTACAGGATGCACCCCCTGACTTGTCGGAACGAGGGACAAGAAAACAAGCGATCGCTGATTATCTCAAGCATCGGCACTCATGACTTATCATCCCCTTACCCTAATCGATAGTGGGATTTTAACCGCTTATTACAGTGCTGCCGACAACTATCACCTGCAAGTTTGTCGCTTTTTAGAAGGTTGTACTAGTCGATTAATTACTACTCATAGCTGTGTGACGGAGGTTATGTGGTTACTCAGTTCTAATTGGCGGACTCAAAATGAATTTTTGTTGGATCTGGCAAAGGAACTTTACGAATGTGTACCTCTAGTGCCGCAGGATTTCACTCGCATTGCCGAACTAAATGGTCAATATGCAGACTTGCCAGGAGATTTTGCCGATTTAAGTTTAATTGCCATTTCAGAACGGTTAGACATTAGTGCGATCGCTACTTTAGATAGTGATTTCGATATCTACCGACGTTATCG
This sequence comes from uncultured bacterium, assembly GCA_964548905.1. Lineage (GTDB taxonomy): Bacteria > Cyanobacteriota > Cyanobacteriia > Cyanobacteriales > Xenococcaceae > CAZJTL01. The sequence continues at coordinate 723 of CAZJTL010000148.1, read as the reverse complement.
CAAACAACCGTTTGAGAGAATTTTTATACCTGAATAAGGATAGTAGTTAGATTACTCAGGCGATCGCGCCAAAAGCGAGGTGCATTCTTGTAATCGTGAGAGAATGAAATAAAAATCAAAAGCAAATAATCATGAAGCGAGAATTTAATGTGATTATCGAGCGAGATGCAGATGGCTACTTTGTCGCTTCCGTACCTACTCTTGCAGGATGTCATACACAAGCCAAATCTTTAGATGAGTTGATGGAACGTATCCGAGAAGCTATCCAACTCTGTTTGGAATTTGAGAAAGAACAGGAGTCGTTAGATTTTGTGGGTGTTCAACGAGTTGCGGTTGAAGTATGAGCCAACTGCCAAGTTTAACAGGACGCGAAGTCATAGCAGCACTTGGTAAAATAGGTTTTGAAGTTGCTAGAGTGCGTGGAAGTGATCATATTTTGATCCATGATGATGGTCGTCGAACAGTGGTTCGGTGTCCATTCTGGTGAAACGATTGGTCGAGGTTTGTTAGCACAAATACTGCGCGATTGCCAGATAACCCGTGAAGAGTTTAAGTCCCTGTTATGATATAAAGCGATCGCACTCTATCAGCTAATTCGCTCTAGCAGTATCTCATTAATAATTGTTTGATAGCCAATGCCTCTTTTTTGGGCTTCTTCTCTCGCCCACGCTAGGACTTTCGGGTGAAGTCTGAGGGAAATTAATTCATACTTCTCATCTTCAT
>CAZJTL010000147.1:0-13242 GCA_964548905.1 uncultured bacterium | reverse complement strand
GTCTTGAATTATTTTCTCTTATTTTGTTCTGACTTTTGCAAGAGGTCTATTGATGGTAAAAATCTTCGTCAGAGTTTGGGCGAGCCAAATAGTGTTGACTATAAAGCTGACATTGTGCTTCAGAATGTCAATCTCAACCACTTAAGCGAATCTAACTTTATTTTCAGCTAATCAAATCTAGAACTTGTTTTTACTCAGTAAATTGACAAATGCCAGTTTTTTCCCTCATTTTCTTAAGAAGTGAGGGATTTTTTAGCTTAGTCGATCTTTAAGTGATCGCTAAAAATTAACCTCAAGAAATTTTCGATTTACCAGCATAGCTACGAATTTTGTAAATCAATTCTTGTATCTGTTGATAAGCAGAAGTATTATTTTGATTTTGTGTTAACTTTGCTGCTTGTTGTAAATCCACGATCGCTTTTTGATGTTCTCCTAAATTGGAGTAAGCCACACCCCGATTAACATAAGCTAGAGCATAATTGCTATTGATTTGGATAGTTTTGTCAAAATCGACGATCGCTTGTTGATATTCTTCTAAATAAGAGTAAGCAACACCTCGTTTGAAATAGGCTTCAAGATCGTCTGGTGTAAGCTTAATTAATCGCTCAAAATCAGCGATCGCTTGTTTGTACTCTTGTAGTTCGATATGTGCAAGCCCTAAATTGTAATGAGTTTCGGCTAATTGCGGATTAATTTTAAGAGCTTGCTCGAAATCAGCGATCGCCTTGGCATAATCTTTGAGTTGAAAATAGACCAAACCCCTATTACTATAAGCATCAGCATATTTAGGTGCAATGGCTAGGGTGCGATTGTAATCGACAAGTGCTTGTTGGTATTTTTGTAAATCTAGATAAGCATTACCACGATTGTAGTAAGCATAAATATCTTCAGGATTTAAGGCAAGAGTGCGATCAAAATCTTTAATTGCTTGTTCATATTTTTGCAAGTAAGAATAGACTAAACCCCGATAAAAATAGCTGCGATCGTCTTTGCTATCGATTTGAATTGCGCGATCAAAATCTTGAATTGATTTTTGATATTCTTGGGTAAGAAGGTAACTATAACCTCTCGATGTATAGGCTTTGGCATTACCAGAATTATTTTTAATAAACTGACTTAGATCGGCTATTGCTTGTTGATATTGTTGCAGTTGTAAATAACTACTAGCGCGATAAAAATAAGCATCTTGATAATTAGCATTTAACTCGATCGCTCGATTAAATTCTGCTATAGACTTTTGCGGTTGCTCTAGATAAGAATAAGCATAACCAAGATGAAAGTGAGTATCGGCATTATGAGGATTTAGTTTGAGTGCTTGCTGAAAATCCGCGATCGCCTTTTGATATTCTTCTAATTTGCCATAGCCAATACCGCGATAGAGATAACCACTATCATCCTTGGGTGCAAGGCTAATCGCGCGATCGTAATCTTGGAATGCTTTTTGTGATTCTCCCAAGCGATGATAAGCAATACCTCGATTGATATAAGCTCGTGCATGATTGGGATTGAGTTCGATCGCTCGATTAAAATCTTCAAGTGCTAGATCGTATTTTTTCGACTCAAGTTCAGCGATTCCTTTATTTAAATAATATTCAACTGTTTGAGGAGTCTGTTTTTTAGTAATATTATTTGCATTAAGCTCGGCAATTATTTGTGAATCTGTAGGCAATCCGCTCTGTTTAAAGTCTAATTCGTTTGGGAGAAACTTTTCTGGCGAATTTATAGTTAATAATTTTACTTTGGCTTGGCTTAAAGAATGTGCATTAGCTGAAAATAACAACAAACCTAATACTGATAAAATACTAGCTGAATAAAATCGATTCATAATTAATTGGGAATTTATTGAAGGCGATCGTCAAAACAGCAGCAAAGATGTTAATCGAGATTAGATATTTGTTTGACGAATATATTTTTTAATATTCCCAATTTTTGCTAATTAGCGATCGGCGATCGAGTATCAAAAATTTTCAAATAACCTGTAGAATTTGATTTTAATCACAAAACAACAAGCGATCGCTTGTCTAAAAACTAGAGATATTCAAAGCCGATCGCCTGTGAAGAATTAGATATTTGCGAGCGCTTGTCAAAACTCGTTAAAAATCCAGATGCATTTATTCGATCGCTTGAAAGACAACATATAAGAAAGATCGGTAAATATAACTCGATCGCTTTAAAAATTTCTATCAAAAATCTCGGTTTACATAACTTAAACTGCGAAAATAATTAACGCAACAAGTTCCTTTCAGGGTTATAATTTAAAGGTGCGTTTCAGGGATTCTTGTATCTAAAATTTGCTCTACTTGAATAGAAAGCCCGATATATCGTTTATTAAGCTAGTTATTGACAAGCTTATTGAGAATTAAGAAAGCATGTCGATGCACTAATTTTTGGAGCAATGTAAATCGATTGTAAAAAGTATTTGACAAATTTTCGATTGCCTGTATCTAAATTAAATATCTACGATCGTACTCAATAACAAATCAATCTCCAGAAACCTCTCTAACTAAGAGATAGGATAGGAGAACAATTAACTGACTATTTAAGAGCGATCTCTTTAGCCAATCCGTTACTAAAAGGAATCACCGATCGCGTGGTAGCAAATCCCATGTGGAATCAGTATTGGTTTACCGAAGAAGATAAAGTATTTTAGAACAGTTTAGATAGAATCGAAGCAAAACTAGTTTGAGGACAAGAGCGATGACAAAAATAACTTCTAAAACGCTCTATGATTCAGATTTTGCCCTTTGGGTTGAAGATACAGTTAATAAATTGAAAGCAAAAAATACTGAAGATTTAGATTGGGAGAATTTGATTGAAGAGGTGGAGTCTTTGGGGATAAGTCAGCGTAAGGCAGTACATAGTTTTTTAGTCCGTTTGTTTGAACATTTACTAAAGCGTTGTTATGTTTGTCTTCCTGAATGCTATCGAGGTTGGGAGATTGAAATTCGCAATTTTCGCAATGAGTTAAAAAAAGAATTTAAGTATTCTCCTAGTCTTAAAGCTTTTATGTTGAAGATTTTAACTGAATCTTATCAAGAGGCTTTAGAATCCATGAGAGAAGATTATCCTAATCTAGATTTTCCCGATATATCTCCATTTTCTCAGGATGTAGATGTTTTGTTAACTCAGAAATTTTGGAACTAAGTTTCATGAGCGATCGCCGTCATGTCATTCTTCCCAGGTGGCGTAACTTTTTTAGGCACACATTGGCAGGCTAAAATTGTATAGGGTTTTAAGTAATTGAGTATGGAAGAGTTAAGAGAATTAAAGCAAAAGATAATCGATCGCCACTGGGAAGAAGCAATCGCGATCGTGGAAGAAATGGAAGAAATGTCAAGAGATGATAAGAGAGATTTTTCCCTACACCCAATCTTTATCCATCAAATCAATCTGGACAGACTACTAGAACCCCTGGACGCATCCGATGTCGATGTCTTGCAGATAGAACAGTAACACCACCCCAAGCGGCGATCGCTTTGGCTAGGGTGGTTTACCTAGAGTTGTCTACTGCAAATTGATTAGTTGTTGCCAAATTCAGAAAAACTTGCTATACTTAGGTATGAACTAATCAAAGTAAGAAAATGACGGACCCACAGTCGTCAAGATTGGAAGAAATCGAAAAAAATCTGAACAAAGCAACGAATTTATTGGTTCAAACAACAAGTAGGACAATTGAGTGCGAAAACAATCTCCCTCGATTGATTGAGACTTACTTAAGCGATCGAGAAATTAGATCGCAACTTGCGCTCGATCGAACCAAACAGCAAGCACAGATTGACGCTCTCATCGAAGCACAACGCAATCAACAAGAAACGATCTCTTACATATTAAATATTCAACAATCCCACAACGAGCGAGTCGAACAGCTTTTTACTCAAATTCGAGGACTGCAAACTGAAAATCACCGAATACTCGATCGCTTATTTGGTGAGGAGGGGCAGTAGTGGCTGGACTGAAAGGAAACAAAGGGGGTAGACGAGAAGGTGCGGGTAGAAAGACCAGTTATAGAAATCGCACCAAGTTCCAAGTAATCTGTGAACAAGAGTTACTCGATCGCATAAACCGACACACAAACGATCGAGAGCGATCGGCATGGATAGTTAATGTACTAAGCAAAGAACTCGATCGCCTAGAATTTCCAGAAGCGTGAGAGGGTTATGATTCGCATTATCATCACAGATGACGATCTTTTTATTCGTCAAATCTTGTCTGCATATCTCAAATCTGAGCAAGATTTAGAAATAGTTGCCACTGCTGATAATGGCAAAACAGCTATTGAGTTAGTCGATCGCCTAAAGCCTGATATCATCTTACTCGATCTGGAAATGCCCGAGATGGATGGAATTAGTGTTAGCAAAATAATTTGTCAGCAATATCCTCAGACAAAGGTAGTAATTCTTAGTTCTCACGAACGCGAAGATTATGTTACTGAAGCGATCGAGGTAGGTGCAGTCGGTTATTTATTTAAAAATATTACTCCTGAAGATTTAACTCAAACGATTCGTTTAATCCACAAAGGATATTTGCAAATTGCCCCAGGATTATCTTCTCAATTGTCCTCTTCTATCGCTGCAACTAATAGCCCAACTAATGTCTCAACTATTTATAATCACTATCCTACTAGCGTTCAAAACAGTTTAAATGCTCTCCCTACTGTTGCACTAGACGAATTTATTCCCCCACTCGATCGCTTTACTAATGGAAGTGGCAAGATCTTGTTTGCTTTGTTTGGTGTAGCAATTGTACTGACTAATATCCTCAAATATCAATCCACAGTCAAAGCACCTGCTGTAGTTCGTCCTATTGGGGATTTGCGTGTCGTTCAAGCAGCAACATCAGGAACAGTACGTAGCATTAACGTCAGAGAAAATCAAATGGTTAAAACTGGAGCCATTATAGCTACCCTTGACGATTCTCAACTGCAAACCCAACAATTACAATTGCAAGCAAGTGTGAGACAAGCTCAACAGCAACTCAAACAGATCGATCGCCAGATAAATAATCTAAATCGGCAAATTGCAGCAAAAAAGAGAGCGACAGAAAGATTAGCTGTTTCTGGAGAAGCTAATTTAAGCCTCAAACGCAGAGGCTACCGAGAGCAAAAAATATCCACTCAAGCAGAATTAAAAAAAGCAAATGCGGCTGCTAAGTTAGCCAAAGAAGAATTAGCTAGATACAGAAAGCTAGTCAATACAGGCGCAATTTCCCGCCTGCAAATTAGTGAAAAAGAGGCTGCTTTGCAAGCAGCTTTGGCAAGAGTAGAACAAGTGAAAGCTACTCTCAATCCTAGTAGTGCAGGAGTAACTATCGCGACAGAAAAGATTGCTCAAGAACAAGCTGAAGGAGAAGCGACTATTGCCGAATTCGATCGCGACAGAGAAAATTTGATCGAACAAAAGATTACTGTCCAAAAACAGCTCGATGGCGATCGCCAAGAATTGCAACAGGTAACCATAAATCGCCAAAAAGCGATCGTTCGCGCTCCTATAACTGGTATTATTCAGCAACTTAGTTTACGCAATCAACAACAATTTGTTAGTGCTGGTGAAACTATTACTCAAGTTGCTCCCAGTCAAACGCCTTTGCTGGTAAAAACCTCGATCGCTTCTGGAGATATTAACAAAATAGCCAAAGGTCAAACCGTACAATTGCGAATTTTTTCCTGCCCCTACACTGATTATGGTACTCTCTCAGGTACGATCGATACTATTGCCCCAGATATTTCCAATCCACAAAACTTAGGCATGGTTGGCGAAGACAAAGGTACTTATGAAGTAACCATTCAACCAAAATATCTAGCCTGGATGGGAAATAAGCGCGAGTGCCGAATTCAATCTGGTATGGGAGCGATCGCCGACATTATCACCGAAGAAGAAACCGTTTTCACCTTCTTACTCAGAAAAGCAAGATTGTTAGTCGATTTTTGATCTTCAGTTTCCTTACTCTATCTGAGATAATTAATTGCAAAATTGTTCATGGTTCATGGTTCATTGCTCATTGTTCATTGAGAAAAGGCAGAGGGCAGAAGGACGGCGCTTTTTATTCTGAATGCGATTCAGAATCCGCGCCTCCAGAAGGCAGAAGTTTTTTACTTGCTACTTGCTACTTATTACTCATTACTCATTACTCATTACTCATTACTTCCCCTAACCCCTAACCCCTAACCCCTATCCCCTATCCCCTCACCATAGCTAATGATTCGTATCCTTGTTGCCGACGATGATAAATTTATTCGCAGAACTTTATGTACTTATTTAAAATCAGAATCGGATATAGAAATAGTTGCTACTGCTGATAATGGAAAATTAGCTTTAGAGCTAATTGAAGAATTACACCCAGATTTGGCTTTGTTGGATATTGAAATGCCAGAAGTCGATGGATTGACTGTGACAAAAAAGGTTTGTCAGCATTTTCCCGAAACTAAGGCAGTATTGTTGAGTAGTTATGATGACCAAAAATATGTCAATAAAGCGATCGAAGCAGGGGCGATTGGTTATTTGTTGAAGACTATTACTGCTGAAGAATTATCTCAAGCAATTCGATTTCTTGATAAAGGATACCTTCAACTTGCACCAGGATTATCTAGCAAATTATCGTCGAAAGTTCCTGCAACGATTGAGCGTACAACAACAGAAGCAAAATTAGTCATCCCATCTCCCCGCAGTCTCACCTTTCCTCCTGTCTACGATCGATTTACTCTGCGTTGGCATCGCTTCTCGAAAACGAGCGGAATTTTGCTACTTGCCTTCTTTGGTACAGTGCTTACCTTCGCTAACGCGATCGAACAGAAAGTGACAGTTAAAGCACCAGCGCTAATTAGCTATACAAGTGAACCAATTCCCATCTCAACTGCAACAGCAGGAACCATTCGCAGTTTCAAAGTCGATCTAAATCAAGAAGTGGAAGCAGGAGAAATTATCGCTACGCTCGATGACTCTCAACTTCAAGCTCAAAAGCGTCAATTCCATGAAAACATCAAATATTTGCTTAAGCAACTTAGTCTTATTGATGTTCAAATTCGCAATCTCAATTTGCAGATCGATCTCAAGCAAAGAGCCCTAGAACGAAATTCCTTGCTTCCCAAAGTTAATCTAAATTTAGAGCGACCAAAGAATTTAAGCAAAACAGCGTTAAATCAAAAAGAAATTAAGCAAGCTCAAGCCAAGATTGAATCTGCACGGCAAGAACTCGATCTATACCTGCAAATGGCAAACAAAGGTGCAATTTCTCAATTGCAGCTTGAAAAAAAAGAAGCTTCTTTTAAAGAAGCTAAGGACAAATTAGCCAAATTAAAGCGATCGCAAATCCTTTCTAATCCTACTAGTAATGCACGCTTAGCCCACACTAAAGAAGAACTGGTTGAGACAAGAGCGGAATCTGAAGCAATTCTCGCTGCTCTAAATCGAGAAAAAGAAGCTATAACTGAAAAAAAGAAGGTTATCGAGGATAGAATCGGTATTTCTCGCCAAGAAATCCAAAAAATTAATTCATCTTTTCAAAAAACAATCCTTCGCGCTCCGATCGCTGGTATCGTTCAAAAGCTTAATCTCTCTAAGCAAGAGCAAATTGTGAACCCTGGCGATTCTGTTGCTCAAATAGTGCCGATGAAATCTAATCTAATCGTTACAACTTTGGTTTCCTCAGAGGAAATTGACAAGGTAAAGATCGGTCAAATCGCGCGATTTAGCTTTCCTGATTGTTCCTCCCCACTACAAAAAAACTTTGAAGGAACAGTCAGCTCTATTTCTCCAAATGTTTCTAAAATTCAAAAAGAGGAAGATACTCGAATAGAAGATCGAATCTACCAAGTAACGATTAAACCCAAACAGGATATTTGGCAAACAGAAAGCCGAAAGTGTATGATCGAGGCTGGAATGGAAGGTAAAGCGGAAATTGTGACTAAAATTGAGACATATCTCCGTTTTTTCCTCAGAAAAACCATGTTTTTCGATTGAGGAGGAAACAGGGCGAGGATTTAAGCTGAAAAATAGCTTAATATCTCGCTTTGACTAGGTTGGCTTGTTAGTTCAAAGTGTGTTTCTACTTGTGTCTGTAAGATTTGTTGTTCTAGCCAATGAGAAAATAAATCTGACATGATGTTAGCTTGCAAACGCTCATCCAATTTGGGCTGAATCATTTCTTCGATTAAGACTAGATGCACCCCTTTAGCTGTAACAATGGGTTTGAGTAGTTGAGGCGCTCGAACTGCTAAAACAGCTTGGGCAATATCAGAAGGTAACTGGTGACAAAAAAACACTCCTTTATATCCACCAGAGCGGCGTAAGTTGGCATCTTTAATGTAGCGTCGTGCTAAGGAATGAAAATTGCCTTTTCCCATCTTCAAGGAATAATAAAGTTCTGTAGCCAAGTCATGATCGTTCAAAACGATTTCGTACATGACAACTTCGACATAGTTGTCTTTGTTCTCCTCAAAATATGACTCTACTTGATCGGCAAATAAATGTTTGGCTAATTTTTCTGAAAGAGTATTTATGTAAATTAAAGTTTCAAAGTCATCTAAAGATAAAAAATGTTTTTGTAACCAAAATTTTGTTTCGTCAGCTTGATGTAATTTTTTTTCGATCCGAAAACTATCTGCGGCTTGTTGCAGATCTTCTCGATTTACCTCAATTCCAAGTTGAGCTGCTGTAGATTGAATAATTTTACAGACGATCGCGCCTTCAAGAAGTTGAGGCAATTTACAAGAAAGTTTTGCATACTCAAAAAGATCGTCACGGTTAATGTCGATCGCTTTTTCCATAGTTTTAAGTCATAGGTCAGGGGATAGGGGATAGGGTGTAGGGTGTAGGGAAAGTAGCAAGTAGTAAGTAGCAAGTAAAAACTTCTGCCTTCTGCCTTCTTTTCCCTCTGCCTTCGTACTTTAAAAACGCTCTTGCTGAAATGGACTAAAGTTAATTAATTTAGGACTAACCCTAGTACTTAAGTTGCGAAGGACTATATTAGCATTATCAGGGGTGTTGCGATCGCTATATTTTGCTGTTTCTTGACGAGAATTTTTGGAACGTGTAGAAAGCCCCATATTTTTGAGTAGACGATTAATGTGGCGATCGCTAACTTCAACACCAAATTCTTGAGCCAGATGTTTGCTTAACCATTGCGCCGTCCAACGCTCAAAAGCATAACCATATTCGCGAGGACTGCGAGCAATTAATTCTTTTAATCGCTCCAAATATTCATCATCGATGGTTTTAGGTCTACCTACTGCGGTAGCATCCCATTTGTGAGCTTGACCTGTTTTAGCCATATAAATCCAATATCTGGCTGTTTCGTGAGAACAGCTTAAGTTCTCACAAATTTGTGTTTGTGATTGACCGAGATCGGCTAGCAGCATAATTTCAATCCGACGACGATACTCAGGTCGCAGATTGGTTTGTAATTTTTTCAGCAGCAGTTGCTTTTGAAAGGAAGTTAAAAATTTTCCTTGCTCTTTCCGATCGTCCTTAGATACTTCTTTCCGCAAATATTTGTCCAGCATGGCTTAGTCGTCTCTATATCTACTTGCCAAAATGGCAACATAATTTACAGTTAATGTTTCAAGATGTGTGTAGGAGGAGAAAGGTCTAAGTCGTCTTTACTTAATTTTCACAATTTAAATCTAACTAATTTTCGGTAATATTTTTGTAAAACTTTCTTAAATCTTCATTTTTCCCTTAAATAGTACCACTTATCGTGGTTGATTTGCCGTTTCTACTGTTAGATATTAAAAGTTATTGTAATAACTAGTTAGAACTTAAGTGTTAATTATTAATGGCAACAGACTTCATTGATGATACAAAATTTAAATAGTAACTAGTTATTTTCATAATCGACTCAGATCTATTTCGCTACGCTATCTTGCTACCTGAAATATAGATACGAGATTCTTAGTTAATTTATGCACTTAAGAGGGAGTAGAAGGCAGGAGGCAGAAGGCAGGAGGCAGGAGGTAAATAAGTATTAAGTCATAAGTCATAAGTCATAAGTTTTTTTAATTGCGAAGTGCGAATTGTCTCCCTACACCCTACACCCTACACCCCACACCCCCAATCCCCTAATCCCTAATCCCTAACCCCTAATCCCTACTCCTGACATATAATGAGAGTCACCAAAAAGTGCAGTAGGTCGGAGGAATGGAGAAACAGCGTATTATTATTGTCCTGATTTTAGTACTGGTAGCGGCTGCTATCGTTACTTTATTTCAGTTGCCTCCTCAATTAGGTTTAGATCTTAAAGGAGGAGCGCAACTAACGATTCAAGTTAAACCAACTAAAGAAATTCAAAAGATTAAACCAGAAGATTTAAGTGCCGTTCAAAAAGTAATCGAAAATCGGATTAATGCTCTTGGTGTGGCTGAGCCATTAGTACAAAGCGTTGGTGAAGATAAAATTTTAGTGCAACTTCCTGGTGTCACCGATCCCGAACAAGCAGAAAGAGTTTTGGGAGGAACTGCTCAACTAGAGTTTAAAGAACAAAAAAAAGATACTGAAGGAGAGTTTGCGGCTGAGTTTCAAGTACAGAGACAAAAAGAAGCAGCTTTAGCATTACTCAAAAAAACTGGTGGCGATCCGAAAAAAGCAGCAGAGAAAGAGCAACTACAAAAATCTTTACAAGAATCCAATCGAGCGATCGCGCAATTTTTTCAATCTGTTGGGTTAACTGGTACCAATCTCAAAAATGCTCGTCCCGAACCAACTCAAACTGGTAACAGTTGGGAAGTAGCCATTAACTTTGATGAAGATGGGGGCAAAAAATTTGCCGAACTAACCAAAAACCTAGCGGGAACTGGACGCAGTATTGGTATTTTCTTAGATGATGCCTTGATTAGCGCTCCTGTAGTGGGTGTAGAATTTGCCCAGACAGGTATTACTGGCAATAGTGCAGTGATAACTGGTAACTTTACCTTAGAGAGTGCTAACGATTTAGCTGTACAAATTCGAGGCGGTTCTTTACCTTTTCCTGTAGCAGTAGTTGAAAACCGTACTGTAGGCGCTACCCTCGGACAAGATAGCATCAGACGGAGTATTTACGCTGGTTTAGCTGGCTTATTCCTGGTGTTTGTGTTTATGGCAGTTTACTATCGCTTACTGGGAGTAATTGCCGATATTGCTCTAGCTATCTACACAATTCTCTGTTTGGCTAGTTTTGCTCTAGTCGGCGTTACCTTAACCTTGCCTGGAATTGCGGGATTTATTCTGAGCATCGGCATGGCAGTAGATGCTAACGTCCTAATTTTCGAGCGTACCAGAGAAGAATTAAGAGCGGGTAAAACTCTCTATCGCTCGATCGAGTCGGGTTTTTATCGGGCTTTCTCCAGTATTCTCGATAGTAATGTCACCACTTTAATTGCTTGTGGGGCATTATTTTGGCTTGGTTCGGGGTTGGTTAAAGGTTTTGCTCTAACTTTGGCGTTAGGGGTGCTAATTTCCATGTTTACTGCCCTTACTTGCAGTCGTACCATGTTGTTACTGGCAGTGTTGGGATTTCCCAATTTACGACAAAAACCAGAATTGTTTTGTCCGAATTTACCTGCATCGGCAACGAAATCTTAGGAGAGGAATCGAATTGTAATGGCATTTAGCGTAATCAAACAGCAAAAAATTTGGTGGACTGTTTCTAGCTTTCTGACGATCGCTAGTATAGTCGCCATGGCTGTTTCTTTTAATATTTTGGGCGCTCCCCAACGTCCTGGTTTAGACTTTATTGGTGGAACTAGATTGCAATTTGGACTCGATTGTTCTGTTGCCAATAATTGTAGTCAGCCGATCGCGGTTGACAAGGTTAGAGAAGCATTGGAAACTCAAGGTTTAGGTGGAAGTAGTATTCAGGTAATAGATAATTACAATCTTTCTATTCGCGCCAAAACTCTAGAAGTTGACCAAAGAACGAAGCTACAAAATGAACTGAGCGCCAAACTGGGTAAATTTGCCAAAGAAAGCATTCAAATCGATACTGTTGGTCCGACTATTGGTCAAGAATTGTTTGTCTCTGGTTTGCTAGCTTTAATTATTTCCTTTTTTGGCATTATTGTTTATCTGAGTTTTCGTTTTCAGTTTGATTATGCTTTTTTTGCGATCGTCGCCCTGTTTCACGATACTGTAATTACCGCTGGTGTTTTTTCGATTCTAGGTTTATTAGCTGGTCTAGAAGTTGATAGTTTATTTCTAGTTGCTCTGCTGACGATTATTGGTTTCTCCGTTAACGATACGGTGGTTATTTACGATCGCATTCGTGAAACTATTACTCAAAATCCAGAATTACCCATCAATGACATTGTTGATAGCGCCGTCAATCAAACTTTAGGGCGATCGATTAATACCTCTCTCACCGCTCTATTACCATTGACGGCAATTTTCATTTTTGGTGGGGAGACGTTAAAATATTTTGCGCTAGCATTGATTATTGGTTTTTCTTTCGGTGCTTATTCGAGTATTTTCATCGCCAGTACCTTGCTTGCTTGGTGGCGATCGCGAACTGAAAAGAAAGAGGCAATCGATCGTAAAACCGATCTACAGAATGGGTGATAGTTCATAGTTCATAGTTCATTGTTGATCGCTAATTGCTAATTGCTAATTGCTAACTGCTTTCTCGCCTGTTCCCCTAACCCCTAACCCCTAGCCCCTAGTCCCTACACCCTAACCCCTAATCCCTAATCCCTAGTCCCCTGCTGATACCCAAAATCTATGAACCACCTCGATCCTAAGTTGGCTAAGGAAGTTGAACGACTCTATCGCATGACAGTCTATGGCAGATGGCTGTTTGTTTTGTTCTGTTGGATGACTCTGGGTTTAATCGGTATTTGGGGTTTACGTCAAGAAATTGTACTTTGGTTCGATTATTTTACTTGGTCGGCAGTACGTTATGGCCTGATGTTTAATCCCCTACCTACATTATGTCTGGCATTTTGCATTGCTATGACTACTTCTGCTCTAATTTGGCAAAGCAGAAACGATTTGTTTGGACTTCCAGCTAGAGAAAAGCACCGTCTAGAAAAGTGGGTAGCAAGAATTCGTAAATATGGCCCCCGTCATCCTCTCTGGAAATTAGTAATCGGTAAAGCACCAACTCATGACTAATCTAGAGCAAGATTCATCGCTTGGGCAAGCTGTCAAAGGCGCGATCGCTCCCATTGGGCAGGGATGGACTTTGCTGGCGATCGCCATTGCTCTATCGATCGCCACTCCTGTTATTTTTATTCTCAGTAGTGTTTTTACTAATTCTGGCAAGGTATGGAGTCATTTAGTT
>CAZJTL010000146.1:2130-13378 GCA_964548905.1 uncultured bacterium | reverse complement strand
CCCTAATCCCTAATCCCTAATCCCTAATCCCTAACCCCCAATCCCTAATCCCTAACCCCTAATCCCTAACCCCTATGAACATACTAATAACTGGTGTAGCTGGCTTTATCGGCTATCATTTGGCACAAAGATTTCTCGCAGAAGGACAACAAGTTTATGGCGTTGATAATGTCAACGACTATTATGATGTCTCTCTCAAAAAAGCTCGTTTAGCACAACTCGGTCCCCAGGCTGGATTTACTTTTCATTATCTAGATGTGGGCGATCGCCAGAAAATGCTAGAGATGTTTGGGGAGAACAAATTCGATCGCGTTGTTCATTTGGCAGCGCAAGCAGGAGTACGTTATTCTCTGGAAAATCCTTTTGCTTATGTTGATAGCAATTTGGTCGGATTTGCCAACATCTTAGAGGGCTGTCGCCATGCACAAGTCGAACATTTAGTCTTTGCTTCTTCGAGTTCTGTTTACGGTACTAATACGAAAATTCCCTTTTCTGTAGAAGATAATGTCGATCGCCCTGTTTCTCTCTATGCAGCCACCAAAAAAGCTAACGAATTGATGGCTCATGCTTACAGTCATCTCTACAACTTGCCTACTACTGGATTGCGCTTCTTTACAGTTTACGGGCCTTGGGGACGACCAGATATGGCTTATTTCAAATTTGTCCGCGCGATCGCCGAAGACCGACCGATCGATGTTTATAATTTTGGCAACATGAAGCGTGACTTTACTTATATTGATGATGTCATCGAAGGAGTGGTGCGAGTCACCTACAAACCTCCAGTTGGTCAAACTCCTTATAAAATTTATAATCTTGGCAATAATAGTCCCGTAGCTTTAGGTGAATTTATCGAAACCATTGAAAAGGCTATGGGAAAAACAGCGATTAAAAACTTTTTGCCCATGCAACCAGGAGATGTTCCCTCTACCTATGCAGATGTAGATGAATTAATTAAAGATGTTGGCTTCAAACCAACTACATCGATCGAGCAAGGTGTCGATCGCTTTGTACGCTGGTATAAAGACTATTTTGAAGAGCGATCTAATATGAATCATCAGGTTCTTTCGGAACAGGGACTAGGGGTTAGGGATTAGGGGCTAGGGACTAGGGGTTAGGGTGTGGTGGGGTGTGGGGTGTAGGGTGTAGGGGAAGTAATGAGTAATAAGTAATAAGTAATAAGTAAAAAACTGCTCTACTTTAGACTTTAGAATTTAATTACTAGTTACTCGATCGCAATATACTCTTATTGACATTTAATAATACTAGAGATATATGAGCAAAATCGTTCAACCAGGAGAATTAGCCCCTGATTTTGAAGCTTATGACCAAAATGGCACTTTAGTTAGTCTCAAAGATTTTGCTTCGTTTTGGTTAATTTTATATTTTTACCCAAAAGATAATACGCCTGGTTGTACGACGGAAGCAAAAGACTTTACAGTTTACGCTAATGAATTCAAAGAATTAGGAGCTATTATCGTTGGTGTCAGTCCAGACTCTCAAAAATCTCACTGTAACTTTATTAGCAAACAACAGCTTTCTCTTCAACTGTTGAGCGATCCAGAACATAAATTAGCAGAAGCTTATGGAGTATGGGGATTAAAGAAATTTATGGGCAAGGAATATATGGGAATTATTCGCTCAACCTTTCTCATCGCTCCCGATCGCACTATAAAACATGCCTGGGGAAATGTTAAGGTAAAAAACCACGTTGAAATGGTACTAGCCAAGTTGAAGGAATTTGTTCATGGTTCATAGTTCATAGTTCATTGGGAAGGCAAAAGGCTTTTATGCAAAAGTCAGAAGTCAGACGTAGGGGCGAATGGCTATTCGCCCGTACAGAAGTCAGAAGTAAAAACTCATTACTCATTACTTATTACTTATTACTCATTACTTTTCTAGTCTCCCCTACACCCTATCTAATCCCTAATCCCTAGTCCCTAATCCCCTAATATAGGGATATACAAATACAAATAAAAATTGACTATTAACCGAATGTCGCCTTCCTTAGAACAAAATTCAGATTTCACTTGGCTCGATCGAGGGACGAGTGAAATTTTTCCTAACCAGCCAAAATCTGAAGATAGTAACGAAAATCTCGTCCAGCGTATTCTGAAAAGCGATCGCCCGTTAAGGATTAAACTGGGTATAGATCCAACAGGAACAGATATTCACTTGGGTCATAGCATTCCTTTCCGTAAATTGAGAGCGTTTCAGGATGCAGGACATACGGCTGTAGTGATTATTGGTGATTTTACCGCACAAATCGGCGATCCCACGGGGAAGTCAGAAGTACGCCGTCAGTTAACTGCTGAAGAAGTCAAAGAAAATGCTCGCAGTTATTTAGATCAACTACGTCCAATTTTAGATTTTGATACCCCAGAAAGACTAGAGATCCGTTATAACTCTGAATGGCTATCGAAGTTAGATTTAGCCAAAATTCAAGAATTGCTAGGGACGATGACAGTGGGACAAATGCTAGCAAAAGAAGGCTTCGATCTACGCTACTCTCAAGGAAATCCGATTTATCTCCACGAATTTCTCTATCCTTTGATGCAAGGTTATGACTCGGTTGCGATCGATGCAGATGTAGAGTTAGGTGGAACCGATCAGAAGTTTAATATTGCTGTAGGTAGAGATTTACAAAGACATTTTGGTAAAACTCCTCAATTTGGCTTGTTATTACCCATTCTTCTGGGTACGGATGGAGTACAAAAAATGTCTAAATCTCTCAATAATTATGTTGGGCTAAAAGAAGATGCCCTATCGATGTATTCTAAGTTAGAAAAAACTCCTGATACGCTACTCAAAGACTATTTTGAATTACTTACCAATTTACCTTTAGAGAAGCTCCCAGATAATCCTAGAGAAAGCCAGAAACTTCTCGCAGTAGAAGTCACATCTCAATTTCATGGTCGAGAAAAAGCATTACAAGCTCAAAAAACAGCCCAAGAGATTGTCTTAGGTGCTAGTGCAAGTGATAGCAACGCCGTACCCGAATATTCTCTAGCGGATGTCCAGTTTCCTGCTAAATTAGCTTATATTTTGAATGTTAGTGGTTTGTGCAAAAGTAGCGGCGATGGTAAAAGACAAATTGAAGGTGGTGCAGTTCGTTTAGATAGCGATCGCGTCACTGATAACAATATCATCTTTGATTCTCCGCAAGATTTAGCAGGAAAAGTTTTACAAGTTGGTAAAAAGAAATTTGTTCGTCTGATTTTATAGATGATTAGCCGCTAGTTATTTTTTGTTCGTTCATAAGATGTCGGGATTCTCTACCTAATCTGTTTCGGATTTTCGGTGAAGCGTAAAGATATGATGATAATTAGTTCGATCGCTTAAGTTATAGGTTAAGGCAACAGTTTGGAGGCTAATTTGCAAGGAGCTAATCCGCAAGATAAGCATCCCATGAAGGGATTTCCACAAATCTGCTTTATCAAAAACACTGTATCTAATCCCGATATCATTATTGGAGATTATACCTATTACGACGATCCTGAAGATTCTGAAAATTTTGAGCGCAATGTTCTTTATCATTTTCCCTTTGTCGGCGATCGCTTAATCATCGGCAAGTTTTGTGCTTTAGCAAGAGGTGTAAAGTTCATCATGAATGGGGCAAATCATAAGCTATCAGGATTTTCCACCTATCCGTTTCAGATTTTCGGCAATGGTTGGGAAAAAGTCGAGCCTCAGTCTGAAGATCTTCCCTACAAAGGGGATACAGTCATTGGCAATGATGTTTGGATCGGCTATGAAGCTACGATCATGCCAGGAGTACAAATTGGAGATGGAGCAATTATTGCTGCCAAGTCAGTAGTTGTCAAAGATGTTCCCCCTTATGCGATCGCTGGAGGTAATCCAGCTAAAACACTTCGACAGCGATTTAGTGATGAAGTTGTCCGAGAATTACTAGAGATTGCCTGGTGGGATTGGGAGATTGAGAAAATTACGCGCAATCTTGAGAAAATTGTAGCTGCCGATCTAGATGCTTTAAAAAATTGTGAGTAGTAAAGTTATACTAAAAAAAAAGATCGGCATTCCCTTGACCTTAAAATGCTAGTTGTTCCAAAGTTTCTGGTGAATTCGATCCTGTGCCTGCGATCGCGTCGAAAAAACAAGCACAAAAATCGAGCGATCGCGAATTTAAAGTAAGAACTTTTTCTAAAGTTGAAGGAATTTGTTCATAGTTCATAGTTCATAGTTCATAGTTCATTGTTCATTGTTCATTGTTCGTGGCTATTAGCTATCACTTGCGAGAGAATATGGTATAGCTAAAATATTTACAAGGGAAAGAATCATGCCTCGTTTAAATATTCATAGCCTGAGAATGCAGATCAGTCGAATGTACGAACAAGGTCAGTCTTTTTTCTGTCCGCTTAAAGTTCAAGATTGGCTCAAGCAGCGTAACGAAAATCCTGATGACTACGAGATTATCTTGCATCAAAAACCTGCACCCCCAGGAACTGGTTTAGTAATGATGGTAGAAATCGAATTACGCCGCAAAGATGGTCAACCAGTAGATGAATGGTTGCAAGAAGAAGTGAATCGATATGCTTAGAAAAAGGGAGCAGAGAGCGGGGAGCAGGGAGCAGGGGAGAAAAGTAGGAAGTAGGAAATAGCAAGTAGCAAGTAAGAAAACTTGATTACTTTAGACTTTTATTCCCTTCTGCCTTCTGGTTCCTGCCTTCCACAGCAGCAACAGCTAAACTAACAGCAGCAATAGGCGCGGTAACGGCGCGGAGAATACGACGACCGAGGGAAACTGGCTGAAAACCAACTGCGATCGCTACTTCTATTTCTGAATCTGTCCAACCACCTTCGGGTCCAATTGCAATTGCGATTTGGTTCGATCGGTGCTGAGATAAACAAGTCCATAAATAAGGGCGATCGCCGCGAGCAACACAAATATAGCGATCGGCTTCGGAATTAACTACTGTTTTAATCGCTTCTGTAAAGTTAATCGGTTCTAAAATAGCAGGTAAGATCTGACGCTCTGATTGTTCGGCTGCTTCAGTAGCAATTTTGCGCCAGCGATCGAGTTTATTAGGACTAGGTTTGAGTAGAGTGCGATCGGCGATCGCGGGTATAAAAGTGGTTACTCCGAGTTCCGTACAGCTACGCACGACTTCATCAAAACTGTTACCTTTTGGTAAAGCTGAGAGCAAGGTGATGGCAACTGGTAACTCTGTAGAGGTTGATATCGATTCGATTATTTTTGCTGAGTTATCTACTATTTCAGCTAACCAAGATTGTCCACAGCCATCCATTGCCACAAAGCGATCACCTTTTACCATCCGTAATACTCTTTGTAAATAATGTTGCTGCTTGGGAGTTAACAGCAGCAGATCTTGTTGTTTTTGATTTGGTTCGATTACTAATCTATAAGTCACCTTTATTAAGGGTTAGGGGCTAGGGAACGTCCTTCGGAGGACAAGGGGACAAGGAGGACAAGGGAGTAAAATTACCTGCTGCCTGCTGCCTGCTCCCTGCTCCCTGCTCCCTGTTTTTCAATTAACCATGAACCATGAACTAACTAATAACTAAACAACCATAAAGTCATTCCAGTTCCCAATAAACAAAGAATACCAGCTAATCCTGCTAATGGTTGATTTTTGATTCCTGTTAGCAGTGGTGAGCTTTTTCCTGTGTAAGTAATTAGTTGGGCGGAATCTAGACAAGATAAACCCCAAATCCAGCCAGCATGAAGTCCCCAAGCTAAACCCAAACTACCACCATCTATAAATCTAGCTAAGACCAACACCATTCCTAACAAAAATAGTCCTGGTAACTGAGGAATAGTGTTTTTTCTCTCCCAAAGTAAATGCCCCAAGGCAAAAATTAAACTAGAAATTGCTGCTGCTAACCAATTGGTATAATCTGATTGCAGTTCGTTGAAGATAAAACCACGAAAAACCAATTCTTCGATCGCGCCAATCCACAACCCTAGCAATAATATAGGTAGGACAACCGAGCCAAGCGCTCTCCAGTTTTTAGTTCGCCATTCTATCCAACCACATAAGGATTCTAAACTAAAAATAATCAATAAACCTGCAACAGCAACGGCAAATCCGAAGGCTACCGATCCCCACACACTAGTTTGCCAGACGACACCATAATCCGAAAAAGATACTCCCTCAATCTTGGCTGATATCCACACTAAAGGGGGTGCCAGAAGATAGAGGGAGACTATCATTCCTAGTTTTTGTCCAATAGTTAACGGTTTATTTGGATTCCACTTGCTAACCATAGCAATCGGGATCGCGATCGGGAACCAAACGATCGCCCAAGTCAGGAAAAAAATAATAATTTTGACAACAGAAGCAGCAGATAATAAAAAAGGTTGCCACTGACTAATCTGTTCGCTCAAAAAATCCATACCTAACGGCTAACCGTAGCGAAAATATTAGCAAAAAACTAGAAATTAATTATTCAACCTGAAGTTTTTATGTCAAGGTCGAGTATTTAATGAGTATAAATAACTGTAAACCACCTTTGAATACAAAGGCGATTTATTTAAAAAAGATGCACCACACAGACTCTTATTCTTCAGAATAATCTTCTCGATCGTCATCGACCTGTTTGAGATGAATATGTTTGTAACCAAGCTTGATTTCAAACTTATCGCCCTCTTTCAATCCCATAGCTTGAGTATAGGTTGAACCTATCACAATTTGACCGTTTTTGTGGACGCTAACTTTATAGGTTGGTTCGCGACCGCGACCATCTTTTGCTCCTTCTGGATCGAGAGGAACACCTTTAGCAGCGAGAACTGCATCATAAAAATCTGTTAAATTTACACGAGTCTGGTTGTCTTTAGTTACTGTGTAATAACCACAGCGTTTTGCTGTTTCGCGTCTTGGTAAGTGAGATAACTCTTTTACTTTTTGAAGCAGCGCTTTTCCTGTTAAAGGGGCAGTTGCCGTTTCACTCATAACTCTCTTTTTTTCCTTTAATTTCTCGCAATTCTCAGTTGAGTTTGCCGAGTGTAATTGACATTATAAAAAATATACCGCTAAATATCTATCTTGTGACATGTTTTTTCAATAATTATGATTTTTTAATAAAATAACCAAAGGCAATTTATATAATAATTTAAGTATTTATCGCTTTTAGCTAGTAACTAGGAATATTGTCTTAAGCTAAAAATATTAGACTAGTTTTTAGCAATCTTCTTAGAAATCAAAACCAAGAAGAAAAAGCCACCTCAAGTAAACTAGCTGAACAAATTACTTCTCTAAGTCTGAGCATAAATAAGAGTTGGTAAAGAATGCAAGTTATTTTTCAAATAGTTCGACAACAGGCAAATAGTCAGCCCAGAATTCAAGATTATACTTTAGATGTAGAACCAGAAACTACGATTTTAGAATGTTTAAATCAAATTAAATGGGAATTAGATGGTAGCTTGGCTTTTCGCAAAAATTGTCGCAATACAATTTGCGGAAGTTGTGCCATGAGAATTAATGGTCGTTCTGCTTTAGCTTGTAAAGAAAATATTGCTGGTGAATTGAAGCGAAGAACGGATTTTTCCACCTCAAAAACTCCAGAGATAACTATTGCACCTTTAGGTAATTTAAAAGTCATTAAAGATTTAGTTGTGGATATGAATAGCTTTTGGAATGACTTAGAAGCTATCGATCCCTACGTTAGTACCAGTTCAAGAACAATTCCCGAACGGGAGTTTTTACAGACCCCCGAAGAGCGATCGCGCCTCGATCTAACAGGAAACTGTATTATGTGCGGGGCTTGTTATTCTGAGTGTAACGCTAAAGAAGTCAATCCTGATTTTGTTGGTCCTCATGCCCTAGCTAAAGCGCAAAGAACTCTCTCAGATTCCCGTGACGATCGCCCAGAAGCAAGACTAGAACAATACAACCAAGGTACGCAAGGAGTATGGGGTTGCACCCGTTGTTATATGTGTAACGCCGTCTGTCCGATGGAAGTTGCGCCGATGGATCGGATTAGTGAAATCAAACAAGAAATTCTCAAGCGGAAAGATAAAAGTGACAGTCGCTCGATTCGCCACCGTAAAGTTTTAATCGATCTAGTCAAAGCTGGTGGTTGGATCGACGAACGCAAATTTGGTGTCTATGTAGTGGGTAATTACTTCCAAGATCTTAAAGGTATAGCCAGTCTGGCACCATTGGGATTGAAAATGCTTACTGCTGGCAAATTTCCTGTCAAATTTGAACCCTCAGAAGGAACTGAGCAAGTGCGATCGCTAATTGAGGCAGTTAAGGGAGGGGAGACTAGGGGTTAGGGTGTAGGGATTAGGGGTTAGGGGTGTAAGGGTGTAGGGAAAAAAGTAGGAAGTAGGAAGTAGGAAGTAGGAAGTAGGAAGTAGGGAGTAATGAGTAATGAGTAATAAGTAATAAGTAGCAAGTAGCAAGTAGCAAGTAAAAACTTATGACTTATGACTTATGACTTATGACTTAAAAAACTTCTGCCTTCTGCCTTCTGCCTCCTGCCTCTTGCCTTCTTTAATTGCGAAGCAAGAATTGATGTAAGCTAAAGTAATTAACGATAGGCGCAACATTAGATGAAAGTTTTACTGATTTATCCGTTGTTTCCTCAAAGTTTTTGGTCGTTTGAAAAAGCTTTAGCCTTTGCAGGCAAAAAAGCGATGATACCGCCCCTTGGTTTAATCACAGTAGCAGCGCTTTTACCTAAAGAATGGGAGTTTAAGCTGGTCGATCGCAATATTCGCCCTATTACCGAGAGTGAATGGGAATGGGCTGAGTTAGTAATTATTTCGGGGATGATCGTCCAGAAAGAAGATTTGCTAGCCCAAATTCAAGAGGCGAAAAGACGGGGTAAAAAAGTTGCTGTTGGCGGTCCTTATCCCACATCCCTTCCCGATGAAATCGAAGCTGCTGGTGCAGACTATCTAGTTCTCAATGAAGGGGAAATTACTTTACCCATGTTTGTAGCAGCGATCGAGCGAGGTGAAGTAAAAGGCAAATTTACTACCAATGAGTTTGCTGATGTCACTCAAACTCCAATCCCGCGCTACGACTTATTGGATTTTGCTGTCTACGATAATATGTCGGTTCAGTTTTCCCGTGGTTGTCCATTCCAGTGTGAATTCTGCGACATTATTGTCCTGTATGGGAGGAAACCTCGTACTAAAACTCCAGCGCAACTGCTAGGGGAACTAGAACGTCTTTACGAATTGGGTTGGCGGGGCAATGTGTTTATGGTGGATGACAATTTCATCGGTAATAAGCGCAATGTCAAATTACTACTTAAAGAGTTAAAAGTTTGGACGAAAGAAAAAAACTATCCCTTCGGCTTTGCTACAGAAGCATCGGTGGATTTAGCGAAAGATCCAGAGTTAATGGAATTAATGATTGAGTGTAATTTCACCAAAGTGTTTATGGGACTTGAGACACCTGACGAAGATAGTTTGACTCTCACCAAAAAGTTTCAAAATACTCGCGAACCTTTGAGCGAATCGATCGAAATAATTACCGAAAAAGGTTTACAGGTAATGGCAGGGTTTATCATTGGCTTCGATCGCGAACAACCAGGCGCAGGCGATCGCATTGTTGAGTTTGTCGAGGAGATCTCTATTCCCCTTGCCATGTTTAGCATGTTACAAGCCCTCCCCAATACAGCGCTTTGGTATCGCTTGCAAAAAGAAGGTAGGTTACTCGATCGCGGCGGGAACATCAACCAAACTACTTTAATTAATTTCGTTCCCACTCGCCCAGTTGAAGAAATTGCCCGCGAATACATCGATAGTTTTTGGTATCTTTACGAACCTGAAATCTATCTCGATCGCGCTTTCCGTTATTTTATGAGAATCGGTATTCCCAGACATTCTCGACTAAAACAGCCTGGTTGGAGGAATATTCGCGCCCTGGTGTTATTACTCTGGCAACAAGGTATCGTTCGCCAAACCCGCGCTCAATTTTGGCGCAATCTTTTAACGCTTGTTCGACGACATATTAGTCTGATCGATCATTATTTAACAGCCTGCGCTCAATTAGAGCATTTTCTCGAATATCGTCAAATCGTTCGCGATCGCATTAATACTCAGTTAACCAGAGTTTTGACAACTTCCACGCGATAATAATTGCCAAATATTACCTCTTGCCTTCTGACTTGAAAAAGATTTTCCCCTACACCCTACACCCTACACCCTACTTACCTCATGTTAAAGAAATTAGACGCTGATTAATTTTCTGGCTAGCAGAATTAACTTCTTTTCTTGCCCAGCGATCGGCATCTAAAATGTCATCTAGGGTTGGTGTTTGGGTATTTTGAGTACTGGCGCGATCGCAGACGATTTCAATCAAACGAGGGATATCTAAGAATTGAATTTTTTCCTCTAAAAATAAAGCTACTGCTTGTTCGTTAGCAGCGTTTAAAACGGCTGGCATACATCCGCCAGCTTTTCCAGCAGCATAGGCTAACTGCATACAGGGATATTTATCGCGATCGGGTTCGCTAAAAGTTAAATTACCAGCCTTAACTAAATCTAGCTGTTCCCAATCAGTGTAAATTCTTTCTGGCCAAGAAAGAGCATAAAGTAGCGGTAAGCGCATGTCCGGCCATCCCAATTGAGCTAGTACTGAAGTATCTTGTAGCTCGATTAGAGAATGAATAATACTTTGAGGATGTATGACAATATCAATGAGATCGTAGTCTAATCCAAACAAGAAATGGGCTTCAATGACTTCTAAACCTTTATTCATCAAAGTCGCTGAGTCGATAGTAATTTTCTTACCCATTGACCAGTTAGGATGTTTGAGTGCATCTTCTACTTTGACTGTGGCTAATTTTTCGACAGGACAATCTCTAAACGCACCACCAGAAGCTGTCAATAAGATTCGACGCAAACCATCTTCAGGGACACCTTGCAAACACTGAAAGATAGCAGAGTGTTCCGAGTCTGCGGGGAGTAATTTTACCTGATGTTTTTTAACTAAAGGTAGCACCACGGGAGCGCCAGCGATTAAAGTTTCTTTATTGGCTAGGGCAATATCTTTACCAGCTTCGATCGCCGCGATCGTAGGTAATAATCCCGCACAACCAACAATACCAGTCACTACACTTTGAGCATCGCCATAGCGGGCTACTTCTACGATTCCTTCTTCTCCAGCTAAAATAATCGGCTGTTGAGGAAGTTCGGCGATCGCTTCGGTTAATTCTGCGATTTTTTCCTGAGAACTAATTGCTACAATTTCTGGTTGAAAGTGGCGAATTTGTTCGGTTAATAAACTAATATTGTTACCAGCAGCTAACCCAA
>CAZJTL010000146.1:1752-2120 GCA_964548905.1 uncultured bacterium | reverse complement strand
AACGACACGAAACTTATCTGGATGCGTAGCAACGATATCTAGAGTTTGAGTACCGATCGAACCAGTAGACCCAAGTATAGTAATTGGTTTCCCGTAAGACATTTTTTTAAAATAAATGATTAAGTAATTGTTGGAAAAGTAATCCTGTTGTTCGATATAGTACTCGAATTGATGCATCTTTCCAACAAAGTTTTATTTCGCCTCGTCTTAATCGATCGTATTTATTTCCCAAAATTTGACCGATTTCTGTTGATAACCGACGCGGTGGCAATGGTGCAATTCAGTTCAGACTTTTTCTTATACCAGCTTATTTGATCCATTGCGGATGAAAACCATTAGCAATTGGTTGAGGAGGAGTTTTATTGCTA
>CAZJTL010000146.1:0-1742 GCA_964548905.1 uncultured bacterium | reverse complement strand
CGACCACACACTTCCATCAGCGATCGCGCCTCCAGAGTCAGTTAGTAATTCGTTATTCGTTCTTGGTGGTGTGGTTGAAGTTTGATCGAAAAGTATTACCTTTCCATCCGGTGAAACACTCATTTTTACATCTTGATAATTGGGTACGATCGCCTTTATTTTGCTTTCTAAAGTAGTTAAATTAATACTGTAGAGAACAGGTTGCTCGTAGGTTTGTTCTGAGCCTTCAGTTTGCTTGACTTCTGTTTTAAGACAGTAAATCAAATCTTCGTTATTAGGGTTAAACTGACAATCTGCAATCGGACTATTACTTCTAAATAAATCTTGAGTATTGTTAGCTTCAGTAATTAAAGATAAGGATTGAGAATAGTCCCTATTGTATCTAACCACTAATTTTTGAGAACCGTCTCTAGAAAAAGCAATTAGCTTCCCATAGCCAGGGATAAACTGTTGAGAAGATGATGCTTCTGGGGCTAAAGCTAACATAAAAATACCTTTTCCTTGAGCGACAGCAGTTGTCTTACTATCGGGAGAAATAAGAAACTGATTTCCTGATATACCTATAGGTCTAGGCTTATCGCCATCAGGTATAATCCAGAGGCTAGAATCTCCAGGGTTCTTATTATTTGTTCTTTGAACTACAATAATTTTGCCGTCATTAGATAAGTCAAATTTTTGATTTTGGTAATTTTTGGAATCTAAAATTAGTTGTATTCTTCCTGCTGGCTGAGTTTTTTGGTTAGCTTGCCAATTAATACCAGTTGTGACTGTATAGAGTTGTTGTCTACCAAATTCCTGTGCTTGACCGTTATTATCTAAAGCAGAAAACAAAATCTTATCACTTTGAGGATAAGTCTCAAAATTAACTATTAATAAATCTGGCGGAGTCAGAATATTTTTTTGATTTTTAGTTAGGTTATAGAGAATTAATCTACCTCTTTCTTTAGCTTTGATTCCTATATATGCAAGCAAGCGATCGCGAGTTTTGATTTGGCTTGTAAATGGTTCAATTATCTTCTGAGTGTCAGTTGCTTTAATTCCTGCCAACTGGATTTTATAATTAGTATCGTATCTAGGAATTTTGGTAAAAGTATAAAATAATTTATTACCAGCTAAATATGTTTTGCCTGGTAAATAAGGCTCAAGTTTAATATTATTATCGAGATTACTTGGAAGAACGTGACGATTAAAAGTGAATGAAATTGCTTGAGTATCTGCTCCAATTTGTTGATCTATACCGCTAAAATCATTAATTTTAAATATACTGCGATCGCCTACAATTATAATGGCAATAATTAGCAAGCTAAGAATAGCAACAGTACTTAAAATTATTGAATCAAAATGCAAGAAAAATTTGCTTGGTTTAGAGGAATGTCTGTTCATCTTTCATGGTTCATCTTTACCAGTCTAAAATACTGCAATATTCTTAGCTTTGGTTGGGAGGATGTCTGAAAAGTCAGAAACGATCCGATCTCGATCTCTATAAAAAAGTATCTATAAGTATCTATATTGATTTTCGATCCCCCCTTAGTGTTGGAGAGTAAATTAAAATCTCTCGATCGATTTATATATAAGCAAATTTTCGCTTGTTCTTGCGATCGCTTTAAAAATTTCTATATATTTTTACTCTTTACAAAACTTAATTGACAACGAAAAAAGTTTGTTTGAGGTTTATAATTTGAATATCCTTTTCAGGGGACAGTGTGTCTAAAATTAGCTTCAATTTGTGAAAACCCTTGAAA
>CAZJTL010000145.1:11822-13379 GCA_964548905.1 uncultured bacterium | reverse complement strand
TAGGACATTTCATTCTTTACTATTATCAGATCATCCCGCAGGGATGCAACGCCATATTTTTTATGCCTACTTTATAAACATTCTCTTACATTGGAGTTTGATCGATCCAATATCTAATCAAATCTGCTTTCGTAATCAAGCCGATCGGCACGTCATTACTTTTAACGATAATACCTGTCGTTCCAGATAAGAGAACTCGATAAGCCTCAGACACATCAACCTGTTCGTCTAGAATCGGTAAAGGTTTGCCCATTACTGCTGAAACCTCTTGGTTGGAAAAATTAATGCCGTCGTAGAGGAATTTCATTAACGATGCTTCATTGAGACTTCCTACTACCTGGTTATCATCAATTACAGGTAACTGAGAGATATTCAGCTTTTGCAATAGATTAGCGGCATGGCTTAAGGTATCGCGGGAACTTACGGCAACTAAAGGACTAAAATCGGTTTTTCTTTGCAAAATTGCGCCAATTTTAGTTGATTTTACGGTAATGCCTTCCCAAAAACCATTTTCCTGCATCCAGACATCAGAGTAGATTTTATTGATGTAGTTTCTGCCCGTATCGGTTAAAAGTACGACGATTTGTTTGGGTTCTGACAATCTGGCAGCATACTTTAAGGCGGCTGCGATCGCCGTTCCTCCCGAACCGCCTACTAAGATTCCTTCTTCTCGCGCCAGGCGACGGGCGAGATTGAAAGACTCTTTATCGCTAACTCGAATCATTTCATCGACTATTTGGCGATTAAAGGTTTTGGGAATGAAATCTTCACCAATGCCTTCAACTTTGTAAGATTTAGGACTATCACCTGAAAGAATAGAACCCTCTGGATCTGCGCCAACGATGACAATATTAGGATTTATTTCTTTAAGATACTGAGCAACTCCCGAAATGCTTCCACCTGTTCCCATACCAGCAACGAAGACATCAATTTTACCATTGCTATCCGCCCAAATTTCTGCCCCTGTGGTTAAATAATGGGCTAGAGGATTATTGGGATTCTCAAATTGATTTGGTCTGTATGCTCCAGGTATTTCCTTAGCAAGCCTGTCAGCCACGCCATTATAACTTTCGGGCGAGTCAGGCGGTACTGAGGTGGGAGTAATGACAACTTCTGCACCATAAGCTTTGAGCAGATTAATTTTATCTTGACTCATCTTATCGGGCATGACAAAGATACAGCGATATTTTTTGACTGCTGCAACTAGTGCTAGTCCTACTCCTGTATTGCCTGCGGTAGCTTCAACAATCGTTCCACCAGGCTTGAGTTGACCCTCTTTTTCTGCTGCTTCGATCATGGCAAGGGCAATTCTGTCTTTGGTACTACCGCCAGGATTGAGAAATTCTACTTTGGCATAAACGATGGAGGGAATATCTTGTGTGATACGGTTTAATCTGACTAATGGAGTTCTACCAATTGCTTGAAGAATGTTGTCGTAAGTTGCCATAGTTCACCTAGCCAGCTATTGAGGAATTTTTTGTGACTTACATAGAAGCTAAATTGCCAATAAGTCTCGATCGATAGGCAATCTATACTCTAAGCAAGTTTTCACCCCCG
>CAZJTL010000145.1:0-11812 GCA_964548905.1 uncultured bacterium | reverse complement strand
CACCCCCGATAACTTAGCTCATTTCGCTATCGATCGTCTAGCTTTAGTCTAACGTCAGTCAAAATTAATTAAATTAGATTTTAATAAATTTAGATCGAGCCTTAAAAATGCAACTTTTGATGTCAGAATTGCTCGTATTTTTGTTATCTCTAAATTTAATTGAGAAAATAGAGTTATCAAGACAAATGGTATAGAAGTATACTAATAATATTAATGTGGTAGGGCTTACTTAGATATGTTAGTCTGATCGAGGCATCCAGAACCGTCTCCAACTATCCGCAAAATTGCCAACTCGTTTCGTTTCTTTGGCTGGATTGGATTTTGGTTGCAGTTAGCAATGGTCTTTATTTCCAGTCTCGCGATCGTATTTGCCAACTCTGGGCGAAGTTTCAGCCCCGGTAACCAACCAGGAACAAACTTAGGCATCTTCTTAGCTATTGGCGGAGTTATATTATTAGTAATTGGCATTATTTTTGACTTTCAGTACGTACAAATTGCCAAAGGATTGCTACACGAACCAGGCGCAGTTCTTCATCCCAAAAAAGTTGAGACAATTAAGTTGCTCAGATTGGGAGCGTTTATCGGCTTTATGGGAATGCTTATTTCACTACTTGGTTCTGGTACTAGCGTTGGCATACTAGTTGCTAAAACCGTTTCTCAGCCGCCAGGAGTTGCAATTATCGATCCGAACAAAATTGTGCGAGCTTTAGATGTATTCGTAGTTTTAGCTAATATTAATTTAATTGCAGCACATTTAATCGGAACCGTAACTTCATTTTGGTTGTTAGACCGAGTACATCATTATCAACATCAACATCATTAAAACTTGTCTAGACATTAACTTTATTTTGGTCATAGGGCATTGGTGACAAGTTAAGAAAAAATCCTGTTTATTGAACTACTTCCACACGATCGCCGTCTCTAAGATAGGCTGCACCTTTAAGAACAAGTCGATCGCCAGTTGTTAAGCCACTGAGTACTTCTACTTTTTTATTGGCAAGAATTTGCCCCATTTCTACTTTTTCTGCTTTTACGCTATTGTCAGCTTGCAAGACATAGGCGATCGCACTGCCGTCAGTTTGGGGTAATAGCGCGTCTACAGGAACTTGAGCGCCTGCTGTTGTATTAGTAACGATCGCACCTTGTAAAAACATACCTGGTTTTAAAGCTGAATTGGCAGGTAAATCTACTTTAACCAAAGCTTGACGAGAATCTTCCTTCACCATGGGATCGATGGTGCGAACTGTTCCTAACAAGCTAAGATTACTAGCTGTATTGCCCTCAATCCGTACCTTTTGCCCAGCTTGAATTTGTCTTAATTGAGTTTCAGGTACAGTTAATCTCAATTCTAAACGTCCATTTTCGATAATATTAAATAGTTTCTCCGAACTAGAGACAAGATCGCCCACTCTAGCATTTCTTTCAGCAACCTTCCCACTAGTAGGCGCAACGACTACAGTATCTCTTAATTGCGCTTCCACTAATTGCACTTCCCCTTGTGCTTGAGATAGCTCTGCCTCAGCCTGTGCAATCACTTCTGGAGTTTCCCCTACTTGCAATTGCACTAATTTTTGTTCGGCTTCACGTAAATTTGCTTGAGCTTTCTGTAAGCTTAATTGTCTGTTTCTTTGTTCGGTCAGAATTTCATCCAGGCGATCGCGAGCAATAGCCCCTTGCGCTTCTAAAGTTTGATTGCGCTGGACTCTTTTTTCCGTTAATTCTAAATCTGATTCCGCTTGCCAAACTGCTGCTTGAGCGTCCGCTACTTGCTCTTGTGCTTGAGCTACTTCTTCTCGGCGCGTTCCTACTCTTAATTCTGCTACTCGCGCTTTGGCTTTAGCTAGTGCGCCTTGAGCTTGCAAAAGTTGCGCTTGCAATCTAGCATCATCAAGACGTGCCAAAACTTGTCCTGCTTTGACTGTTTGACCCCGTTCTACCAAGATTTCCCTAATTTGTAAACCAGTTGCTTGAGAAGTGACAGGAACTAATTCAAAAGCAGCTACCGTACCATTAGCTTTTAAAGTGCGATCGAGACGCGCCGATTCTACTGCAACTACTGTTACACTTTGAGCGGGTGCAGCAGCGTTCGCCAATTCGCTTGCTGTTGGGGTAGAAGCTGAAGGAGAACTATCTGACTTCGCAGGGTTAGATAAGTGCATTCCTCCTGCTGTCAGTAAAGCACCTATTGTCAGTCCAATTAGAAGATCGCCTTTTTTAGCCAACCAGGGAGTAGCCTTTTTTTCTCGATCGATCGTGAAAGTTTCAGGCGCGATCGCACTAGTGATTAATTCGGTTTCTTTATCATTGTTTGCTTGCAGTTTATCTGAATTTAGTTCTGATTGAGTCACAACGCCTTACCTTACTGACCTCGATCCAGTCTTGCCAAATTATGAGAAAGTTTTCTTAACCTTACTTAATATATCAAGAATAGGGGTTAGGGGCTAGGGGTTAGGGGTGTAGGGTGTAGGGGAAAAGAAAGCAGGGGAAGCGGGGGAAGTTGGGGAAGCAGGGGAGGCTATGGGAAAAAGTTCTCCCCCTGCACCCTCCGCACCCTCTGCACCCTCTGCACCCTCTGCCTGGGAGCCTCCTGCCTCCTGCCTCCTGCCTTCTATTCCCTAACCCCATGTAAAAACGGTTGTTCGATCATCTTACCAACTACGCGATCGCGTCCTAATTGTTTGGCTTCATATAAAGCTCGATCTGCGGCTGCAATTAAAGATTCAGCAGAGAAATTGGGAGAAGGAATAATTGCAGCAACACCTAAGCTGAGAGTGATATGCTGGCTAATACCTGAAAAGGCATGAGGAATTTGTTGCTGTTTAATAATTGAGCGAATATCTTCTGCTACTTTAAGCGCACCTTCACTTTTAGTATGGGGAAGAACTACAGCAAATTCTTCACCTCCGTAGCGAACTAATAGATCGCTAGGACGCTTAATCACTAAATTCATACTTTGAGCTACTTTTGCCAGACAAAGATCGCCTGCTTGATGTCCGTAATTATCGTTGTAAGCTTTGAAAAAATCGACATCACACAAGATTAGAGATAGTGGTTTTTGCTCGCGAGCGCACCTAGCCCATTCTTGTGTAAGATATTCATCAAAACGACGACGATTAGCTATTTGCGTCAAGCTATCTAAATTAGCTTGAAGATGCAATTCTTGATTAGCCTCTTGCAGCGCCAATTCCATTTGCTTATTTTCTGTAATATCGCAAAAATTGGCGATAAAACCATCATTCAGCTTGACTACAACAATGTGAAACCAGGCTTGAAATGATTGTTGTTGATAGTAATATTCTTTGTCAACTACAGTACAGTTATCTACTACCTCAATAAAAAATTCAAATAGTCTTTTGAGAAGATTGTCAGGAAAATCTTTTAATAAGCGTTTCCCTACCAGTTTACTTTGGCTAGAAATATTACCGATCGCCATGACAGCTAAAGGGTTAGCTAGAATGCAAACAAAATCAACAATTTGGTGATGGCGATTGCGAATTGACTCAAAAATAGTAACTCCATCCTGTGAGGTATTCAAGAAACCATTCAACAGAGTACGAGAGCGATCGAGCATTTTGGTGGTGTCTTCGAGTTGCTCTGATTGCTGTTTAATTGCTTGTTTGAGTAGTTTCTGGTGTCTGCGAATATTTAGATGGTTTTCAATTCTAGCGATTGCTTCTTCGAGATAGAAAGGTTTGGTAATATAATCTACAGCGCCTACTTTAAAAGCCTTAACTTTTTCTGCTTCGGTATCCAAACCGCTTAAGAAAATTATAGGAATATCATGAGTTTGTTTGCTATTTTTTAAAATTTGACAGATTTGATATCCATCCATTCCTGGCATGATAATGTCTAAAAGAATCAAATCTGGACAGGTAGTAGCGATTTCCTGAAAAGCTATTTCACCGTTAATAGCACTTTGTACTTGATATCCATATTTATGCAAAAGATCGATTAAAAGCCTTAGATTTTCTGGAAAATCGTCAACAATTAGAATTCGACCTTTTTTGAGTTGAACTTGAGCTTGATTCATGTATCATGCTGCAATTAAGTAGAGCATTTTGTTGACTGATTCCCAATCAACTTAATAATTAAAATTACCTAAATTGCTTGATTTAATAGCTGTGAGCTTTGGCAGCAAATGAGCTAATTTTATACCTGACAGTATTGGAATTGGTAGAGTTGAAAATCAATAAATAGTTGCACAAAATTAAATTCATAGGTAAGGCAGGCAAAAGGCAAGAGGCAAAAGGCAAAAGAAAGATAATTTGTGTAATTAATTTTGTTTAGGCACTTACATCTCATGCAGGCATTGCTCCCTATCTATTAAAAAACCTAAAAAGATCGATGTTAGTTGCCAAGATTTGAATCTAAGCACAATTTTAGCCTCGATTATTTGCTACTGAAAAGCTGGAAAATTAATTATATTAAAAAATTAGCTACTACTTTACAAAGAGGATTGGTTAACTATGACTCTACAATTAAAAATTCCCAGTATTGCTTGTTCTGGTTGTGTCGATACCATAACTAAAGCTGTTCAAAAACTAGATGCAGATGCAATTGTCAATGCGGATACCCAAACCAAAAAAGATAGTCCAATAACGATTGCTTTCCCGATTCCCAATCTGAAGTTCATGGCAGTTTTCTCCTACTATTCGGCATTGGTTCTGACTGAGGCAGCTCTCGACTTTCACCCTTTTGGAGCTGCCTTAGGAGCGAAATGCTATCTAAATTATAGCAAATTGGCTAAAAGGAGGCGTTTTGACCTCGCTGCATTGATATGTGCTACTTCCCACCAGGCACTAGTAAGTCGATTAACTCCGCGTTTATTATGGGAAAACGTTTTACCTCATCTTCAAACAAGCGTAGATGGTTATCTAGTTTTTGATGATACTGTCTTAGATAAGCGTTATGCTCAAAAAATCGAATTAGTAAGACGGATGTACTCAGGTACGGAACATCGTGTTATTAGAGGTATTGGAGTTGTAACTTGTCTTTATGTGCTACAAGCGTACTGGACAATTTTGGGTTACAAAAAACCTGCTCAAATCTGTCCAACATGAATGCCGCCGTGCGGGCTTGAAACTCCAATTTTTTTAGTAAAATGTTAAAAAAACCGCACGGCGGCACATCAAATTAAGTAACTATACCGATCAGTTTTGAGTAAGGCTGGACAGATTTGAGTACCTTTTCTCTCGGGGCGATCGATTACCACATTTATGAGCCAGATGAAGATGGAAAAACAAAGATTGACCATCTTTGTGAGATGCTGCTCCAAGTCATATATCATAAACAATTACCATTCTATGCAGTTCTGATGGATAGCTGGTATGCCACTAAAACGGTCATGACAGTTATCGATCGCCTGGGCAAAATCTATTATTGTCCACTCAAATCTAATCGAGCTGTTGATGATTCAGGAGGCATAAATTCATATCGAGCCGTATCAACCCTGTTTGAAAAGGCGTTAGCGTTTACCGAAGCAGGTCACTACAAACAAATCCAGGCACGCATTCTAACTGACATGGCAGAAATCCATCGTCAAAAAGACAAAATAAAATCACAAATCAGGGTTAAATTCAGTAAGGGCGAATAGTTATTCACCCCTACAAAATTCAGAAAAAATATTTTAACTTTTAGGCTACTAAAGTGAATAAACCTATAGTTCGCATTCTGTTAATTGATAAAGCAGAAGAGAATTATCGTCTCATTAGTCAGTTGCTTAATACAATTGAAACTAATCGATTTGAATTGAACTGGGTAAACACCAAAATAAAAGCAAAAAATAGATTGGTATCATCGGCATACAATGCCTATTTAATTGACTTGCAATTGTTTAAGGCGATTGATGCCATGGAGATTAAGAACTGTATTAATCCTGCGATAGTCTTGACAGATAGCTATAAAGATGGTAGGGCGGTGATCGAAGCTGGTGCTGCTGACCACTTAATTAAAAATGAATTAACTGTTGCTAATCTAGAGCGATCGCTACGTCTAACTTTAGCTAATACTTACACCAAACAAAAATTACAACAAAGAATTTTAGCACAGGTATCGAGAAAATTAGCTTGTCAGGACAGAGTAGACTTTAATCGCCTTTTGGGTTGGTTGGGGGTTGCTTTAGAAACAAATCATGTCTATTTTGCTAGCTTGAAAAATGATACCCAATCTCTCGATCGGGTTCATCATTGGTGGGATAGCAACTCTGACACCGATCCAGAAAAAGAGAAGAATCTAGAAATCTGGCAATTAAGATGGTCGATCGAGAAGTTAAAAAACAATCAAAATATAGTTATTACTGATGTCGATCGCTTGGTTGAACTAGCTGAGACAGATAAAAAACTACTCAAGTCCTTTAATATTTGTTCGCTGCTGACTGTTCCTATTTTCGATCGCGCCGATCGACTTTGGGGTACGATCGGTTTGGATACTAGAGGAAACAATTATCAAAACTGGATCGAAGAAGATGCACAACTGTTAAGAATTGTTGGCGAGATGATCTATATTTATTGCGATCGCATTCTCGCACAAGAAAAAGAAAAAAAAGCGATCGCCGAACAAATTCGTCAAACTCGCCATCGCTATCTCCTCAAATCTGTGACTTTAAAAATTCGTCAGTCTTTAGAAATAGAGGAAATTCTCAAAACTACAGTTACAGAATTACAAAAAACTGTCCAAGCAGAACGAGTATTACTGTTTCATTTATTTGCAGACGGTTCGGGAAAAGTAATCGAAGAAGCAGTAATTAATGGTTTTCCTAAGATGCAGGGAATAACCATGTTAGATGAGTATTATCGAGATAACCTACAGGCAAAATATACTGAAGGTTATGTTCACACTTGCAGTGATGTTAATTTAGCTGGATATCCTCAATGCTATTTAAAATTTCTGAAACAATATCAAATTCGTTCTAATCTAATTTTGCCGATTTTGCGTCGTCGAGTACTGAAAAATTACGATCGCAAACGCCAACAGACGGAAAAACCTTTATGGGGATTACTTTGTGTGCAACAATGTTCCCAACCACGTCAATGGACTAAAGAAGAAATCGAATTGCTGCAACATTTAGCGGGACAATTGAGTATTGCCTTATCCCAAGCAGAGTTACTCAAGCAAGAAATCGCTCAAAGTCAAGAATTAGCTCGTTCTAACGCAGAATTAGAACAATTTGCCTACATTGCTTCTCATGACTTACAATCACCTTTACATACTATCTCTAGCTATGCCAAGCTACTACAGCTTAAATATCAAGGGAAATTAGACACGAAAGCAGACAAGTATATACATTACATTGTAGATGGAGCGCAGCGAATGCGCGATCGCATTAACGATTTGTTAGAATATTCCCGCGTTGGCAGACAGAAGAACAAGTTTGAGCCTACGGACTGTAATTTATTACTGCAACAGGCGATCGCCGACCTCAAATCGGATATTAATAAAAGTCAAGCTACTGTTATTGCAGAAGGAGATTTGCCTACAGTCGTTGCTGATGCCAAACAATTAACTCAATTATTTCAAAATTTAATTGGGAACAGTATCAAATATCGTAGCCAAGAAGCACCTAAAATTAGAATTACTGTTCAGCGACAAGATGATCTGTGGGAATTTGCGATTATTGATAATGGTATTGGCATTGAACCACAGTATCACGATCGCATTTTTCAAATCTTTCAGCGCCTACACACCCTAGAGGAATATCCTGGTACTGGGATTGGTTTGGCGATCTGTCAAAAAATTATCGAACGTCACGACGGTCGTATTTGGATAGAATCGGAATTAGATCGAGGCGCAACTTTCCGTTTTACAATTCCTGTTTAAGGTGTTACACATTTAAATCATAATTTTTTTTATTGGAGATCTCCCTAAAACCCTTTACTATTGCCTATTGTCTATTGTCTATTGTCTATTGCCTATTGCCTATTGCCTATTGCCTGTCTTAACCAGTAATTTTAGATGCACACCAGCTTAGTAATAAATTATGCCTATTCTTCATGGTAGTTGGATTTTACAGAAAGATCGCGGTTATTTTTTTCTCTGGGGAGAGGGGTGGAAACCTAGCGTTACTGTAGAATCTGTACCTGAAGAGACTAGTAAACATCCTTTTTATCTCGATCGCGACGAGTTACTATCTTTTTTGCAGGATCGTCATCTTCTCGAATCATCTTTCGATTTAAACTCAGAAGCAAAATGGCGATCGGCAACTATTACTATTCCCAGTCAAAAAGGAACTAAAACTAAACCTGCACTACCAATTTTATCTGGCAATTTACCGAGCGAAGAAATTAATTTAAAGTCTGTTGTTTTACATCCATGGCTGGTTGATGGATTGTGTTTTAATGCTGTAGACTTAATTCAATTTTTACCTAAATTACCGCTTAATTATTTATCAACACAAGATAACTGGTTAGGTGCAGAATTAAATTTTTGGATTCAAGTTTATCGTTGGAGTTTAGATTTAATTGCCAGACGGAAATTTTTACCAGGCATTGCTGCTATCTCTTCAGAACAAGCTAATAGTTATTGGCAGCCTTTGTTAGATAGTGAAATCGACCAAGAGAGATTTGCTAAATTCAGTCAATCTATTCCTGCTGCTTGTTGTGCTTACCAACTCGATCGCGAATTGACACAACAATTTTCCGATCGAATAGAAATTGCTCAAAAAACCTTATTACAATTTTTGACTGCTGTTATCGATCGCCAAATACGCAACTTTATCGATCTCAATCTCAGTAATTATAAAACACCTACTCTACAACCTTGGCTCAACTCCTTAACTAAAAATGAATCAACTTTTGCTACTCCAGTAAAAGATTTACAACGAATAGAAAATGCACTCGATCGCTGGACTTTTCCGATTCAAGAATATTTAGCTAATTCACCAAATAATAAGTTAGGACAAATCTTATTTCGTACTTGTTTAGTTCTCCAACCACCACAAGGAAGTAATAAGAATGAAGAACAAAGTAATTGGTATTTAAAATATGGATTGCAAGCAGTAGACGATCTAGAATTTATTGTCGATGCAACTACTATTTGGCAAAATCCGCTCGATCGGTTAGCGATCGATCATAGAACGATCGAACAACCCCAAGAAACTCTCCTCAAAGGTTTAGGATTAGCATCGCGCCTCTATACACCAATTGAAAATAGTCTCCAAGAAAGTCAGCCATCAGCGTGTGAATTAAATCCGATCGAAGTATATGAATTTATTCGCTCGATCGCTTGGCAATTACAAGATAATGGTTTGGCGGTAATTTTCCCGCCAGGTTTAGCTTCGGGAACGGAAGAAAATCGCTTAGGAATTAAAATTAATGCCGAAGTCAATGCTAAGAAAGGAGAACGTTTAAACCTGAAAAGTTTGCTTAGCTATAATCTAGAAATCGCTATTGGCAATCAAATAGTATCGAAACAAGAATTTGAACGTTTACTAGCGCAAAAATCACCAATTGTAGAAGTTAACGGACAATGGTTAGCATTACAACCCGCAGATGTTCGAGCCGCACAAGCAGTTTTAAATAAATCTACTGAACCCTTAAATTTATCGGTTGAAGACGCTTTAAGACTGAGTACAGGAGATACCAAAACTCTTGCCAAATTACCAGTATTTAGCTTTGAAGCATCGGGAATTTTACAAGATTTAATTAAGAATTTAACTGATAATAAATCGGTCAAACCAATTGAAAAGCCTAAAGATTTTATTGGTGAATTAAGACCATATCAAGCGAGAGGAGTTGGCTGGTTAGCTTTCTTAGAACAATGGGGTTTAGGTTCTTGTTTGGCAGACGATATGGGATTAGGAAAATGCGTTGCTCCTGATACACAAATTTATGCCAATGGTAATTTAATTACAGCAGAAGCCATCTGGAATATTTATTCAGAAAATATTGACTTTGATGGTGAGGGTTATTGGTCTGAACCTACCAATAAATTATTAGTCAATTCTCTAGATGAAGAAACTGGAAAAATTATTCAAGCTTCAATTAAAAGATTATATCGTCAACAAGTAAAAGAAAAAATAAGGAGAATAACTCTCAAAGATGGTAGAAATATTACTATTACCCAAAGACATAAATTATTAACCAATAGTGGTTGGACAAATAATTTACAAGTAGGAGATTATATTGGCGTTCCTGATAAAACTATAAGTAATCATATAGAGAGAATCAATACAGTTGTAGAGCGACAGGAATATCGACAACAACAAAAATCAAAATGGACTAGACAAACTTTAGAACTAGAGCTTACAAGACAAAAATCACAAACTCTTTTAGAACAAGAAGTATTTTATTGTCAGATTCAATCTATAGAAGAAATAGATTATCAAGGATGGGTTTATGACTTTGAAGTAGAAACATATCATAATTTTGTTGCTAATAATATTATTTGCCACAATACCATTCAAACCATCGCTTTTCTACTTAATTTAAAAGAGCAAGAAGTATTTAACAAGCCAGTATTATTAGTTTGTCCCACTTCAGTATTAAATAATTGGGAAAGAGAAGTTAAAAAATTTGCTCCCAAATTATCAACATTTATTCATCATGGAGATAAACGTAGTAAAGGCAAAGATTTTGTCCAAACCATCAAAAATAAATCCTTAGTAATTACTAGTTATTCTCTAATTTATCGAGATGCTAAAACCCTCGAAGAAATTGATTGGCAAGGTGTGATTTTAGATGAAGCACAAAATATTAAAAATCCTACGGCAAAACAGTCACAAGCAGTGAGAAAACTCAAGGCAGATTTTCGGATTTCTTTAACAGGTACACCAGTAGAAAATCGCCTGTCAGATTTATGGTCAATTTTGGATTTTCTCAATCCTGGTTTTTTAGGAACACCACAATTTTTTCAAAAACGTTTTGCTATTCCGATCGAAAAATATGGCGATCGCGAATCATTACAAACTTTACGTTCTCTAACGCAACCTTTTATTCTCCGCCGCTTAAAAACCGACAAGGATATTATTCAAGATTTACCTGAAAAACAGGAAATGAATGTCTTCTGTGGCTTATCTAGCGAACAAGCAGAAATCTATCAACAATTAGTTGAAAATTCTTTGAGTGAAATCGATGAAGCTACAGGCATTAAACGCCGAGGATTAATTCTGACCTTGATTTTAAGATTAAAACAACTATGTAATCATCCAGAACTAATCAAAGAGCAAAAAAATTTAGAGAATTTTGGCGATCGCTCTGGTAAGCTATTACGTTTGGAAGAAATGCTCGAAGAAATAATCGCTGAAGACGATCGCGCTTTGATTTTTACTCAATTTTCCGAATGGGGACAACTACTCAAACCTTATTTAACTCAGAAGCTTGCTACTGAAGTATTATTTTTATACGGTGCCACTTCTCGCCAACAGAGACAAGAAATGATCGATCGCTTCCAAAACGATCCCAATGGTCCCCGTATTTTTATTCTCTCACTTAAAGCTGGCGGTACTGGTTTAAACTTGACTAGAGCCAATCATGTTTTTCACGTCGATCGCTGGTGGAATCCCGCCGTAGAAAATCAAGCAACCGATCGCGCCTTCCGCATCGGACAAAAACAAAACGTACAAGTACATAAATTTGTCTGTACGGGAACGTTAGAAGAAAAAATTAACGATACCCTCGAAAGCAAAAAAGAACTAGCAGAACAAACTGTAGATACAGGAGAGCAATGGCTGACGGAATTAGATACCGATGCTTTACGTAACTTATTACTACTCGATCGCAACGCTGTCATGGATGAATAGTATTATCTAAGTTAAGAGAAAATCACTCTGTACAGGACAAAAAATAGACTCAGAACTTGCAAAGCAATACAGAAAAAG
>CAZJTL010000144.1:0-13627 GCA_964548905.1 uncultured bacterium | reverse complement strand
TATAAAGCGAGTTTAGGCTTTGTTTGGGGTTGATTTTTGTTTAAGTACCGTTAATTGGATATATTTGTAGCGCGATCGACACAAATTCTACTGAAAATGAAAAAAAATGTTTTGCCAGCAATATTGACCCTTGCATCTTTGCTTGTTCCACTAGAGACTTCAGCAACTAATTTCAGCAAACTTTATGTTTTTGGAGATAGTCTTTCCGATCCAGGTAACGTTTATAAAGTTACTACCGATGCACAGCCTTATGAACCTATTTTAGGTACAGAAATCCCAATTACTCCTGGCATACCGCCTTACTTTAAAGGACGTTTTTCTAATGGGCCAGTTTGGGCAGATTATTTTTCTAATAATTTAGGTATTAGTCTAACTCCTTCTTCAGAATTATCAGTATTATCGCCCCAAGTTTCCATTCCTTCTTCAATTTCTGTAGTTGACGATCGCCCCGTAGTTAGTCCCTTTTACCAAGGTAAAACTGCTAGCAACAGCGTTAACTTTGCCTATGGTGGCGCACAGACAGGATCTACTGCGGCGGGAGATTTGGGGAATTTTTTGCCTGGAGTAACTACCCAAGTTAATGGATTTACTAACGATCTCAACGGCAAATCTTCTGATAGCAATGGTTTGTATGTAATTTGGGCAGGTGCAAATGACTATCAAAGTTCCCCAGTAATCGATCCCAGTCAATCAGTTGGCAATATAGAAAACTCGATTGTTTCTCTCTACAATTCTGGCGCTCGTAATTTTGTTATTCCCAATTTACCAGACTTAGGTAAAACATCACGCGCTCTTTCACTTGGGCAGGAAGTATCTACTAATCTTACCAACCTAAGCGATACTCACAATTTATTACTAGCTGAAGATCTGAGCAACTTAAGTCAATCGCAAGCAGATATTAATATTATTCCTGTCGATACTAACTCTTTATTTGACGAGATCTTGGCGAATCCAACTAAATTTGGTTTTACTAATATCACCGAATCTTGTGTGAATGAAGCTACTGGAACTGTAGGGAAATTCTTTGCTAGGGGTGGAGCGGTGAAGTTAATCTTGCCAGATCCAAACAAAGATGATGTGATGACAATTACCCGCGAACGCTATCCCGAATACTCGATCGCCCAACTAAAAGACAAAATTAATTGGACAGTTTCAGCATTTGAATCAGCTAAAGCTTTCAGTAATTGTAAGTCTGCAAACTTAGAAATTTACTATTTTCCCCATACCTTAAATTACTTTGCCATGCGGCTTGACAGCGATCGGGTTTTGGTGTCTTACTACGAACAATTTCGAGAACGTCGGGTAGATTCTTCTGGCATATTGATTAATCTCAAAGCAGATAAGAATTTGAAACAATATTGGGATAAGGAATATGCAGGTTTTTATCAAAAAAGTACTAAAAGTTAAAGTAAGTGGCACTTTGATAAGATTACTATAAATTTTGACCTGAAATTCATAGTAACCATGTCCATCAAAAAAATCATTTCGATCGGACTACTAGTTTTTGTACCAATCTCGATCGCGGCAGAATATTTAGAATGGGGGACAATGACCATTTTTGTCACCTCAGCACTAGCGATCGTCCCTCTGGCTGTGTGGTTGAGTACAGCCACAGAAGAAGTAACCGTGGTGACAGGGCCATCTGTAGGTGGTTTGTTAAATGCAGTATTTGGCAATGCTACCGAATTGATTATCAGTTTGGTAGCGCTTAAGGCTGGATTAATTGATATTGTCAAAGCTAGTATTACTGGCACAATCATCAGCAATTTACTACTAGCTATGGGACTTTCCATGTTTTTTGGCGGTATTCGCTACAAAGAGCAGGAATTTAAGCCAATCGTAGCGCGGGTAAATGGTTCTTCCATGACTTTAGCAGCGATCGCCATTTTACTGCCAACAATGGCATTTTATAGCTCAGGTAAAGTAGAAACACCTGCGATCGAGCAACTTTCGATCGTGGTAGCGATCGTGCTAATTTCTGTTTACACAATGACGCTGATCTTTTCCTTGAAGACACATAGCTATCTATACGAAGTAAGTTTGGTCGAACTAGAAGAGGACAGTGAACATAAGCCGAATTTATGGCTATGGTTGGGAATTTTACTCGCCTCAACCGTAGCAGTTGCTTTTGAGTCAGAAATTTTTGTTGGAGTAGTAGAAGAAGCAACTCAAGGATTGGGATTAACACCCTTATTTACAGGCGTAATACTCTTACCTTTAGTAGGCGGTGCAGCAGAATATGTAACTGCTGTTGGTGTAGCTATTAAAAATAATATGGATTTGTCTGTCTCTGTAGCAATGGGATCGAGCTTGTTGGTAGCATTGTTTATGGCTCCAATGCTAGTTTTAGTCGGACTTTTCCTCGGTCAACCAATGGATTTAAGTTTCAATCCCTTTGAGATTGTGGCTGTAGCAGTAGCGGTAATAGTTGCCAATTTGATTAGTTTAGACGGGCGATCGAACTGGTTGGAAGGAATGCTACTCTTAGCAACTTATACGATTCTCGGTGCAGCCTTTTATTTTCAATGATTTTATCCCTGCTACAGACTAAGCTTGTAGCATTCGCCAGCAAAATTAGCTTGTAGTCAATTCTTTAGGATTGACTACCTCTAATTCGCATCTTTAATTCTGGTGGACTGCACAGCTAAAACTGTCTCTTAGTTTTCGGTTCGTCGGTTCGAGCGAGCAACTTACAAATAAATATCTGCGTTAATCTGTATTTATCTGTGGACGCTTTCTCTTACTATATTTTAGAAGTGCAGCCCCCTAAGCCGTTGCTGAGTCCAAGTCAACATTTACTTGTTCACCACTCGGTAACTCCAAACAATAACCAGCACCATAAACGGTTTTGATGTAACGAGGATGGCGGGGATCTGGTTCTAGCTTGGTTCTAAGATGGCGAATATGCACCCTAATTGTCTCAATATCATCGTCGGGATCGTATCCCCAAACTTCTTTGAGAATTTCGCTAGGAGAGACAGTTTGACCGTGACGCTGCAAAAGACAATGCAGTAACTCAAACTCTAAATGGGTCAACTTGACTGTTTTGGTAAACCAAATTGCTTCAAATCTCTCTGGAATTAGAGTTAAGGGACCATAATTGAGAATTTCTGAATGTTTGGCAGCTTGAGGAATACGATCGGTACGACGCAGCAAAGCGCGTACCCTAGCTAGCATCTCTTCTACTTCAAAAGGCTTGGTTAAGTAGTCATCAGCACCTGCATTAAATCCCTCTACCTTATCCTGGGTTTGACCTAAAGCAGTGAGCATTAAGACGGGAA
Organism: uncultured bacterium; assembly: GCA_964548905.1. GTDB lineage: Bacteria > Cyanobacteriota > Cyanobacteriia > Cyanobacteriales > Xenococcaceae > CAZJTL01. The sequence continues at coordinate 10,346 of CAZJTL010000144.1, read as the reverse complement.
TATCAGCAGTTCGATCGTCTCGGCGCAGTCGCTGACATACGGTAAATCCGTCAACCTTTGGTAGCATTAAATCGAGCATAATCAGGTCTGGCTGCAATTGTACGGCAAGAGCTTGACCTTTAACACCGTCTTCTGCTTGATTGACATCATAACCAGCCATCTCTAAGTTGATAGAGACTAATTCTGAAATCGCAGGATCGTCGTCAATTACAAGTATCCGTGGCATCACTAAATATTATTACTATAGTTTTTTGTTAAAGTTCGCTAAAAAATGCGATCGAAAGATAAAGAACTCTCTAATGATTATAAGCATTAATTTTCAAATCATTTTCACTTTCTTCTCATTCTGTCGATCGACAAACGAGCTTGTTGGCAACTTTGTTAATGTTTTTTAACAAAGATCCACTTAAATTACCAGTCAAAATAACACATTTTTTCAGCAAGTACAGCCAATTTCATCAATAAAATAGCTGGTAGCTTACCAGACAATTTTAAGTTAAGGATCTTTTCAAAAAAAATACTATGGTAAAGTTTTGTGCCAAGCTATTAAAAGGCAAAAAGTAAGAGTTTCAAGAAGCGCGAGTTAGAAACTCCCATACCCTGAGAGTTTGAGACGCATAAGGGTTAACAAACGAAAGCATTTGACCGACTTTCCTCAACTGTTCCCTCTTGCCTCTCCTCTAGATCGATGCTTTTCTCTGTAAAAAATCTTAATGAAAATTCTCATCAAATCAGTTTAATCTACCCAATTAGGCAGTTTTTTGAGTTTTTGTGATTTTTAATACCCTGGTAGTTAGTCTTTTAGAAAATAGGAAGTTTTAGTATGAGCATTAATTTAGCTACTATGTTGCGTGAAGGGACAAAAAAGTCGCACACGATGGCAGAAAATGTTGGATTCGTCAAATGTTTCTTGAAAGGAGTAGTGGAAAAAAACTCCTACCGCAAGCTAGTTGCCGATCTCTATTTTGTCTATTCGGCGATGGAAGAAGAGATGGAAAAACTGCGCGAACATGCAATCGTCTCCAAAATTTATTATCCTGAGTTGAATCGCAAACAAAGTCTAGAAAAAGATTTGTATTATTACTTCGGTTCTAATTGGAGAGATGAAATAGCTCTTTCTAAAGCTGGTAAAGCTTATGTAGACAGAATCAGAGAAGTAGCTAAGTCTCAACCAGAATTACTAGTCGGTCATTCTTATACCCGCTATTTGGGAGATTTGTCTGGAGGACAAATTCTTAAGAAAATCGCTCAACAAGCAATGAATTTGAATGATGGCGCTGGTACTGCTTTCTACGAATTTGAATCGATTCCTGATGAAAAGGCATTTAAAAATAGCTATCGTCAAGCAATGAACGATTTGCCGATCGATTTGGCAACAGCAGAAAGAATTGTCAGCGAAGCTAATGATGCTTTCGGTATGAACATGAAAATGTTCCAAGAACTAGAAGGAAACTTGATCAAGGCGATCGGCATCATGCTATTCAATTCCTTAACACGCCGTCGCGCTCGTGGTAGCACTGAACTAGCAACTGCTGAGTAAGATTTTTGAGAAGCACATTGCTAGGTCAATGGCAGAATTAGTTTAATATTTTTAGCTTGAAAAAACATACAATCCTGAAAGCTGAGTTGCGGTTTATTCGATCGTTATTGAGTTTTCAGGATTGTCTGCTATCAGATTACTTTAGCTGTTAGAAAGATTTTGGCTAAAGTACGTATCTATGCCATAAGCAGGGGTACGTTGGGAATGATCGATATCTTTGTTAACGATCGCCTTAGATAATTGTTCAAAAGAAGCAGATTTTAAGTTACGTTCGTGAATGGGTTTAGTTTGTTCGCCCAAAAAGTAAGCTTGACTACCTAATACCGCCGCAGCAACCCAACCAATAACAAGTAGAGCAATTACAATAGTCATCATTTGTGAGTTCCTCTAAACTTTTGTTTCTTTATGTAAATAAAAGTAACAAATATTTGACTAAGGAATCAATATAAGATAATTACGGTTTACCCTAAAGCGATCGCGTAAAAACCGATTTGTTCAGATCGGAGTTAACTTTTCTGACACAAAATTAACCCAAACCAGCGATCGCTATCTGTCCAAGCTTGGATCTGATTTAACCCCATTGCTGCGAGATAGGATTGCATCTGTTGCAAGTCAAATTTACGGGAAATTTCTGTACGGATTGTTTCTCCTGCGGCTAATTCTAGGTTCAAGTTGAGAGCATTTAAACGGACAGATCGATCTAATTGACTGACTAGGTGCATTTCAATTTGATGTTGAGCGCGATCGTAAAAAGCCCAATGCTTAAAATTATCTAGTTGAAAATTACCTTGAAAGCGCCTGTTTAAATGTTCCAATACATTCAAATTAAATGCTGCGGTTACACCTTGACTGTCGTTATAGGCAGCTTCTAAGGTGTCGATCGATTTTTGTAAATCTATACCCAGTAAGAAATAATCCCCCGATCGCAAAACTTCAGTAATTTGAGTAAAAAAGCGATCGCTCTGTGATGGTGAAAAATTACCCAAGCTACTACCTAAAAAGATGACCATTCTTTTGTCTACAGGCGATGATGGTAATTGCTTGAGAGCTTCTTTGTAAGTACCTACCAAACCATGAATATCTAAAGTAGGATAATCTTTGAGTAAACTAACCGAACTCTCTTCTAAAATAGAGCCACTCACATCGATCGGCGTATAGTAAAGAGGATAACCTTGATTTTGGTAAGCAGTGAATAAAAAGCGAGTTTTAGTTGAGCTACCGCTACCAAGCTCGACTAATTGACAAGCACCTGTAGTTTTAGCTAGTTCTTGAGTATATTGTTGCAATATTGAAGCTTCTGTACGAGTTGGATAATATTCTGGCAATTCGCAAATTTGCTCGAATAATTGGGAGCCTTTACTGTCGTAAAAATAACGAGGAGGCAGAAATTTTCTTTTTTGCGTTAATCCTGCAATTACATCTCTACCATTGTCATGTGAAATGTCGTTATTTAAGAAAGAATCCTTTGATTCTGATACTAAATACTCAATGTGCAGGCGTGTAAGTTTGCTTTGAGAGATAAATTGCATCTGAATTGCCTCTTGGTGCCGCTTTTGCTCAACATACAGCAATTGGGGATCGAAGGGAAGAGGGGCTAGGGTTAGGGTCTAGGGGAAGTAATGAGTAATGAATAATGAGTAATGAGTAATAAGTAGCAAGTAGCAAGTAAAAAACTTCTGCATAAAAGCCTTCCCTCACCGATAACATGGCTATTCAACAGGACATGATCTTACTTGTCGATCGCCTTCAGGCTAATCCTGTTTGTGCTTCAAACTTTGATATTGTTGTTCGTTAATTCGCCCTGCTTCAAATAAGATTTCTGTTATCTCAGAGATAGCCAAAACTGAATGTGCTTGAAATCCCTTAGCTTGTAACTTTTCTTTAGCACCACTTTGATGATCGATAAAGACGACGATATCGTCAACTATTAACTCGGAAGAAGTGATTTTTTCTGCACCTTCGATCGCGCTTTTGCCACTAATAAGAATGTCATCAACGACAACTACTTTTTCCCCAGGGTGATAATTACCTTCAATTAAACGACGAGTACCGTGTGCTTTGACTTCTTTGCGCGGATAAATCATGGGACGATGCAGTTGCAAAGCTAAACCAGTAGCAGTAGGTAGAGAACCATAGGGAATACCAGCAAGGCGATCGAATTCTAAATTGTTGAGAATCTCCGCATAAGCATTGAGAACTTGATTGAAAACTTGAGGATTAGAAATAATCTTGCGTAAGTCAATGTAATAAGAAAAAGTCTCGCCAGAAGCTTGTACGTATTCACCAAATAAAAGACAACCAAGATCGAATAGTTGCAGTACCAAGTCTTGATGGGGATGTTTCTCTAACAAACAAACATCAGATGTCCATAGATTACAACTAGAAGCTTCTCCCATAACCTCATTTCTGGTTTGGTTAACTTCTCTATTTAAGAGCTTAATTTCCTCTTCTAGGCGATCGCTTGCTAACAAATCTTGAGAAACGGGAATCAATAAACCCTCACCATTGTCATTCAAACCTGCTTTAATCAGTTCGGAAAAATTAGCACCTTCTGCCCAAATACTTCTCATTAAAATCGTTCTTTCGGGGGCAAGAGAGCGAATTTGAGCGATTACTTCTGGGTTAATTGTACCTACCTCTAGGGCTATTTGTTCGGGAGTTCCCCAGGTTTTAGCTTCCCTGACAACCTGCAAATAAAAAGGTCGATCGCGATCGGGATAATCTTGTAAGGCAATTGCACCAGGATTGGAAGTATGACAGAGAATAAAAGCTGTTTTGTCTGGATAAACTAAAAAAGGGGCAATCCCATCCATACCAGCTAAAGGACTGAGAGTAACAGCATCTACTTGCCACTGCTCAAAGATAGCACGAGCAAAAATAGTACTAGTATTCAAATCTCCGTGCTTGGCATCTAAGATAACAGGGATAGATTTAGGAATAGCAGCGAGAACGCGATCGAGCAATTCCATTCCAGCCACACCTAAAGCTTGATAAAAACCGAGAGTTGGTTTGTAAGCACAGACGCGATCGCTGGTACGATCGATCGTCATCTGCAACCACTCCCATAAATCGGCGACGATCTCCTGGTTATTTCCGCCTTGTCTCCCTCGATCGGGAATCATTTCTGGATTGGGATCGAGTCCTACCACCAGTAAACTTTGATTAATCGCGATCGCCTCGTTTAATTTGGCAAAAAAGTTCATTTCTTTATTTGTTCATGGTTCATGGTTCATTGAAAAACAGGGAGCAGGGAGCAGGGAGCAGGGAGCAGAAGGCAGGAGGCAGAAGGAAAAAAACTTAAGACTTAAGACTTAATACTTTTCCTCTACACCCCTACACCCCTACACCCCTACACCCCTACACCCCTACACCCTAACTACCGATACACTGGTAGAGTAAAATGAAAGCAACTACCCTTATTGGGAGAACTGTCTACCCAAATTTGACCGTAGTGAGCGTGGATTACTTTACGACACAGAGATAAACCAAGTCCATAGCCTTCTTTCTCGCGATCGCGAGAAAGACGAAAATGCCCTGCAAAAATTCTCTCTTGCTTTTCAGGAGGTATACCAGGGCCAGTATCGCTGATACTGACTTGAATTTTTTGGCTGGTACGATGAAGAATGGAGAGGCTAATTTCTCCTCCTTCTGGAGTGTATTTAATCGCATTGTCCAGCAAATTGACAATAACTTGACGGACTAATTCTTCATCTCCATAAACTGCTGGTAAATCGCAAGGGATATCTTGAAGTAATTTTTGTGATTTTTCTTGAATCCGACCTGATAATTGTGCCAAAATGTCTTGACATAAATTCTGTAAGTATAGCTGACGCGGTTCCACGCTAAACTGAGCGCTCATGCTCATGGAAGCTTGCAAAATATTGGTAATCATACGGTTCATGATCCGAAACTGCTTGCGAGCTTGTTTGTATAATTGCTCCCTGAGTTGAGAGATGCGCTCGGTGTTTTCTTTTTCGCTAGCTATTTCCAATGTTTCTACGGCGATCGAAGCAGCAGTTAGAGGACTGCGAAGATCGTGTGCTAGCATTGCCAAGACTTGATCTTTAAATCTGATCTGTTCTGTAAGTTCTTCTTTTTCTTTCTGCAAGCGAAAAATCTCGTCAGACAGACGAATTAATTCAGCCGAATAACTAACCGAATTTAATCTGTCGATTTCTATCAGTCCAGCCGAATCTTCTTCACCAATAGCATTTACTTGAAATTGGTGTAATTCCAACTGCCATCGGGACCACCAGGTTTGCAACTGTTCGACTAGATTACTGCCTGCAAGGGTTTGTTTGGGTGCGGGTGCAATTTTTATCAAGGCTGGAGTTGCGACCAACCTATAATACTCTACCAATTGAGGTTGTTTGTCAATCTCGATTACTTGCAAGTCAAAAGTATATTCTGCTTGTAAGTTTTCTAGGTATGCTTTGACACGCTGAGTGTTGTCCCGAGAAGAAGAACGCTCATCGACAAATAATAGTAATTGGAGAGACACTTGTTCGGGAGTCTCCTCTGTGAAATCAGCTTGCTTATTGTAAGGTTGTAGCACTAGGTCAAAATCACTAAAAGGCTTGATACAAAAGCAAATACAATATTTTTAAATATACTTAACTTAAAATTGTATCTTAATGTCTATTTAATAGTTGGCATTTCCTAAGAAATTTCTGCAATTTTTTGGAAATTTAGTACAGTAGTTTATCGTTTTAGATCCTAAAGATAGTATAAAATCTAGCCTATCTGCATAAATGCTAAAAACTCACTTTAAAAAACTAGCGGAATAATACTATGGCTCTTGGCTATCTTGCCCTTGTCCTTCATGCTCATCTCCCATTTGTGCGTCACCCAGAAAGTGATTACGTCTTAGAAGAAGAGTGGTTATATGAAGCAATCACAGAAACTTACATTCCTCTAATACACGTCTTTGAAGGCTTAAAGCGGGATGGTATTGACTTTAAAATAACCATGAGCATGACACCACCTCTAGTGTCAATGCTACGCGATCCCCTTTTGCAAGAGCGCTATGACGAGCATTTAGCCAAGTTAGAAGAGCTAATCGAAAAGGAAATCGAATATAACCGCTACAACGGTCATATTAAATACTTGGCAGAATATTACGCCCGAGAATTTAATGATATTCGCAAAACTTGGGAAAGATACGATCGCGATTTAGTCAAAGCTTTTAAATTATTCCTCGATTCTAATAATCTAGAAATTATTACCTGCGGTGCAACTCACGGCTACATGCCACTGATGAAGATGTACCCCCAAGCTGTTTGGGCGCAGATCCAGGTAGCTTGCGAACATTATCAAGAAAATTTCGGTCGTCCACCTAAAGGAATTTGGCTGCCAGAGTGCGCTTACTATGAAGGTGTCGAGCGCATGTTAGCTGATGCTGGTTTGCGCTATTTCATCACTGATGGACATGGTATCCTCTACGCTCGTCCTCGTCCTCGTTTTGGTGCTTATGCTCCTATTTTTACAGAAACAGGAGTAGCAGCTTTTGGCAGAGATCATGAATCTTCTCAACAAGTGTGGTCTTCTCAAGTAGGCTATCCAGGCGATCCAGTGTATCGCGAATTCTACAAGGATTTGGGTTGGGAAGCTGACTATGAGTATATCAAAGACTACATCATGCCCAATGGTCAGCGCAAAAATATTGGCATTAAATACCACAAAATCACCAGTCGCGATGGCGGTTTGTCAGAAAAAGCCCTCTACGATCCCTATTGGGCAACAGAAAAAGCAGCCGAACACGCTGGTAACTTTATGTACAATCGGGGACAGCAAATCTCGCATTTGTCAGGGGTGATGGGTCGTCCGCCTATTGTTGTCTCTCCCTACGATGCAGAATTATTCGGTCACTGGTGGTATGAAGGACCTCAGTTTATCGATTTTCTCTTCCGTAAAACCTGGCACGATCAAAATACTTTCGATATGACTCATTTAGCGGATTATCTCCGCAATCATCCCAATCAACAAGTTTGTCGTCCTTCTCAGTCTAGTTGGGGTTTCCGAGGCTTCCACGAATACTGGTTGAATGAAACTAACGCCTGGATTTATCCTCACCTGCATAAAGCAGCAGAACGGATGATTAAATTAGCTGGTCGCGAACCTCAAGATGAATTAGAGTGGAAGGCTCTAAATCAAGCAGCAAGAGAATTATTATTAGCACAATCCTCTGACTGGGCGTTTATTATGCGGACAGGAACAATGGTTCCTTATGCAGTACGACGGACGCGATCGCACCTGTTGCGCTTTAACAAGCTTTACGAAGATATCCTGATTGGGAAAATTGACTCTGGTTGGTTAGAGAAAGTAGAAGAGATTGATAATATTTTCCCGAATATTAATTACAGGGTGTATAGACCAATGTAGAGTATAGGGAGCAGGGGTAGCAGAGGAAGTAATAGGTAATAAGTTTATTCCCTAGACCCTAATCCCTAACCCCTAGCCCCTAAACCAATAAACACTGTCCAGCAGGACATAAATCTTCTAATTCGATTTCTACTGGTTCTACCTGCCAAATTTCTTGAGAGTACTCCTGAATAGCTCGATCGCTAGAAAATTTACCCATACGTGCCACATTTAAAATAGACATTTTTGTCCAGCGATCGCGATCGAGATAGGCTTGATTAACTTGTTCCTGACATTCAATATAGGATTGATAATCAGCAAAAAGTAAATATTGGTCTTGATACATTAAAGAATCAATTAGTGGTTTGAACAGTTGTACGTCACCGTGGGAGAAAAATCCAGACAGAATCAATTCGATCGCCTCTTGCAATTCTGGATTGGCATTATAGTAATCTGATGGTTTGTAGCCTTTGGCTTTTAACTGATATACTTCTTCAACATTCAAACCAAATAGGAAAAAGTTTTCTGCACCAACTTCTTGGCGAATTTCTACGTTTGCACCATCGAGAGTGCCGATCGTTAAAGCACCATTCATAGAAAATTTCATATTGCCAGTACCAGAAGCTTCTTTTCCAGCAGTAGAAATTTGTTCGGATAAATCGGCGGCGGGGTAGATTTTTTGACCGTTAGTGACATTATAGTCTGGTAAAAAGACAACTTTGAGGCGATCGCGCACGTCAGGATCTCTGTTGACTACATCTGCTACTGAGTTGATAAATTTGATGATTAATTTCGCCATGCGATAGCTAGGTGCAGCTTTTCCACCGAAGATAAATGTTCTTGGAGTTACTTCTAGATTGGGATTATTTTTAATGCGGTTGTAGAGAGTAATGATATGTAGGACATTCAAGTGCTGGCGCTTGTACTCGTGGAGTCTTTTCACTTGAATATCGAACATGGATTCGGGATTAACCACTACTCCAGTACGTTTATGAATGAATTGTGCCAGTTCTTTTTTGATGTCTAGTTTGATTTTTTGCCACTTTTGGCGGAAGGAACTATCTTCAACAAAACTTTCTAATTTTTTCAGTTCGTTGAGGTGAGTAATCCAGCGATCGCCGATCGCTTCAGAAATTAATCTACTCAAGCGCGGGTTAGCTAATAACATCCAGCGCCGAGGAGTGACACCATTGGTTTTATTGGTAAATTTTTCGGGGAATAACTCGTAAAAATCGTGCAGGACATCTTTTTTGAGTAAGTCTGTATGCAGTTGTGCTACACCGTTGATGTGATGACTACCTACCGCAGCTAAATGTGCCATTCGCACGTATTTGTCGCCACTTTCATCGATTAAAGATAAATTTCTGAGTTTTTGATTATCCGCTGGATATTTTAAGCGCACACTATCGAGAAACCGTTGATTGATTTCGTAGATAATTTCTATGTGTCTGGGTAATACTTCGCTAAACAGACTCAGCGACCATTTTTCTAAGGCTTCTGGTAGTAGAGTATGGTTGGTGTAGCTAAATGTTTTTTGAGTAATCTGCCAAGCTTTTTCCCAATCGAGATGATATCTATCTACTAATAGGCGCATCAATTCGGCGATCGCGATCGCTGGATGGGTATCGTTAAGTTGTACCGCAAATTTTTCGTGAAAGTTATTCAACCCATTCCCCGCTAACAAATGAATGCGAAGCATATCTTGTAGGGAACAGGAGACAAAAAAGTATTGTTGTTCGAGACGTAAACGCTTACCCTGAATTTGTTCGTCGTTGGGATAGAGAATTTTAGTAAGATTTTCAGAAGCAACTTTGTGATTGACTGCGCCGTAATAGTCACCAACATTAAAAGTCTGAAAGTCAAAAGATTCGACCGCTTCAGCTTTCCATAGACGTAAGGTATTGGCTGTACTCACTTGATAGCCGAGAACAGGTGTATCGCAAGGAATACCTTTAATAACGCGATCGGGAACCCAGCGCACTCGAAAATGTCCGCGATCGTCTTCATAGGGGACGGTTTTACCGCCTAAGTTTACTTCTACTGAATCTTCAGGACGGACAATTTCCCAGGGATTGCCGTAGCGCAGCCATTTATCTGTAATTTCTACTTGCCAACCATCCCGAATTTCTTGATCGAAAATACCAAATTCATAGCGAATACCATAACCGATCGCAGGGATTTCTAGGGTTGCTAGGGAATCTAAAAAGCAAGCCGCCAATCTACCTAATCCGCCATTACCCAAACCTGGTTCTTCTTCTTCGGCAATTAATTCCAAGAGATCTAATCCCGATTCTTGCACTGCACGGCGCACTCGTTCGTATATGCCTAAATTGAGTAAATTGTTCCCTAAATGCGGTCCCATCAAGAATTCAGCCGATAGGTAGCAGACAACGCGCACATCTTTTTTGAGATAAGTTTCGGCGCTATTCAACCAGCGATTCAACAG
>CAZJTL010000143.1:0-13729 GCA_964548905.1 uncultured bacterium | reverse complement strand
GTTCTTCTTCTGATGCTCTTTGATTTACTCTGTCTTATTTCCCAACAAATCTATTTTTTCTAGAGTAGCAAGAATAGCATTATGAGAATAAGCAATCGCATTAATTCAGATAAGACATTTGTGTTGAGAACTATCATCGATCGATCTGAGGTGGTTCGCGCATCGGTTCTCGTGGCGTAATGGGCAAATCGTCAACTCCATCAAGTTTGGCAAAACGTTTCTGAATTGCTTCAGCTAGGTTTTGTTAGGATTTCGATCGCGTCTTTCGCTAGCATTGTAATCAATGCTAGCAATGCAGTCAATGAAAATAGTTATCTTGTTACACGATTTTAAGTGACACAAATCACTGGCTTGAACTATTTGCTTGGATATTATATTTGTTAACAAAAGATATAAATATCTTATCCAAACTATACAACCCGCCAAGGGTGTGAGGGAAACTATGCCTAAATTAAATATCAAATCTTTGCTGACTTGTTCTGCAATTACATTCGCCTGTCTAATTGGTGCTTCTGTTGATGCTAGTGAAACATTAAAGTCTGGCAATGAAGATCAAATTTTTAACCAACTACGAGAATATAGCAGTGAAACCACTAATAATTCTGTCAATCAGGTTACAGGTGTCAATCAACTGCGTGATGTTGCTCCTACAGATTGGGCTTACGAAGCCTTACAAAGTTTAGTTAAGCGCTATGGCTGTGTTGCTGGCTATCCTAACGGTACTTATCGTGGTAATAAATCTCTGAGTCGTTATGAATTTGCGGCTGGCTTAAACGCTTGTATGAACCAAATGGAGCGTTTGATTTCTTCTAGTCAAGCCGTTACACGGGAAGATCTCGACAAGTTACAACGTTTATCTCAAGAATTTCAAGCCGAACTAGCTACATTAGGTACTAGAGTAGACAATCTCGAAGGTCGTACCAAGTTTTTAGAAGATCATCAATTCTCCACTACTACTAAGCTTGGTGGTGAAGTCATTTTTGGCTTGACTGACTCATTTGGCGAGAATGATAATACACAGACAACCCTTGGTGATAGATATCGTCTGACCTTTAATACCAGCTTTAACGGTAAAGACAAATTAGTAACTCGTATTGCTGGCGGTAATTTAAACTCAATTACTAGTAACACTCCTGCTGGCGCACAAGGTACACAAACCTTTAACTTAAGCCCCAGTAGTGGCGATAACGACGCTAAAGTCGATTGGGCAGCTTATTATTTCCCTGTTAAGGCAGGTAATAACGAATTTAATAACTACATTGCTGCTTTCGGTGGTATTCACAGCGACTATGCCCCAACCCTCAACCCCTATTTTGAAGACTACGATGGTGGTAATGGCGCTCTATCTACCTTTGCTTCTGAAAATCCTATCTATCGTATCGGTGGCGGTGCGGGCGCAGGTACTACCTATAGCTTTGGCAAACATAGTCTCAGTCTTGGCTATTTAGCTAATAACGCCAATAACTCTAACGATGGTAACGGTTTGTTTAACGGCAACTACGCCATCTTGGGTCAAGCCAATGTCGGTATTAGCGACAATCTCAATCTCGGCTTAACCTATGTTAATGGCTATTTCGATGCTGTTACACCAACCTTTAACGCTGGTGGAACTAGTGCAGTAACTGGTACTAGCTTAGCTAATGGTATAGGCGAAAGAAGACAAACTAATACTTATGGTGCAGAGCTTAGTTGGAAACTAAGTGAAAAAGTTAATTTGAGTGCTTTTGCTGCCTATCAAGATGTTAATTTCAAAACCAGTGGTAGAGACGATGAAGTCTGGACTTATGGTGGCGGTATTGCTTTCCCAGATTTGGGTAAAGAAGGTAATGTTCTCGGTATCTTTGCTGGCGCACAACCTTATCTTGGTTCTGCTCTTAGCGCTTCTAATGGTGCAATTCCGCTCCATGTTGAAGCTTTCTATAAGTACAAAATCAACGACAACATTTCGATTACTCCTGGCTTGATTTGGTTGAGCAATCCAGATCAAAACAAGAATAATAATGATGAAGTAATTGGTACTTTGAGAACTACTTTTACTTTCTAAGCTAGTATTCTGTCAACTTTGAATTGAGAACTTGTTTGTAGTGAACCCTTAAGGGTTCACTACGAACCTATCAAATGAATCTTGACAAACTGCTAGATTCTCAATTGACATAGCTCTAGATAATCGTAGGTTGGTTTGAGGTAAAGAAATTCAGCCTACGACTATTTTTTTAGTCTGAATATCGATCGACTTATCATCACCTGTTTTCTTGAATACAGACTAAACGATCGTAAAATTGTTAAGTTTGGTAACAATTTTGAGAGAGAGAACAATGCAAAATTTAAGCGAATTACTAGAACCGATCGCGGCGTGGTTTCGTAGTTTGGGAACTCCAGAACCGATCGTTCATTGGGGACACCCAGTTATGATGGCAATTGTTGCTTTTGTCATGGGTGGTTATGTTGCTTTTACTGGATGGCGATCGAGAACTGTTACCGATCCCGATCTAGTAATGAAAAATAGAACTGAACATCGTAAAATCGCTCCATTGATGTTTGTCTTTTTAGCATTGGGTTATACGGGTGGCGTTTTATCTCTGGTAATGCAGCATCAACCAATTTTGGAGAGTCCTCATTTTTGGACTGGTTCGGTTGTTTTAGGTTTGTTAACTATCAATGCTGTTTTAGCTGCTGTTAGTTTTGGTGGAGATAATAAAGGATTATTTAGAACTATTCATGCTTATGTTGGTAGTGCAGTTTTATTACTGCTGGTTATTCATGCTGTGTTGGGCTTAAATTTGGGTTTATCGATTTAGTTAGAACGGGAAAGATATACCAACTCCCACAGCAGTTTTATCTTGCTCTCTCACTCTAAGCTGATGCCAGGTAGAAGAACCAACTCGATTAGTGAGATAGAAGTCCAATTTAGGAGTGTTAGTATTCTTTTGGCTGTTGATTCCCAGAATTTGAGCCAAATCCCAACGCACTCCTAAATTCCAAGGAATAGCATCTGCTAATTGATCGCCGATAAAAGCATTTCCTTCGCCAGCAAAGTTAATTCCTACTTCTCCTAGAACACTAACATCTTTGGCGATCGGTAGCGAGCCACCTAAATTAAATCCAGCTATTTCTACTCCTTGTCTTTGTACGTAACTAAAGCTAGGGGTAAACCAAACAGCAGCATTATTCTCGAACTGATAGTTGATGGGGAAGGAAAGAGTAATTATATATAGCTTGTTTTCAATGTCACTATCTGCACCTGGATAGTAAAAGGGAGTTTCTTCTTCTAAACCAAGTCGATTAAATTCTTGGCGATTGTTTCTGCGGAAATTAGCAAAAGGTTGATTAGTCAAACCTAGCGTTCCTGAGACACTAGCAGTAACAGGATCGCCTTCTGCTTGATTGAATATTCTCGCTTTTAATCCAAAACCTTGTTCTGATTCATCGACTTCACCAGCAATGCCATCTAGGTAAATGGAAGCTTCTAAGTCTTTAACTAATCCGTAACGAAATGCACCCAGAAATCCTTGACTACCTACTTGCAGATTGACTAAAGATTTACCACTATTAACAACTCCACCATCAAAAAAACCGATACCATCGATCGTATTGGGGGTATTTGCTTGAGATTGATTTTCTTGTTTAGATTGACCGCGGTTAGCAGCAATAAAATCTGGCATAACCGTAACACCAGCACCGATGCCAAGTAATTCGTTATCAGCAGTTAAAGCTAAAGCACCGCGACTACCCAAACTATTAGTAGCAAAAACATCGATTGCTACTTGTGGATTAATCAGATAGCGCACTCCAGCATTAAAGGCGATCGTCTTTTCTGGTTTTCCTGATTCTCGATCGATCGTATTGCCTCCAGTTAGAGGTAGAAATGCATCTCCCCAGATTGTTAGTTTAGAACTGAGACGATAGGAAGCTGAACCTGTAATCCCAAAAGTCGTGCCAAAGGAACCAGGATCGTTAGTAGGAGGACGGCGTAAAAAGAGGGCGCTGGATTCTGGGAAAAAGGCGATCGTTGGTGATAGGGTAAAGGTGGCGCGATCGCTTGGGACAAAAGTAACAGGAAATTGAAGCGCGGGAACTATATCTGTTCTCTTTTCTTCTAAAACAAATCTACCAGTGCGATCGATGAATTGAGAACCTCTTTCAAACAAAGGAAAAGAAAGAGAAACCACTCCACTGACTAGCAAATTTTCTGATTCATTTTGCCAGAGTCTTTGTTTGTATTCAATCGTCCCTTCGTTATCACCTTCTCTGGTAATCGATTCCAAGTTGCCTTGAATTACAGGAAAGGCGCTATCGAAATGTTGAAATTCAATACTTAACTCAGAAGTGTCAGAGATACCCCAACTTACACCAAGATTATTATAAGCTGCTGTATCTGCATTATCTAGATCATTATTTTCTAAATAATCTGGGAAAAAGAAGAAACGATTATAGATGCTGAAAACAACTTCGCCTTTTTTTAAATTTTGAGCGGTTGGTAATTGAAATTGTCGATCGAGCGAATATTTTCGAGAATTTTGTAACCCTCGATCGTCAGTTTGAGCAGTAATGAATTTGTTATTTTTGTCAATGGTTAGATCGTTTAAAATGTTTTTTTCTGAGCGAGCGACTGAAGCATTAGCTGTAGGTCTAGGTATATTTTTTGCTGGCGTTTGTTTGGCAATTGCTTTAGAGTTATATCCTAAGCCAAAAATTGTTACAGCTACAAAATTGAAAACAGCTAAAACTTTCCAGTGCATTTGTTAAAAGAAGGGAGAGGGCAGAAGGCAGAAGGCAAAAGGCATTTTTAAGTCATAAGTTTTTATTTGCTTGCCAAGAGATTAATATTAAAAATGCGTAACAGAAGATCGATTAGCAGGTAAAATCTTTAAACCAAAGTATATTAGTCCTGCTGCAATAAGTCAATCTTTAATGGTTGTTTGTTATTAGTTATTAGTTATTTGTTGTTTGTTGTTTGTTTCTCCTTGTCACCTGTCCGCTAACCCCTAACCCCTAATCCTTAATCCCTAGCTCCTCTCCAAATATTGATTAGCTGACACAAACTAGCTTCCCTGCTTCTCAGCTTTGTTTACTATTAGCTAATAAGCATTTTGTTTCTAATAGAATTGAATTTTTATCTGCAAAATTTTGGCATTGAGATTGTAGCTGTTGAATAATTGGTTTTGATTTGCTCTCTAGATTGGCAATAGCTCGCTCTTTTTCCCGAGAAAAATGACTAATCCATCGATTTTTTTCTAAATATTCTCGCTCGAAGGCGTGGCGATCGAGCAGCCATAAATTAATACGGTAGCGTTGAATAAATTGTTTTAATTCTTGCCAATTATTACTATATTGAGCAGCGATTAAATCTTTAGTTCTTTGTTTGATTTGCTGATAATAACCTTGATGATAAGGAATCGCATATTCTTCAGCAACTAGCACAGAACGTTGTGCCAAACTGGGGATAAAATCTCCTTCTTTAGTGAGGGAAGCGATGACTGAATCTTTCGGTTGATGCTGCAAAAATTGATAGAGTAAAGGTGATTCTCCTTGGAGATAGCCTATTGCTGTCAAATATTGGGGATGGGCTTTAGCTATATAAACTGGAGTAAAAAATAGTAATATTCCTAGAGCGATCGCCACATTTTTTACGCTTGCCAATACCTTAAATTTTTTAGTTAGCGATCGCCAAATAGCATCTAATAAAATAGCGACAACTATACCATCGCCTAAAGCCATCAAAATACGAATGCTATGTTGAGTGTAGCGACTGGGTAGATGAAATTTAAACAAGCATAAATGAGCGATCGCAAAAGCAATTAAAGAGGCAATAATTACTTGAGAGAAAATACTCGATCTATGATTAATTTTTTGCAGTAGAGGAAAACAATGAAAGCGGCGATCGAACCAAGGTAATAACAATCCCAGACAGCATAACAAAAAACATATGATAATATATTGCCAAGCGTAAAACCATTCATGAGGGAAAAAACCACTGCGCGGCGCTAACAACCAAAAAAATAGGCGATCGCTTAGAAAAAAAGCTGTTCTTCCTCCTTCTGCTAACTCTGGTAATTGTTTAGCTAGTTCAGCAGTTAAAGTAGGACTAAATCGAGCCGAATTGGGTGCATACATTGACAAACTAATCAGAGCGATCGCTAAACCGCTAGCTACTAAAAAAAGGTTTTTACTAATAAATCTAAGTTGCTGTTTATGCCAGGTAATCAGTTGTAATAACAACATAATTACTGAAATAAAAATAAGCTGAGGATAAAATTCTGCTTGGAGAACAATTGTTAGCAAACAAGGTAATAAAGAACGCTTCGATAAATAATAAACAAATGCTAGAAAAATAGGATAGACAAATGCTCTTGGAGTGCCTGAAGAAAGAGAGTCCATCAACCAGAGATTCTGATTGAGAAAGATAGTAGACAAGAATCCTGCCCAAGGAACTGAAATAATTTCTAGGCAAATCAAAAAACAATAACCAGTAGTAACTAGACCTAAAAATAAAGGCAATATTTTATTAAAAACTAATGGGGAAATTCCGAATGTAGCGAAAATTTTATATAGATAGGTAAATCCTAACGGTGCAACCGATTGAAAATAATCAGCAATTAAGTCGTTCTTAAATAATTCTGGATCGATAAATTTTTGCATCCAAAAAATATGCTGTCTCGCATCATCTTGGACTGTATATTGATGGGAAAAAGCTAAATTTATCGTATCTAAACCAAAAATGAAAGCAAAAAGCAAACTTAATCCAAACCAAAATCTCGCAATCCTCACACACTTTTTCATGGTTTATGATTTATGGTTCATTGTTCATGGTTCATGGTTCATTGCAAGAAGGCAGAGGGCAGAAGGCAAGGGCAGAAGTTTTTAAAGTCTGAAGTCTAAAGTCTAAAGTAAGCAAGTTTTTTTACTTGCTACTTGCTACTCGCTACTTGCTACTTCCTACTTTCCCCTAACCCCTAGCCCCTAATCCCTGTCAATATCGATTGTATCGAGAAGGCTGAAAAATCGACTTTGCCCATAGCCACCACCAATGGAAGTATGAATACGGGCTGTCATTGGTAAAGTATTCTGGGGCAATGCGTTTGAGCTTTGGTAGATGAATCCAGGCTATGTTAGGAAAAGTGTGATGTTCGTCGTGATAACCAGTATTGAAAAATAAGATATTCGTCCAATGGTAGGTAGAATATGTTTTTCCTTGCTGGTATATATGATGTTCGGAGATTGATTGTCCGCTAAAGGTTATACCCCAATTGCCTACCATCCAAGATAAACTCCAAAAAAAATACAGTGGTGCTTTCCAACCCATTAACAACCATGCCAAAGTATAGAGAATTAAACTATTAGCAATTAATAATAGCTTGGCTATCATTGGTTTGTTAGCAGCTTTAATTTGACGACAATCATCAGATTTTACCAGGCGATCGATGATTAAATCCCAAATCACTAAACCACCAGGGAAAAGATGCAAGATTGCTTGTACAATTCTCCAAAAAATATTCTTGCTCAAAAACTCCGCTTGCTTGAGATCCCACCATTCGTAATCCTGAAGATAGTCATTTAAATACAGATGATGAGATGGTCCATGCTTGGCAGCATAGCTTAATGATTTCCCAAAAGAAAGAGTGCCCAATTCGATCGCCAATAAAGAGAAAATAGAACCGAAACGACCTTTTAGGATAAGATTGTGTGCGCCTTCATGAATAAATGTAGCTAAAGCGTGTAAAATAAATTGCCCAACCAAAAAAGAGGTTAACCCCACCATCCACCAAGGTAAGTCTTTAACTAGCCATGCCATCAACCATTGCAGGCAAACAAGCAATAGGATTGGTACCAAAGACAAAGGATAATTGCCAAAATAATCTTTGATTTGGGGATGTTCCTCCAAAATTTTTTTGCTTCGTTCGATGTGCCAGTAAGAATCTGATGACATAATTTTATCTGCGAATATTTTGGCAGTTGACTATTTGTCTCTAATGCACCATAGCAATAGATAAAAATTAGACAATTAGCAAGAGATGCCTACTGTCTTTAAAGAATTTACTGTAAAAATCTTTTGTTTACGTATTTGATTAGGAATATCAATGTGAACTTTTACAGTATTAACCCAAAGAGATTAGTTTTCGGTCAAGATACCAAAACTTTTTTATACACATCTTATCTATTTTGTCAACAAAAAAATTAATAATTTTTGTTTAGATTAAACTGAGTAAAAACTTCTAAAAAATGTCAATATTTGTA
Organism: uncultured bacterium; assembly: GCA_964548905.1. Taxonomy (GTDB): domain Bacteria; phylum Cyanobacteriota; class Cyanobacteriia; order Cyanobacteriales; family Xenococcaceae; genus CAZJTL01. The sequence continues at coordinate 5,494 of CAZJTL010000143.1, read as the reverse complement.
AAGTAATATTTATTTTTTTTTATCAAATTGTGTCAAATAAATCGATTCAGCAATATTTTGAGTGCATTTTTTGATAAATAACTTGTATGCCATAAATTAGGCAGAGTCAAATTTTCGACTTTGCTGTGAATGCGAACGTTCTATAGAACGTCTCTACACCCGATGCTAATCGCCCCAGACAAGGAGAATCAGGTTTATGTTCACTCACGTCAAGTCCACCATTCGTCATGTAACACCAAAATCCCTCGACGGACGAAATTTACTTAAGGTGGTCTATGTCGTGTTAGAGCCTCAGTATCAAAGCACTCTATCCGAAGCAGCTAGATCGATTAACGATCGCAATCCTCATTTGGCGATCGAACTATCTGGTTACTTAATTGAAGAGTTAAGAGATGCTGAGAATTATGAAAACTTTAAAGCAAAGGTTGCTGATGCCAATATTTTTATTGCTTCGCTAATTTTTATCGAAGATTTAGCTGAAAAGGTAGTTGCAGCAGTTAGTCCCCATCGCGATCGCTTAGATGCTGCGATTGTCTTTCCCTCGATGCCTGAAGTCATGCGTCTCAATAAGATGGGAACTTTTTCCATGGCGCAACTAGGACAATCGAAAAGCGCGATCGCCCAGTTTATGCGTAAGCGCAAAGAAAACTCTGGTGCATCTTTCCAAGACGCGATGCTTAAGTTACTGCGGACTTTACCTCAAGTTTTAAAATATCTACCCATAGATAAAGCGCAAGATGCACGCAATTTCATGCTCAGTTTCCAATATTGGTTGGGTGGTTCTGCTGATAACTTAGAGAACTTCCTGCTGATGTTGGCGGATAAATACGTTTTTAATAAATCAGAAACCAAAAATCAGAAATCAGAAGTACTAATTTACAAAGATCCAGTAGTTTACCCAGATATGGGAGTTTGGCACCCTCTAGCGCCAAATATGTTTGAGGATGTCAAAGAATATCTCAATTGGTACAACAGTCGCGATGATATTTCCAGCGATTTAAAAGATCCTTTAGCGCCATGCGTCGGTCTAGTTCTGCAACGCACTCACCTAGTCACAGGAGATGATGCCCATTATGTGGCAATGGTACAAGAATTAGAAGCGATGGGAGCAAGAGTAATTGCTGTTTTCGCTGGAGGATTAGATTTTTCCAAACCCGTAGACGAATTTTTCTGGGAAGTAGGACTAAAAGATATTAATCCCCATTCTCTAGTTGATATAGTAGTATCTTTGACAGGATTTGCTTTGGTCGGCGGTCCCGCACGTCAAGATCATCCCAAGGCGATCGAATCCCTCAAGCGCTTGAATCGCCCCTATATGGTCGCTTTACCCCTAGTCTTCCAAACTACAGAAGAATGGGAAGCAAGTGACTTAGGACTGCACCCGATTCAAGTTGCCTTACAAATTGCCATTCCCGAATTAGACGGCGCGATCGAACCAATTATACTTTCTGGTAGAGATGGTGAGACAGGACGGGCGATCGCACTGCAAGATCGCATCGAAGCGATCGCTCAGAGGGCAATGAAATGGGCAAATTTGCGTAAAAAACCAAAATTAGATAAGAAAGTCGCCATTACTGTCTTCAGTTTCCCTCCAGACAAAGGAAACGTCGGTACTGCTGCTTATTTGGACGTATTTGGTTCGATTTACGAAGTGATGAAAGCACTTCAGAATAACGGTTATCAACTGCAAGATTTGCCTGCATCTCCCAGAGAATTGATGGAAGCAGTCATTCACGATGCACAAGCACAATATCAAAGTCCAGAGTTAAATATTGCCTATCGGATGTCCGTTGAAGAATACGAACGTCTCACCCCCTATTCCGAACGCCTAGAAGAAAACTGGGGACAACCACCAGGACATCTCAACAGTGACGGACAAAACTTGCTAGTTTACGGGAAGGAATTTGGTAACGTCTTTATTGGTGTACAACCTACCTTTGGTTACGAAGGCGATCCGATGAGACTATTGTTCTCTCGTTCTGCTTCCCCTCACCATGGTTTTGCTGCTTACTACACCTATCTGGAACAAGTTTGGCACGCTGATGCTGTCTTGCACTTCGGTACTCATGGTTCTCTGGAATTCATGCCAGGTAAACAAATGGGTATGTCGGGAGAATGCTATCCAGATAATTTGATTGGTAGTACTCCCAATATTTATTACTACGCCGCCAATAATCCATCTGAGGCAACTATTGCTAAGCGTCGCAGTTACGCCGAAACTATTTCTTACCTAACTCCTCCTGCGGAAAACGCTGGATTGTATAAAGGTTTGCAAGAGTTAAACGAATTGATTGCTTCCTATCAAACCCTGAAAGATGGCGGACGAGGTGTAGCGATCGTCGATACGATTATGGATAAATGTCGTTTGGTGAATCTGGACAAGGATATTAACCTACCAGAAACAGATGCCAAAGAGATGAGTCAAAGCGAAAGAGATAATATCATCGGTTTGGTTTACAAAAAACTGATGGAAATTGAATCGCGCTTGCTTCCTTGTGGTTTGCATGTAGTTGGTAAACCTCCCTCAGCAGAAGAGGCGATCGCTACTTTAGTAAATATTGCCAGTCTCGATCGCGAAGAAGATGGCATTCTTTCTTTACCTCGCATCATTGCTAACAGTATTTACAGAAATATTGACGAAATTTATCAGAATAACGATAAAGGAGTCCTTAAAGACGTACAACTCTTACAGGATATTACCCAAGCTACTCGCGCTGCTGTTGCCTCCCTAGTTACAGCACAAGTAAACGCTGAAGGTCGTGTTTCCATGATTTCCAAGCTAAATTTCTTCAATCTTGGCAAAAAAGCGCCTTGGGTAGAATCCTTACATCAATCTGGTTACAAAAACGTCGATACAGATGCCCTCAAACCTTTATTTGAGTATCTTGAATTCTGTCTCGAACAAATTTGTGCCGATAATGAATTAGGCGGACTCCTGAAAGCGTTAGAAGGAGAATACGTATTACCCGGCCCTGGTGGCGATCCGATTCGCAACCCCAATGTATTGCCTACAGGTAAAAACATCCACGCTTTAGATCCTCAGTCGATTCCTACCCTAGCAGCAGTTAAATCCGCTAAAATCGTAGTCGATCGCTTGATTGCCCGTCAGAAAGAAGATAATGGCGGTAACTATCCTGAGACGATCGCCTGTGTTCTCTGGGGAACCGACAACATCAAAACTTACGGCGAATCTCTAGCGCAAATCCTTTGGATGGTTGGAGTCAAACCAGTAGCCGATGCTTTGGGACGGGTGAATAAACTCGAATTAATTACCCTTGAAGAATTAGGTCGTCCTCGTATCGATGTTGTAGTTAACTGTTCTGGTGTATTCCGCGATCTGTTCATCAATCAGATGAATTTACTCGACCAAGCAGTGAAAATGGCAGCAGAAGCAGAAGAACCCCTATCAATGAACTTCGTTCGCAAACATGCCTTAGAACAAGCAGAGGAAATGGGTATTAACCTACGTCAAGCAGCTACTCGCATCTTCTCCAATGCTTCTGGTTCATACTCTTCTAACATTAACCTTGCTGTCGAAAATAGCGCTTGGGAAGAAGAAAAAGAACTACAGGATATGTATTTGAATCGTAAATCTTTTGCTTTCGATTCAGACAATCCAGGCATTATGAGCGAAAATCGTCAAGTATTTGAGTCTGCATTAAAAACTGCGGATGCTACTTTCCAAAATCTCGATTCTTCTGAGATTAGCTTGACTGATGTATCTCATTACTTCGATTCCGATCCCACCAAAGTAGTTTCTAGTCTGCGCGGCGACGGTAAGAAACCTAATGCTTACATTGCAGATACTACCACTGCTAACGCCCAAGTTCGCACTCTTTCCGAAACCGTTCGTTTGGATGCACGTACCAAATTACTCAATCCGAAATGGTATGAAGGTATGTTGAGTCATGGTTATGAAGGTGTAAGAGAACTTTCCAAGCGTTTGGTAAATACAATGGGTTGGTCAGCAACCGCCGACGCGGTAGATAATTGGGTTTATGAAGATGTCAATACTACTTTCGTCGAAGACGAGGAAATGTGTAAGCGTCTGATGAATATGAATCCCAATTCCTTCCGCAAGATGGTTGGTACTTTACTCGAAGTAAACGGTCGTGGTTATTGGGAAACCAGTCAAGAAAATCTCGATCGCTTGCGTGAGTTGTATCAAGAGGTTGAGGATCGGATTGAAGGGATTGAATAGAAAAATCGCTTTGATAACTAGAATCGCTTAAATTAAGAGGCTGGTATTTAACCAGCCTTTTATAATAGATATATATAGATAAAAAAATGAAAAATTTTTGGGAGTTAATATGGTCTAGCTTTTGGGAAATTCAAGGATTTTGGCTAGCATTTTTGTCATTGGCAATTACAATTTTATTTTCTGTAATTTTACCAAAAACATCTATTCCTCTATATTGGATTATTATAGTTATTTCTGTAGCTTTACTGGTGATAGCGACGATTTATAAAGCTGCTCGAAAAATTTTTGAAGAATATAAACAAGTTAAACGTCGTATAGTTCCAAAAGTTTTAGTCGCCAAAAAGAGACAATCAAATTTAGGTTTGCAAATATGGTGTCTATTAGAATATTCTGATTTATTTGCTACTGATAGCTATATTTCTTTTTATTATAAAGACGATGATGGATATGAAGTTTTTATCGGATTAGCTGTAATTTTAACAATACAAAGCGATGACAAGATTCAGGCATTAATTGAGAAACCTAACCCTGTTTATCAAGATATTTTAGAGAAATTAGCTAATAATGATACTAGAATTTTGCAGAGAACTGTCGTAAAACCGATCATTACTAGGGATATGATATAAAGCCTTTTTAATTCACCTTAAAGCTAAATAAGAAAATGACTAGTTCTACAGAAAACCCCCAAGTACATCAGCAAATATTTCCTGCAAATGTTGTTAAAGTTATTAACAATTACAAACTTGCTATTAATAGAGGTTCTGAACAAGGAATCAGAGTTGGTCAAAGAATATTAGTTTATTGTTTAAGTGATGAAGAAATCACCGATCCTAATACTGGTGAATCTTTGGGTTATTTAGAAATAGTTAAAGGAACTGGAAAAGTAATTCATATTCAAGAAAAAATGTCTACTATTGAATCAGATAGAAAGAAAATCGAAAGTACAAAATTTAATAAATCTCTCTATGGAGCTTCTCTGTTCCCTTCTGAACAGCAAGTAGTAGAGTCAGAGTCTTTATTGCCTTTCGATGAACCTGAAGTCGGGGATATAGTAAAACCTATTTGAAAGGCGATCGCTTCTAAATTTAGAGAATTGCCAAAATAATACAAAATAATAATTTAATTTGGTGCATAACAACCAACGATCGCCTCACCTTGTTTTTCTTTAGAAAATTGAGAAAATACTTTGTCTACATATTCATCACCGAGATTTAATCTCATATGCTTCCCTCCTAAAAAAGGCTACCGTGTACACACAAGTTGATTCTGAGAGAGTTTCCAGCCCAAGAAAAT
>CAZJTL010000142.1:0-13836 GCA_964548905.1 uncultured bacterium | reverse complement strand
TTGTCGCGGATCGGACGCATTGGTTCTATGTATTTGTCTTGATAGACGCGATCGCGATATAGAGGTTGAAAATCAAGGACAACCAGAATTTTTTTCTTACCGAAAGCTAGAAAGTCAATGCCTAGAAGAGGTAGATCGTAATTGTGACTGGGATAGATGACGCTATTAAAAACTTGCGCCATTTCTCCAGCGTCGATGTAGGTGTAACGAATCTTTCTTAACTGGGGACACTGGTAACACCAACTTTGAATAGTGGCGTTATTTTTACCGCGATCGCTGACTTGATATTCTAATCCTGCTGGAATCGAGCGACTGCTTAAATCAAATCGATCGAAAAGTTCTTTTTCTAAAAATTCCAGAAAAGGTTTAAACATATAATGAAGGCTATGATCCTAAAGCTTGAACTGAGAATAAAGGATGTTAAGAACCACAGTCTCATTTCTTAGTAACAAAGTAACAATCCGTAATATTTGTTGGTAGTTGCTAGTAGTTTGTTATTGGTTATTTGTAATAGGTTGAAGATGCTTTTGTACCATTGCTTCTAGTTGACTACAAGAAACACAACGGCGTTCGGAAGAATAGCTAATTAAATTAATGCCATTCATCATTCTGGCTGTGCTGATGCGGACGCGAAAATCATCGGTAATGAACCAGCAACGTTCTTGTCCTTGATTATTCTCATAGTCTGTGTCGATCGTCAAGATGCCATCTTTACCAAACCAGTATCTACTGACAACTGGAATCTTCTCGACATAGCCTCGATCGCGCAATAGCTTACCCGAAAGTCCAGTTTCATCGTCAGGAACATCAATTAAAACCGCAGCGTAATCGGGGTTGGGTTCGCGATCGTCTAGATTATCTTGCCAGCTAAAACTAGCACCACCTTTAGCTAATTGAGGATCGATGTTTTGTTGTTCGCAGATTTGTTTTACTTTGGGGTCATCTGGAGAAATGACTGTGACAATAAAGTTAGATTGTCCCGATTCTTCTGCTACAGAATCAAAATGATGGACGGTTCTTTCTGTGAACCATGTTCCTTCACTTTTGAGAAAGAAATCTATCATCGTCATTGGTGGGATTAATTGCATCGATAAGATTTTGAGCTGATTATTTTTTCAGCTTATCACCTTTGTTTTTGTTTACCGATTCAAAAAATCGTAACTCCGATGTCATAACGGAATCAGTGCTATTTCTCAGAAGGCGATCGCGCTACTTTTAGCGGGTGTTTAAAACTAATCTTCGATCGCGATCGTGCCAACGCCAATGGGAGTCATCATTTAGATGAACTCCCCCTAAGTGGCGATCGATTCCGTTGAGTTCGATCCAGTCATCATTACCTTGAAGTACGCTAATGCCGCGATCGGTTAACCTCTTAAGCTTAGTTTGGTTTGACCTAAATCCCATTGAGAAAAGCGATCGAGAATTTGAATCAATTGTAATTGGTCGTAAAGATCGTGTTCAAACCAAAGAATAATCTCTTCGTATTGTCGAAAATTTTCGACAGTATTGTCCCTGTGAGTGAAGATTTCAATAGTTTCTTGGTAGTTAGTCCACCATACAAAATCTGCAATAAATCTCGCTCGAATTTCTCTTAATTGTGCTGAAGATAAGTTAGCTGGCACCGATCCTTCATGCAGCATATCTCGCCAAGCAAGTATCTCTCCCGATAAACCAGTCTGAGTAATTAGTTCGGCAGCACAATCACCGTTAGTGACGTGTAACTTATTTTGCAATGGAGAAGTCATAATCTTTTTGCCTTAGCAAAGTACTATTATCGTACTATATGAATTTCACTTGCGATCGCTAAAAACCAAGCTTGCTACAATCGATCTTTATGGTCGAATTAAAAAGCTCTCGTAAATTGTATGACCCAAGAATTAATCGATTTAAGGCAAAGTATTTTAGATGGACGTTACCAAGATGCGCTAGACATAATCGATGAATTAGAAGGAATGAGCAAACAAGCAATCTTGAGAAATATTGAATCTTATCTAGTGCGTTTGCTAATTCATTTAATTAAAATACAGATAGAAAAAAGGACTACAAAGTCATGGCGATCGTCTATTGCTAACTCAATAGTTAGAATTAAGAAACTTAACCTAAAAGACAACAAAAAATCTTATTACATCGATCCAGGAGAATGGCAAGAGTATATAGCAGAAGCCTTAGATCCAGCTTTGAATGAAGCTTGCCTCGAAGTCAAAGAAGGTATTTTTGACTATAAACAGTTGAAAAAGGAAATTCAGAAAAACCAACTTTTTGATTGGGCTAATTATCTACTCGATTTAACCTATAAAAACTCAACCGAGCAAGTTTCAGAGATAACGCTCGACTATTTAGAAAGTCTGGAATGAAATAGAAATCAGGTTTTTTTCTGAGTAGGTAAAGACGCAGAATCAGAAGTGGCTGCATTTAAACTTTCTCTTTGCTCTAAGATAGTAGCTGTTTGCGATAGAACTGTTTCATCATCTTCCGTTCGCCCAGTAAAAGCGGGAAAAATTCCCTTGTCATAGTTAGAGGCGATCGCCAGAAATGCACCACCTAGAATATAAATAGGCAAAGGTAAAATAAAATTTTTCACCCACACATACATTTGTGCCAGTACAAACAGAACAGCAAAAGTAGTAAGCCAAATTTTCATATATTTTTTTTGGTTCTAATTCAACTGCATTGTATACCCGCTTCGACAAAAAAGCGATCGCCAGGATTTTTTTCTCGCGATCGCATTTGTAGCTTTCAGCATTTCAGCACTTCAGTTATCAGCTTTCAGTTTTTTGCTGTAGGGGAGACGCAAAGTCGAATTTTAAGCGCCGTGCAAGGCATTGCCTTGCCCCTACTGATGGCTGATGGCTGACTACTGACGGCTTTTTAATTAAACTTCTGCTGCTACTTTACTATTCTGAGTGAGCTTTTCGTAGGTTTCTCTCATTTTCAGACCGACTAGCACTTGGAATAAACCAGTACCGTTGTCAGAACCAGGATAATCTTTATGCTTGAGCAGTAATTCAGTCATTTCGCCGTAATACTTGGTAGAAGTTTTACTCAGATGACTTTCGATGTAAATCATCTCTTCTAAGTTGTCGAACTGACCATCTACTTCTAGCATGGATACTTCGTTACCCAAGAAGCTATCGGGTCCATAGTACATCTTGATACCTGGATAAGCACAAGTCAACTTGCGTCCGCAAGGTCTCCAGTCGATTGTAGAACCTTCATCGAACAAGTAAACAGGCTCAAAGTTGGTAATGCCTTCTTTTTGAACCAAGCGTACTCTGAGTAGCTTGCTTTCCTTGTCGTCAAGTAATTGAGTTGGCAGTACTTGAATGACTACATCTGCATATTGCTTTTGTGGCTCGATGTAAGCGGTAAAGTCTGGCTTTCTGGAATTGATCGAAGCAAGAACGTCCTCATAAGAGTGACCTCGTTCTGCCATATCTCGCTGAATTTTCCAGTTAATTTTCACTTCATCGCTAATGTCGAGATAAACGCTAAAATCAACTAGCTTTCTGACTCTTTCATCGTACAGAGGATGAAGACCTTCAATCACAACCACTTTATTGGGTTCGATTCTTTCTGGAGGATCGAGTTCGCCAGTTTCGTGATTGTAAATAGGTTTGTCGATCGCCTGTCCATTTTTGAGCGCTTTAATTTGCTCATACATCAGATCGAAGTTGTTAGCTTTGGGGTTAAGTGCAGTTACTCCTGCTTCTTTTCTTCCCTTACGATCTAAACTGTGATAGTCATCCAAACAGATAACCGTCATAAATTCTTCGCCGAATAAATCTGTCAAACGACGCAAAAAGGTAGATTTACCACAGCCGGAATCTCCAGCAACGCCGATAAGAACCACGCGATCTAGCTCAGTAGTCATAGCTTTCCCCTAAACACAAAACGGATTTTAATTGACAGTAGATAATTTAGTACTAAATAAACTCAAACCAATTTTTCTAAGATGAGGATTTTTTTGAAAAATTAATAATGATGCTATAGCCATTTATTAAAAGATAACAGCACTACTTATATGTAAAAATCACCTTAGATAGAGTCAGTTTTAAGCTAATGAGTATTTGTACCAGATTCTGTTACTGAAAATATTATCAGAACGTAACCTTCTCTACAAGGTCGTTTTAATATTGAATCATTATTTGGAGCCGAGCGAAAAAAATGTGTAAAAATCCTAAAACTGATGCAATTGTCACAGTTTTGGCAAAATAAATCCCATATTTTAAACATGGAAACCTGGTTTGGATTTTCAATCTTCTGACTCAATTCAGTAGGTAGAGCCTCCCAATGATAGTCTAAATAGAGCAGTCTATCGCGATAACATCTAACCTTAATTTTCAGGTAGGATTTTTCATGATGCGTACTTCTCTAATTGATCCTAATTAACTTTGACTTCGGGAGGAGGTATTGAAATAATGTACGGTCTTAATGCGGCGGCAAATTCAGCCTATACTAACCGTTTGTTTGTCTACGAAGTAGTAGGGCTATCCAAAAATGGTGATAGTGACAACTTAGAATCTCCCGTGCGTCGTAGCGGTAGCATCTTTATTACTGTTCCCTATCAACGCATGAATCAAGAAATGCGAAGAATTAATCGCTTAGGGGGACAAATTGTTAGTATCAAACCTTTGAACAGTAGTCCCTTGAATGGCAGCGCTTCGGTAGTTACCAACAATAATATAAACCAATCCAAACCACAGCAGCAGCAAGATAAAAAAAGTAAGTCGATGACTCAAGCGAAAGCTAAATCAAAGGATATCCCAGTCAACATTTATCGTCCCAAAAATCCTTATATCGGTAAATGTATCGAGAACTACGACCTAGTTGGCGAAGGTGGTATTGGTAAATGTACTCATATCACCTTTGATATTTCTGGTGGCGATCTACGCTATTTAGAAGGTCAAAGTATTGGTATCATTCCACCAGGAACAGATGGCAATGGTAATCCTCACAAATTAAGATTGTATTCGATCGCCTCAACTCGTCATGGAGACAGAGTTGATGACAAAACAGTCTCTTTGTGTGTCAGAGAACTAGAATACAAACATCCTGAAAGTGGAGAAACCATTAAAGGGGTTTGCTCTAGTTACCTCTGTCATCTAGAAGTTGGTGCAGATATAGCTATTACTGGCCCTGTTGGTAAGGAAATGCTCCTTCCTGACGATGAAGATGCCACCATTATTATGTTGGCAACTGGTACTGGTATTGCTCCATTCCGTGCCTTCTTATGGCGCATGTTTAAAGAACAACACGAAGATTACAAATTCAAAGGCTTAGCCTGGTTAATTTTTGGTCTTACTACTACTCCTAACATTCTCTACAAGGAAGAATTGGAGAAATTGCAAGCCGAATTCCCAGACAATTTCCGTCTCACCTACGCGATTAGCCGCGAACAGAAGAATTCTGAAGGTGGCAGAATGTACATTCAGCACCGAGTTGGCGAACATGCCGATGAGTTGTGGGATCTAATGCAGAAATCCAACACCCATACCTACATGTGTGGACTCAAAGGAATGGAAGGCGGTATCGATGAAGCGTTAACCGCAGCAGCAAGCAAACACGGCACAGACTGGACTGAATTCCGCAAGCAGATGAAACAACAACATCGTTGGCACGTGGAAACCTATTAAAGGGAATAGGGAATAGGGTTGGCGCGTTTATCGGAGTGGCTAAAATGATAGTTATCTGGTGAGCGCGTCAATTTTTCTTGATGTAAAACTGAAAATTACGTTAAATTTAATTAAGTTAATTAATCTTTAGAAAATTTTGGCTTGTACCGACTTTCTAAACTTCTGACTTGAAAGAGGGGTATAGGAGCGTAGCGAAAAAAGTAGCAAGTAGCAAGTAGCAAGTAAAAACTTCTGCCTTGTCCCCTCTGCCTTCTGCCTTGTGTCCTCTGCCTTCTGCCTTCTGCCTTCTTCTTTAAAAACCTTTAGCAATAAAATTTTTAGTCTATGAAACTTTCTTGGAGAGTCTTACTACTTTGGACACTACCGCTTTTGGTAGTCGGTTTCTTTGTCTGGCAAGGAACATTTGCACCTAACACTGGTAGTTTAGGTGGGAATACAGCCAGTACTCGCATGACCTACGGTCGCTTTTTAGAGTATCTAGATAGTGGTAGGGTAAATTCCGTCGATTTATATGAAAACGGCAGAACAGCGATCGTACAGGCGGTAGATCCCGATTTAGACAATCGATTCCAAAGACTGAGAGTAGATCTTCCTGCTTCAGCACCAGAACTAATTACTAAACTTAGAGAAGCGAATATTAGCTTTGATTCCCATCCTGTCAACAATGATGGCGCTCTTTGGGGATTCTTGGGCAACTTAGTCTTTCCTATTTTGTTGATTGCTTCCTTATTCTTCCTGTTTCGTCGCTCCAACAACATGCCTGGTGGTCCCGGACAAGCGATGAACTTTGGCAAATCCCGCGCTCGTTTTCAAATGGAAGCTAAAACTGGCATCGTTTTTGATGATGTTGCTGGTATCGATGAAGCTAAAGAAGAACTGCAAGAAGTTGTCACTTTCCTGAAACAGCCAGAACGTTTTACTGCTGTTGGCGCTCGTATTCCTAAAGGTGTACTCTTAATTGGCCCTCCTGGAACTGGTAAAACTTTACTCGCTAAGGCGATCGCTGGTGAAGCTGGAGTTCCTTTCTTCAGCATTTCTGGTTCGGAATTCGTAGAAATGTTTGTTGGTGTCGGTGCTTCCCGTGTCAGAGATTTATTTAAAAAAGCGAAAGAAAATGCTCCCTGTTTGATCTTCATCGATGAAATTGACGCAGTTGGTCGTCAGCGTGGTGCTGGTATCGGTGGCGGTAACGATGAAAGAGAACAAACTCTCAACCAATTATTAACTGAGATGGATGGTTTTGAGGGCAATACAGGGATTATTATTATCGCTGCTACTAACCGTCCTGATGTTCTCGATTCTGCCTTAATGCGTCCAGGTCGTTTCGATCGCCAAGTAATGGTCGATAACCCCGATATTAAAGGTCGTTTGGGTGTCCTCGAAGTTCATGCTCGTAACAAGAAACTTGCTCCCGAAGTATCCTTAGATGCGATCGCTCGTCGTACACCAGGATTCTCTGGTGCAGACTTGGCTAACTTACTCAACGAAGCGGCGATTTTAACCGCCAGAAGACGTAAAGAAGCTATTACCATGCTAGAAATTGACGATGCAGTCGATCGCGTCGTTGCTGGTATGGAAGGCACTCCTTTAGTAGATGGTAAGAGCAAGCGTTTAATTGCCTATCACGAAGTTGGTCACGCGATCGTTGGTACTCTTGTTAAAGATCACGATCCAGTGCAAAAAGTAACTCTAATTCCCAGAGGACAAGCACAAGGTTTAACCTGGTTTATTCCTAACGAAGAACAAGGGTTAATCACCAGAGCGCAATTAATGGCTCGGATCGCTGGTGCTATGGGTGGTCGTGCTGCTGAAGAAGAAATTTTCGGTCACGACGAAGTAACAACTGGTGCTGGTGGTGACTTGCAACAAGTCAGCGATATGGCGCGTCAAATGGTGACTCGTTTTGGCATGAGCGATCTCGGCCCTGTAGCTTTAGAAGGACAAGGCGGAGAAGTATTCTTAGGCGCTGGTTTAATGTCGCGATCGGAATACTCCGAAGAAATCGCTTCTCGCATCGACGACCAAGTACGTCAACTAGCAGAACACGGACATGAACTAGCTAAAAAGATTGTTCGTGAAAATCGTGAAGTAATCGATCGCCTGGTCGATTTATTAATTGAAAAAGAAACTATCGACGGCGAAGAATTCCGCCAAATCGTCGCTGAGTACACCGAAGTTCCTGAAAAGGAACAATTTGTACCTCAACTGTAACTAGGGATTAGGGGTTAGGGATTAGGGATTAGGGATTAGGGTGTAGGGTGTGGGGTGTAGGGAAAGTCTAAAGTCTAAAGTAAGACAGTCTAAAGTCTGAAGTTTTTTTTACTTCCTACTTCCTACGAAAGGGCGAATGCCATTCGCCCCTACTTCCTACTTTTTTTCCTCCTGCCTTCTGCCTTCTGCCTTCCCTAACCCCTAGCCCCTAACCCCTAATCCCTCAAGATCAAGCAGCAACTAACCAATTTTCCGCATCTTCCCATCCCAATCCTTTACGAACGATCGCGGGTTCGTCAGTGGTTAAATCCAAAATAGTGGAAACTTGAAAACCTGGTTCTCGCTCGTCATCGATGATGATATCTACTTGGTTTTCTAAAGCATCGAATAACTTGGCTTTCTCTAGTTCAATTACCGCAGATTCTTCTTCTTCATCGGGTAAGTGGGCAGAAGCAGAAATAATCGGATTGTCGAGTATTTCAATAAGTTGCTGGCAGACTGGACTATCTGGTACTCTAATTCCTGTAGTTTTTCGTTTCGGATTCATAACTACTTTGGGTACTAGTTTCGTCGCTGGCAATAAAAAAGTATAGGGCCCTGGAATTAACCGTTTCATAATTCTATAGGAGCGATCGCTAACTTGGGCGTATTGAGAAATATTTGACAGAGAAGAACACAAAAATGTGAGAGGCTTATCGTTAGATAATTGTTTTAGTGTTCTGACTCGTTCTACTGCTGATTTCGCATTTAAATCGCAGCCGATCGCGTAAACGGTGTCTGTAGGATAGAGCATCACTGCACCGCGATGAAGAGCATCAGCGATTTCTTCAAGAGAACGTTTCTGTGGATTATCTGGATGGATAGAGTATAAAGTAGCCATAATAATCGATCGTTATGAAAAAAATTGCTTATCTAGAATGTCCAACTGGAATTGCTGGAGATATGTGTTTGGGGGCGCTAGTGGATCTAGGCGTACCCTTAGAATATTTGCTAGAGAAACTGCAAAAACTAGGTATTGACCAGGAATATCAATTAACTGCCGAAAAAGTGGATAAAAATGGGCAGATCGCTACAAAAGTTCATGTAAATCTTCTGCATGAACACGAACATCACCATCACGATGGCGAGCATCATCATCACCATCCACCAGCTAGACATTTACCCGAAATCGAACAACTAATTGAATCTGCTAATCTACCATCACGAGCATCGCAATGGAGTCTCAGCGTATTTCGTCAATTAGCGGTTGCAGAAGGTGCAGTTCACGGTATCGCGCCAGAAAAAGTACATTTTCATGAAGTTGGCGCTACTGATGCCATTGTAGACATTGTTGGTACTTGTTTGGGTTTAGATTGGCTCGATCTCGATGAATTATACTGTTCGGCAATGCCTACAGGTGGAGGAATTGTCAACGTCGCTCACGGCAAGTTATCTGTACCAGTACCCGCAGTCTTGAAATTATGGGAAATGCATCAAGTTCCAGTCTACAGTAATGGCATTGAGAAAGAATTAGTCACACCAACAGGTGCAGCTATATCTACTACTCTAGCAACTAGTTTTGGTACGCCACCAGCCATGACTGTTGAAAAAATTGGCTTGGGTGCAGGTTCTTTGAATTTGCCCATTCCTAATTTAATCAGGATTTGGGTCGGGGAGCCTCTAAGCAGAGAAGCGGAGGAGCAGAGAAGCGGGGGAGCAGGGGAGCAGGGGAGCAGGGGAGAGGGAGAGCAGGAAAATGGGTTGGAAGCTTGTAGATTAGAGACAATTTCGGTATTAGAGACACAAATAGACGATCTCAGTCCCCAGGCGATCGCTTATGTGATGGAAGAGTTATTTAAAGTTGGTGCGGTTGATGTGTTTACTCAGGCGATCGGTATGAAAAAATCTCGTCCAGGGATTTTATTAACTGTTATTTGTCCACCCGAACAAGTATCGGTGTGCGAAAAAGTATTATTTAGGGAAACAACTACTTTAGGCATCAGACATTTAACTCAACAAAGAAGCGTTCTTCCTAGAGAGATTCAACCAGTAGAAACACCTTTGGGTAAAGTTAATGTCAAAATTGCTTTTGAAGAAACTGAAGCAGGAAGAAAAATTATTAATGTTCAACCAGAATATGAAGACTGCGCTCGATTAGCAAGAGAACACGATCGACCGTGGCGTGAAATTCATCAGATGGTTTTAGATACTTGGTTTGAAAATTAATTAATAGTTAAATTTAAAATTTTTGTGTTCTATTACACCTTATGTTGTCCTAAGTATTTGGTACAAGTAAACGCAAAATAACAAATAATCAGTTTCTAGGGTTCCGATTTAAGTGAAATTCGCTTAAAGGTCTGGTCCAAGAGAAACAGGCAAGACTTGAAATAGATCGATTCAAGAACGCTACACGGCGGGAAAAAAGCCCGAGAGATTTGCTAGATAGCTAAAGTGCTGTTTTCAACTCTCCTGGGCTTGCTGTTTTAGTTTTGTTAATCAGACTCGATCACCTAATCAATTCAAGAAAAATTCCCCATGACCGAACACCCTTCCTTTCAACCTCCCAATTTTGATGCCAATGGCAATCCAACCGAAGCACAAAGAGCTTTGCAACGCGAAGCATTGCTATCGATGACGGGATGGCAACAAGAAGTATCTCAGGGTCTAGAATTTGGCTTAGAAGCAGCAGCTAGTATTAAGGATCGATCGATTCCTACTTTCTCGCGCGGCGAATTACCTCACTATGCTGGCATCAATACCTTTCTCAAAGCACCTTATTTGGAAGATGTACGTAAGGTTGGGGAATATGATGTGGCAATTATGGGCGTTCCTCATGACTCAGGTACAACCTACCGTCCTGGTACTCGTTTCGGTCCTCAAGGCATTCGTCGGATTTCTGCCCTTTATACTCCTTATAACTTTGAGATGGGCATCGATTTGCGCGAACAAATTAGTCTCTGTGATGTAGGGGATATTTTTACCATTCCTGCCAATAACGAAAAATCCTTCGACCAAATTTCTAAAGGAGTAGCACACGTCTTTAGTTCTGGTGCTTTCCCAATTATTCTCGGTGGCGATCATTCGATCGGCTTTCCCACCGTCAGGGGAGTTTGTCGGCATTTAGGAGATAAAAAAGTTGGTATTATTCACTTCGATCGCCATGTAGATACTCAAGAAACTGACTTGGACGAGAGAATGCATACTTGTCCTTGGTTTCATGCCACCAATATCAAAAATGCTCCTGCTAAAAATTTAGTTCAGTTGGGAATAGGTGGTTGGCAAGTTCCGCGTCAGGGAGTCAAAGTTTGTCGAGAAAGGGCAACTAATATTCTTACTGTCACCGATATTACTGAAATGGGTCTAGATGCAGCCGTCGATTTTGCCCTAGAAAAAGCTTTAGATGGCACTGACTGCGTTTATATCAGTTTTGATATTGATTGTATCGATGCGGGTTTTGTACCAGGGACGGGATGGCCAGAACCAGGTGGTTTATTACCTCGTGAAGCCCTCTATTTATTGGGAAAAATCATCAGAAATGCCCCTATTTGCGGCTTGGAAGTGGTTGAAGTTTCCCCTCCCTACGACATTAGTGATATCACTTCTTTAATGGCAACTCGCGTTATTTGCGATGCTATGGCTCATTTAGTCTTATCTGGACAACTCCCCAGAAGAGAAAAACCAGCTTATATTCATCCAGAAGCTAAGTTAGAAGCGGATAGTGCTTGGAGTTAGGAGATAGGAAGGGTGTGGGGTGTAGGGAAAAGTCTAAAGTCTAAAGTCTAAAGTCTAAAGTAACTGCCCTATGAAAAATTAGCTATTAGCTATTAGCCAAGCTTCAATGAACTATGAACCATGAACTATGAACTATGAACTATGCATGAAACTGACATGACTAAGGCTTTGATTCTCACAGTTCAAGATTGGTGGGGATCTCAGTCAGAACAGCCAAAAATCAGCAAAATCCATTTGGTTGTAGGTAAATTTACCTGCGTTGAACCTGTGAGTTTACAATTTGCCTTTCAAGCGCAAACTCAAAATACTTTTTTAGATGGAGTGGAATTAGCGATCGCAGAAACTCCTCTAATTGCCTACTGTCACTCTTGTCAGCAAGAATATTCACCACAAATCGGACTTCAATATAGCTGTCCTCAATGTCAAAACCCAATGGAAGATATTCGATCGGGTAGAGAGTTAAAGATCGATCGAATTGAGTATTTTTAACAGGGAGCAGGGAGTAGAAAGGCAGAGAGGCAGAGAAGCAGAGGGGCAGAGGAGACAAGGGGGATAATGAAGAACTACCGATATCCAATGAACCATGAACTATGAACAACCAATAACAAACAACCAATAACAAACAACCAATAACAAACAACCAATAAAAACCATGCACCAAACTTTTAACGCAGCTTTAGGAATCAATTTACTCCATGCCAATCAGCAGGGTGCGGAACATAACCGCCAACATTTTGATCGATGGGGCATTACTTGTCTTAATATCATGAGTAGTCCTGGTGCGGGAAAAACTGTCCTGCTGGAACGGACGATCGAGGCATTAAAACCAAAACTAAAGATGGCAGTCATTGAAGGAGATATGACTACTGAATTAGATGCCGATCGCCTGCGTCAATATCAAGTACCAGTGATTGCCATTAATACAGGTCGTCCCTGTCATTTAGATTCCAAAATGGTGGCAGGAGGCATTCATCGTTTGGAAAATGAATACAATCCTGCTGAGTTCGATTTAGTTTTAGTTGAAAATGTGGGGAATTTAGTTTGTCCTGCGGAATTTGAAGTAGGCGAACACGCTAAAGTCGCTTTGTTAAGTGTTACTGAGGGAGAAGATAAACCTCTCAAGTATCCGATTATGTTTCGAGAAGCAGATTGTCTGTTAATTACTAAAATCGATTTAGCACCCTATTTAGACATAGATTTCGATCGCGTCGAAGCTAATGTACGTTCTATCAATCCTCATGTCACTATTATTCCTATTTCAGCAAAAACGGGGCAAGGGTTGGATTTGTGGTGTAAATGGATATATTTTCAATGTCTCGATCCAAAAAATCAAAGTAATTCTCAATTCAATTAATGATTCTGGACTCCTCACACCAAAATTCTTTATTCCAAGGAAAATCCAGATGAAACGTCGTAATTTTCTATCTGTATGTTTTTTATTTCTAGCAAGTCTCATCTTAGTAATTAGCTGTGGCAAAGTACCAGAAAACCCTGCACCACCGACTAGCAATATTTCAATTCCTCCACCACTACAGGCAAACTCTGTACCGATCGTCATGGGTTATAAAAGCGAACGGCTTAAATGTAGAATTAAGATGGTTTGATGGTTATCTCGAATCGCTGCAAGCGCTTGCAGCAGGACAACTAGATGCTAACTGCCAAACTCTTAATGACACGATCGCCTTTGCTGCTGATTCTGTTAACGGTCAAGTAGCAATCCTAGTTAACGACAATTCCGCAGGTAACGACAAAATTATTGTTGCCCAAGGAATTAATACTGTCAAAGACCTTAAGGGCAAGCAAGTTGCTGTCGAAGAAGGATTAGTTGATGATTTCTTACTCTCTCTTGCTCTTCAAAAAAATGGCATGACTAGAAAAGATGTAGAGATTGTCAACCTAGAAACTGGTTCCGCCGCCGCCGCTTTTGTTGCGGGTAAAGTTGATGCTGTTGGGGCATTTCCTCCTTTTTGGCTAACTGCCCTCAAAAGAAAAGGTTCTAAAGAGTTAATTAGTTCCAAAGAATTTCCTGGGGCAATTCCCGATTTGTTAGTTGTTTCTGCAAAAATGATTAATGAAAAACCAGACCAAGTTCAAGGATTAGTAAATACTTGGTTCGATATCCTCGATTTTATGCAGAAAAATCCTCAAAAAGCTGAAGAAATTATGGCAAAAAGAGCCAATGTTTCTGTTGAAGAATATCAATTATTTAAAGAGGGTACTAAGTTTTTTCTCTGTACAGGACAAAAAATAGACTCAGAACTTGCAAAGCAATACAGAAAAA
>CAZJTL010000141.1:0-13888 GCA_964548905.1 uncultured bacterium | reverse complement strand
AGAGGTTTACCTAAATACAGGCAAATCAGATGCTCTGAAGATGCTGGAAAGCTCCACTCTCCGCCAGGGTGAGAACGCTGCTCTAGGATAATTCCTTGCCATGCTAGCGATCGACTGGAACCTACTAGACCGTTGTTACTGTCTGGAGATAGCAAATTGCTCATGAGGTTAAGTAATAAGTAAAAACTTAATAAGACTTTAAGAACCTTCTGACTTCTGCCTTCTGACCTCTGCCTTCTTTGAATTTAGATCGAATTTGGTCGGAACTGCAACAGTTTCGATTTTAATTTGCTGGTAGATTATCAATATAAATTATGGTTATGTTTTTTTGGAGTAACCGTGACAAAAGCAAGTATATCGATCTCAGAGGATTGCTTCGTCCCGATCGAATTCAACTTAATACTTCTACTCTAGACGATCGATTTAAAACTCTTTGTCAAGTAAGTAAAAGTTTAAGCAGCTTTTGCTGCTTAAATTTTGATGGAAATTATAAGTCAAAAATCAGAAAGAAATAAAATCAAGGTTAAGACACAACCAGAAAAGAACTTAAGTAAAAGTTAGCCACCAGAAATGAGATAGAGTTTGTGAGAGAATACTTAAGAATTTTGCCCAATTGGTCAACGTCGATTATTGAAGAGGAAGAAAATTGCTAAGACAATGCCCAAAAGCTAGCTTGGCTAAATCTCAATTTGTCTTGTTTGAAAGCCGAAGTTCTAACTGTTAACTACAAAAATTATGAACCCTACGATCGCTTTAACCACCGATCCCGCTTTTGACATTCTGCGTTCCGAACATCAACCCTTGGGTTCTTTGTTTGCGCCCAAAACTGTTGCTGTCATTGGTGCTTCCGATAAGCTAGGTAGTGTAGGACGCACGCTGCTATGGAATCTGGTTAGTAATTCTTTCGGCGGGACAGTTTTTCCTGTGAATCCCAAGCACCACAGCATCATGGGAATTAAAGCCTATCCCAATCTTGAAGCAATTCCCGAACCTGTCGATCTGGCAGTTATCGCTACTCCTGCACCTACTGTGCCTACTCTCGTTCGAGAGTGCGCTGCGATCGGGGTGAAAAGTGCCATTATTGTTTCTGCTGGTTTCAAAGAGATCGGGGCAAAAGGGATCGAACTGGAACAACAAATCTTACAGGAAGCTCGTCAGGCAAGACTGAGAATTATCGGTCCTAACTGTCTGGGAGTAATGAACCCGCACACAGGTTTAAATGCCACCTTTGCTGGCGCGATGGCTCGTCCTGGTAATGTGGGTTTTATTAGCCAGAGTGGGGCTTTGTGTACTTCGATCTTAGATTGGAGTTTTCGCGAAAATGTGGGATTTAGTGCTTTTATTTCGATCGGTTCAATGCTCGATATCGATTGGGGCGATTTAATTTATTATCTTGGTGACGATCCTCATACCCAAAGTATCGTTATTTATATGGAATCGATCGGCGATGCGCGATCTTTTCTCTCTGCTGCTCGCGAAGTGGCTCTAACTAAACCAATTATCATCATTAAAGCAGGTAAAACCGATGCAGGCGCAAAGGCATCTACCTCCCATACGGGAGCGTTAACGGGAAGCGATGAAGTACTCGATGCGGCTTTCCGTCGCTGTGGCGTACTGAGGGTAACGAGCATCTCCGAATTGTTTGATATGGCGGAGGTATTGGCAAAACAACCCCGTCCCAAAGGTCCCCGCTTAACAGCAATTACCAATGCAGGAGGCCCTGGAGTGCTGGCGATCGACATGCTAACTGCTACTAATGGAGAACTCGCAGAACTTTCTGCTGAGACGATCGCTTCTTTGAACGAATTCCTGCCACCTTTTTGGAGTCATGGCAACCCGATCGACATTCTCGGCGATGCCGAACCCGATCGCTATCAAAAAACTGTGGAAATTGCTGCTGCCGATCCCAACAGTGATGGTTTGTTGGTGATTCTTACACCCCAGGCGATGACTGACCCCACTCAAACAGCCGAACAGTTAAAATCCTTTATCGAAAAAGAACGGGTTGGTTTGTGTCGGGGTAAACCAATCATAGCAAGCTGGATGGGAGGAGCAGAAATTTTGGCAGGGGAGGAAATTCTTAACAGTGCCAGCATTCCCACCTATCCCTATCCCGATGCTGCTGCTCGCGTGTTTAATTATATGTGGCAGTACAGTTACAACTTGCGAGGTATCTACGAAACGCCCGCTTTGCCTCAAGAAACCGATGGCTTACCCGATCGCAATCTGGCTAAAGATTTAATCGCCAAAGTACACCAGACGGGTAGAACTCTTCTTACAGAAAACGAATCCAAACAAATTCTCACCGCTTACGGCATTCCTACTGTCGAAACCTACCTTGCTACGAGCGAAGAAGAAGCCATTGAATTTGCCGATCGCATTGGCTATCCAGTTGTTCTCAAGCTTCACTCAGAAACCATTACCCATAAAACTGATGTAGGCGGTGTACAACTCAACCTGTCCAACGCCGACGCAGTTAGAGGTGCATATCGAGCCATTAAAGAATCAGTTGAAAAAATCTCCTCAGCTTCTCAGCCTCTCAGCCTCTCAGCTTTTCAGGGCGTTACCGTCCAACCCATGATTCAACGCGATGGCGGCTACGAACTAATCCTTGGTAGCAGCGTCGATCCTCAATTCGGGTCGGTTTTACTTTTTGGTGTAGGCGGACAACTAGTAGAAGTATTTAAAGATCGGGCGATCGCGCTTCCTCCCCTGAATACTACCCTAGCTCGACGCATGATGGAACAAACCAAAATTTACAAAGCACTTCAAGGCGTTCGCGGTCGTCAACCTGTGGATTTGACTGCTTTAGAAGAATTGTTGGTGCGTTTCAGTCAGCTTGTAGTCGAACAGCGTTGGATTAAGGAAATAGATATCAATCCTTTGTTAGCATTACCATTAGGAGAAAGCGATCGCCAACCTTTGCTGGCATTAGATGCTCGTATCGTTCTTCACGAATCCACTATTACTCAAGAACAATTACCCAAACTAGCGATTCGTCCCTATCCGACTCAATACGTTACCCCTTGGACGTTAAAGGATGGTACTGCTATTACGATTCGTCCCATCCGTCCCGAAGATGAACCCCTTGCCGTTCGCTTTCATAAAACTCTTTCCGAGCAAAGCGTTTATTTTCGTTACTTCCATTTGATGAAACTGACTCAAAGAATTGCCCACGATCGACTGATGCGTTTGTGTTTCATCGACTACGATCGCGAAATGGCGCTGGTTGCAGACTATAAAAATCCAGAAACGGGAATGCATGAAATCCTCGCAGTCGGACGCTTGAGTAAATTACACGGTGTTAGTGAAGCTGAGTTTTCGATGATGGTGAGCGATCCCTTCCAATGTCGTGGCTTGGGTACGGAGATGTTACGAAGACTCATACAAATAGGTCGAAACGAACAGATAAAACGCATCACTGCCGATATTTTGCCCGATAATTTAGCAATGCAACGAGTTTGCGAAAAAGTCGGCTTTCGTCTCGATCGCCGTAGTGAGCTTGGTGTAGTTGGAGCGGAAATTGAGTTGAATGATTAGGGATTAGGGGTTAGGGATTAGGGTGTAGGGGAAGTAATGAGTAATGAGTTAACAGCCGCTATGAAGGTTCCTACTTCCTACTTCTTACTTCCTACTTGGCTGTTTCCTCCTGCCTTCTGCTCCCTGCTCCCTGTTTTTCTATGAACTATGAACTATTAGCTATCCCCTATCCTTTATTAATAAATAATAAAACAAAAGTTTTGTTGTTAAAATCAATTTTTGAAGAATTCAAACAATTATTTACAATATTGACTAATCAAAAAAAATAGAAGCTAATTTGAGAATTAGCTAGACTATAAATAGCTTCACTACAATTATCAGGCGCGTAATAATATGGTATTAAAAACTACAAATATCGAGGAACTTGAACAACTAATTCAACGAGTAAAAAATGCTCAAGAAAATTACGCAACTTACACTCAAGAACAGGTCGATTATATTTTTAAAAAAGCAGCATTAGCTAGCAATGCGGCAAGAATTATGCTGGCAAAAATGGCGGCTGCGGAAACAGAAATGGGAGTTGTTGAAGACAAAGTAATCAAAAATCATTTCGCCTCGGAAATTATTTACAACAAGTACAAAAGCTACAAAACCTGTGGAGTTATTGAAGAAGACAAATCTTTTGGTTTCCAAAAAATTGCCGAACCAGTGGGTATTTTAGCTGGAATCGTACCCACTACCAACCCAACTTCTACGGCTATTTTTAAAGCCTTGATTGCCCTCAAAACCCGCAACGCTATCATTTTTTCTCCTCATCCCCGCGCCAAACAATCCACGATCGAAGCTGCCAAAATTGTTTTAAATGCGGCAATAGAAGCAGGCGCACCAGAGGATATCATTGGCTGGATCGACGAACCAACAGTTCCTCTGTCTCAAGCTTTGATGCAGCATTCGGAAATTAAACTGATTTTGGCGACTGGCGGCCCTGCCATGGTCAAAGCTGCCTATTCTTCAGGACGACCTTCTTTAGGGGTTGGTGCGGGTAATACCCCTGCGGCGATCGACTCGTCGGCACACATCAAAATGGCGGTTTCTTCAATTATTCTCAGCAAAACCTTCGACAACGGCATGATTTGCGCTAGCGAACAATCTGTCGTTGTTGTCGATGATGTTTACGAAGAGGTTAAGCGAGAATTTAGCGCACGCGGTGCTTATTTCCTCAATGCTGAGGAAAGAGAAAAAGTGGGCAGCAAAATTATCGTCAACGGACGCTTAAATAGCGAAATTGTCGGTCAATCGGTGCAAAAACTGGCTGAGTTGGCAGGAATCGAGATTCCTGAAGATATCAGAGTCTTGATCGGGGAAGCAGAAAGAGTCGATCGCGATGAACCTTTTGCCTATGAAAAGCTTTCGCCGATTTTGGCTATGTATCGCGCTAAAGATTTCGATGTCTTAGTAGACATAGCCGAACAGTTAGTCGAATTTGGCGGTCGCGGTCATACTGCGGTGCTTTATACCCTCGATTCCGAACACATCAAACGCTTTGAAGACAAACTAAAAGCTGCCAGAATCCTCATTAATACCCCTTCTTCTCAAGGCGCGATCGGCGACCTCTATAACTTCCGCCTCGATCCTTCTTTAACTTTGGGCTGTGGTACTTGGGGCGGTAACTCGATTAGCGAAAATGTCGAACCCAAACACCTATTAAATATCAAAACGGTGGCAGAACGACGAGAAAATATGCTGTGGTTTCGCGTGCCACCCAAGATTTACTTTAAGTATGGGGCGTTACCCGTTGCCATTCGGGAATTAGCTGGCAAACGTCGGGCATTTATCGTTACCGATAAGCCAGTCTACGAAATGGGGATGACCAATTCCTTAGAAACAGTTCTCGATGAAATTGGACTCAAATACGATATCTTTTACGATGTCGAACCAGATCCCTCTTTAGATACGGTGAATCGGGGTTTGGATATGATGAATAAGTTTAATCCCGATGTAATTATCGCCATTGGTGGCGGTTCGCCGATGGATGCAGCCAAAATTATGTGGCTGATGTACGAACATCCTGAAATTGAATTTGAAGGACTGGCGATGCGGTTTATGGACATTCGCAAACGGGTGTACGAATTACCGCCATTAGGAATTAAAGCGATTATGGTGGCGATCCCCACTACCTCGGGAACTGGTTCGGAAGTAACGCCATTTGCTGTAGTTACCGATCACCGCACCGATATTAAATATCCCCTCGCTGATTATGCTTTAACCCCGAATATGGCGATCGTCGATCCAGAACTGGTGCTACACATGCCCAAATCTTTGACTGCTTTTGGCGGTATCGATGCTTTAACTCACGCGATCGAGGCTTATCTTTCCGTTCTAGCTTCCGAATATACTAACGGTTTAGCCCTGGAAGCAATTCGCCTGCTGTTTAAATATCTGCCCAGTGCCTATCAAAATGGCGCAAAAGACCCCAAAGCGCGAGAAAAAGTTCATTATGCAGCGACGATGGCAGGGATGGCATTTGCTAATGGTTTCTTAGGCATTTGTCATTCGATCGCCCACCAATTGGGGGGAACTTTCCACATTCCTCACGGTTTAGCTAATGCGCTAATGATTTCCCACGTCATTCGCTACAATGCTACTGACGCACCTTTCAAACAAGCGACTTTCTCGCAGTATAAATATCCTAATGCCAAGTGGCGCTATTCTCGCATTGCCGATTACTTAAATCTCGGCGGTACGACTGAGGAGGAAAAAGTAGCATTGTTGATTCAAGCAGTAGAAAACCTCAAGCGACAGTTAAATATTCCTGTTTCGATGAAAGAGGCAGTTTCTCAAAGCGAGACAGAATTCTTTGCTAAGTTGGATGATGTTGCCGATCGAGCCTTTGACGATCAGTGTACGGGATCGAACCCTCGTTATCCTCTAATTAGCGACATCAAGCAATTATTGACTGATGCTTACTATGGTCGTCTGTCAATGAATCTTAATGAACAATCCTACAGCAACGGTAATTCCCATCAAACCAATCCGAAAACAGACAATTCTCCTGTAGTTGTTTAGAGTTTTCAGCTATCAGCTTTCAGCAAAAAAAGGGGTAGGGAACTGTACATAAATATTTAGACATTCTTGGATAAAATTAGTAGCGGAATGACAAAGCTATATTAGAGGAGAAAATATTTATTTAATTTGGTATTTTTGTACTATAATAAGATTCCTGGTCTTATTGGTACATCAATATCAATACTTCTATATATAAATCATTCCTGGAATATTCATGGCAATTAGCAATAACCCTGACAAAGAAAAAGCGCTTAGTTTAGTACTCAAACAGATTGAGCGCAATTTCGGTAAAGGTGCGATCATGCGCTTAGGCGATGCTACTCAAATGAAAGTAGAAACGATTCCTAGCGGCGCACTCACACTAGATATTGCTCTAGGTGGAGGTTTACCAAAAGGTAGAGTGATCGAAATATATGGACCTGAAAGTTCTGGTAAAACAACCTTAGCTCTCCACGCGATCGCTGAAGTACAAAAAGCAGGAGGGGTTGCTGCTTTCGTCGATGCCGAACATGCTCTCGATCCCAGCTATTCAGGAGTTTTAGGAGTAGATATCGATAATTTGCTTGTCGCTCAACCAGATACAGGAGAAGCAGCATTAGAAATAGTCGATCAATTAGTGCGATCGGCAGCAGTCGATTTAGTAGTAATAGACTCTGTAGCTGCGCTTGTCCCCCGTGCAGAAATTGAAGGGGAAATGGGAGACAACCAAGTTGGTTTGCAAGCTCGTTTAATGAGTAAAGCTTTACGTAAAATTGCTGGAAATATCAGTAAAACTGGCTCTACCGTCATTTTTCTCAATCAGCTACGTCAGAAAATTGGTATTACCTATGGCAACCCAGAAGTAACAACAGGGGGTACGGCTCTTAAATTTTATGCTTCTGTTCGTTTAGATATTCGTCGCGCTCAATCTCTCAAAAAAGGAAGCGAAGGTGAATACGGTATTAGAGCTAAAGTTAAAGTAGCGAAGAATAAAGTTGCTCCTCCTTTTCGCGTTGCCGAATTTGATATCATCTTTGGCAAAGGAATTTCTCGCTTGGGTTGTCTGTTAGATATTGCCGAACAAACAGATATTATCGTTCGCAAAGGAGCTTGGTATAGCTACAATGGCGAAAATATTGCTCAGGGTAGAGATAATGTAGTTATTCACCTCGAAGAACATCCAGATTTTGCTGAAAAAATTGAACAGCAAATTAGAGAAAAATTGGAGATGGGTGCTGTTGTCTCAGCCAATCAAGTAGGAGCAGGAAATGATGATGATGATTTAGATGCAGAAGAGTAAGTCTTCGAGCCATATTGCATAGACGACTGAAACTGGCGAAGACGCTTCGCCAGTCGCGTTCGTTCTCGTCACGATCGAACTCAATCTTGCTATATCCCATCTTCAGCCGTTTCAGAATTGGGAATATAAGTAGTCGTGCTTGCATTAATTGGATAGTTGAGATAGGGGTTAGAGATTAGGGGCTAGGGGTTTGTTGGTACGGTAAGAAGTTAGGATTTGATGCCTTTCAAAAATATACTCGCTGTAGTCCGCTATATTATCAAGTCCTACGAAATTGAGTGCAATCTCTATCATTAGCCAACAAGTTAGTTTAACTAACAATTTGTTTCTAGATTTATTCAATGTTAGTTCCACCAAGTTCTCTATCTAACTTGCAACTTTAATTGGCAATTTATCTCCGTTGAACTACGTAATTTTTTCGGCAAGATGGCAATTTATCAGTAGCATCACTTAATTTTTACTTAAGCATTTTGGTTAAATCTAATTAAACTAAGTACAAACACTTAGTAGCTAGTTTTTAAAGATTGTCAGAGGCAGATCGAGTATTAGTTAAAGACAGATACTACCAGAGGCGATCGGCACAATTATCGATCTGCCAAACTCTTACAGTGCGATCGCCGCTACCAGAAATAAGCTGTCTATCGTTCTGAGTAAAAGCGACTTGAGTAACCGATCGCGCATGTCCTTCCAATCTTTTAACTTGTTTCCCTGTAGCTAAATCCCATAAGCGAATAGTCCAATCGCCACCGCCTGTGGCTAAAAATTGACCGTCAGCACTAAAGGCAACGCTATGCACAGTACGAGAATATGACTCTAACCATTTTATTTGTTTACCGCGATCGACATCCCACAAACGCAAAGTACTACCGCTACCAAAATAATCCCAACCACCAGAAGCAATTGCCGTACCATCAGGACTAAAAGCAACACTGAGTACATCTCGATAAGTTCTAATCGCTCGAATTTGAGTTCCAGAAGCAACATTCCACAGACGTACTGTTTTATCCCAACTGCCAGAGGCAAGTAATTTGCCATCGGGACTAAAAGCGACAGTTCTCACGCAACCTTTATGTCCAAAGAGTATCTGTTGTTGACGTCCAGAAGCAACATCCCACAGGCGCACTGTTTTATCCCAACTAGCAGAAGCGAGTAATTTACCATCGGGACTAAAAGCAAGACTAGAAATCTCTTGTTGATGTCCAATTAGTAATTTTAGTTGCTTCCCAGTAGCTACATCCCATAACGCGATCGCTCTATCTTTACTAGCAGAAGCGAGAATTTTCCCTTCGCCACCCTCCCCACTTTTTAAGGGGGGATTGAGGGGGGATCGGGGGATTGGACTAAAAGCAAGACTAGAGATTGCTTCTTGGTGTCCTGTCAGCAATTGTAATTGTTTGCCAGTAACTAAGTCTCTCAAGCATATAGTATTGTCATCTCTACTTGTCGCTAAAATTTGACCTTCAGGATCGATCGCAAAATGGCTAAGGGAATCAATTGACTTTTCTAATTGTTGCCAGCGATCGCGCTGAAAATAATTTGCGAAGGGAATAGAATTATCTGTGTTGGTAGTAGCAATAACCTCACCAGAAGCAACATTCCAACTTTCGAGCGCTCGCTCTTTACTCTGAGCGATCAATAACTTACTATCATGACTAAAAGCAAGATTGACGATTCCTTGTCGATCGCTTTGTAAAAGTCGAGCAGCACGACCAGATTTAACATCCCACAAACGGATCCCATCTTCTCTACCAAAATAGCGATCGCTGGCAACAGCTAATAATTTACTATCTGGACTAAAAACTAAACTTGCTCCCAAACATCGCCAACCGTCTTCTTCTTCCAAGCGCTGAAGCTGTTTTCCCGTTTCGATATTCCACAAGCGAATGACATTATTCTCTCCTCCAGAAGCAAGTAATTTGCCATCAGGACTAAAAGTGAGATTTTTGACAAAGGCTGTATGTCCTTTTAATTTTCGTACTAGTTCGCCCGAACTAACATCCCATAAGGCGATCGAGCGATCGTTGCTAATTTTGGCGGTAATTAACTTACTATCGGGACTGAAAACCAGGCTATATACCCAACCGCAATCGGTTTCTAAGTGCTGAATGAGTTGTCCGTTACGTAAATTCCAGAGATAGATATGATGCTTCCATCCCAAAGCGATCGCCGTGCGATCGGGACTAATTGTAGCGCATTCCGTCGGACAATCGATTTGCCAAAGTATTTGTCGAACAACCTGCGGTCGAGGCAACAGGCAACAGGCAACAGGCAATAGTTCAGGTTGTCGATCGGATACTAAGCTTGATAGTTGGTTATCTCGATCGACATTGGAGTCAGATTCCTCGCCTGTGCGAGAGTCATAAGGAGGTGGAACTTCAATTCCCATAGACTCATAATACTGTTCCCTGTTCCCCGTTCCCTGTTCCCTTTGAAATAAACTCGCACCAGCACTAGTTAGCAATAAAGTTAATTTGTCAGTCAGGGCGATCGCTTCAATTAGCTTGCCATCGCCAAATCGTTTTTGCATTCCCTGTTTAGCCAAGGCAGTTTGAGTGACTCTACCAGAGAAAATTAAATTTTTTTTGTCTGCTTGCCAAAGTAGATGATAAGCAGTCCATAATAACAATCCTGTTTCCGTGTTAATTAAATTAGTTAAAAAATCTTTGCCGCGATCGCCATAATTCAGTGCATCTCCAAGTGCATTAATCTTGGTGCGATCGCAACTACTATTTAAACGCCATTGCACCCCCGCCATTCCGCCTAAAACTCCAGCACCAAAAGGAGGTGGAGATTTACCACCCAAAACAGCATCATAAGGTAGAGGTTTATTTTGGCTGAGATTCATGCAGTGATTTATTAGGGTTAAACATCGGTCAAAATTTAATCCTGTAGCTATCAGCTATCAGCTTTCAGTTATCAGCGCTCGACAGAAAGCAGACTTACTTTTGACGGCTGATGGCTGAGTACTGACGGCTGAGTGCTGACGGCTAACTAACCTCTAGATAATATTACGTAGCTAAAAATCTTTGGATGAAGACTGTGTAAATTTAGGTTGTTTCTGTAACAATTTTTGGTGAAACAATTTTTTTCTAGAGTCAGTCGTAGTACTCTGTCAAGTTTAAAGTGAGAAATAAAACAATTTCCCTAAACCCCTAAGCCCCTAAATCCCTATACCCAATCTTTATCCATCAACTCAATCTGGACAGACTAGTAGGGGCTTTCTTGCCATTCGCACGGCGGACAAGGTGGCGAGGTTTCCTCGCCACAACCGCCTCCCCTACAGGAGTGAATAAGCCCGATCCTAAAAGGTTTCCCCCTTGATTAACTGAATAGTTATTTCTGCCATGCTGCACTAGTGCCTTGAGTGCTTTTTGTTCGAGGCTAGCTTCTGTTTTCATTGGCGATCGCTCCTCTATCTAAAAGGTATTTATTTAGTTAACTGGATTGGCTTCTATTTTGCCCGTCTGCGAACAAGTACGGACTTGTAGTACTGTATCCACTGCATCCATACCCATTCTGGTAGCGACTTCAGGACAGGGTTTATTGGCATGGTAGTTCGTGGTTGTTTCTTCTTGCTTGTCCAAATTGACTGAGACACGTCCATACCTCAACACTGTTGACATCCAAATCAACTCTTGCATAAAGCGATCGAGACGACGAATCTGAGTTTCTTCATCCAAAATCTTGCCAGAATCATCGAATAGTTGTTGTACATTAGCAAAATTAAGATCGTAGAAAATAGTCACTAAACCCAATTCGCGCATTACTGGCAATAAATTCTGTATTACTCTCGTACCGCCAAACGAACCTGCGGAAACACCACATAACCCAACTGCTTTGTGAATATATTCTTTGAGGCAAGTATCGAGAACGTGTTTGAGCAAACCTGGATAGCCGTGGTTGTATTCTGGTGCGACAATAATCAAACCATCCGCTCGTTCCATTTGGGCGGAGAACTCTGGATCTTTTGCCGATTCTCCCGCATCATCGATCGCGATTGACAGGGTGCGAATATCGATTAACTCAGTCTCAATATTATTCTGCTTGTCAATCTGTTCGACAATAAACTTAGCAACATATTCGCTTTGACGACCTTTACGGGGAGTACCGAGGATAACTGGAATAAATAAAGGTGAATCTAACATTTTATTTCTCCTTACTGTTCCTGATAGTTCCAAAGCAATCCACCATCGACAAAGAAAGTGCTGCCTGTAATATAATCGGCATCAGCAGAAGCTAGGAAAGCTACCAGAGATGCAACATCATTTGGTTTGCCCAAACGACCCAGAGGAATATTTTGCAGCAGTGCGCCCAACTTGGCTGGATCGTTTAATAATTTGGTATTAATAGGAGTTTCGATCGCACCTGGAGCGACATTGTTAATCTTGATTCCTAAAGGAGCTAATTCTATTGCCAAATTACGAGTTAGCATTTTTATCCCTCCTTTACTGGCACAATAAGCAGCAAAATTGGGAAAAGGCAATTCTTCATGCACCGAACTGATATTGATAATTTTTCCAGGTCGTTTTGTTTGCATCAAGTGTTGCACCATCGCCTGAGTAGCAAAGAAGACACCTTTAAGATTGACGTTAAGTACTGCATCGTAATCAGCTTCAGTGACTTCCCAAAAGGGAGCGTGTTTTTCAATTCCAGCATTGTTCACTAAAATATCTAACTTGCCAAAATGTTTGATACTATCTGCAACCAGTTGCCGCAGGTCGCTAACATCGCCTAAGTCTGCTTTGAGCGTATAACCCTTAGAGTCGGGACACTGAGCCATATAGCATCTACCACCAGCCGCTTGTACCTTAGCCAGAGTTTCCTCAGCCCCTTCTGGGTGAGAACGATAGTTGATGACAATGTCTGCTCCTTCAGAGGCAAGTTTTACGGCAATTGCTTGACCTATTCCCTGACTACTACCAGTCACTAGGGCTACTTTTCCTTCTAGCTTCATAAATGTTCTCCTTTGAGATGATGAGAGTATGTCTGCAACATCAGCTCTCGAACATTTAATTTCCTAAATGTAGATGATTTTTCCCTGAGAAATATTCTAAAAAATGATAAGAATCGTCTTGGAAAACCTTAAAAACTGCCTTCTTGTTTGAGAGATTGTTTGATAAGCGATGTACGATCGCAGCAATATTTCAAAGCTCTAGTTGATAGATATTTGCAATCTCCTAACTAATGCCATTAAATTTACTCCAGAATTGGGTAACGTCACGCTCGAATTTTCTGCCTGCGCTCGATCGAATATGATAATGTAACTTGACCATTCAAGCGATCGCATCAATTACATCAACGTTGAAAGTTCTCAATTTGCAGTATTTCGCAATATTTCTTTACTGGCGCAGCCGCAGATTTCATCTCAATTTCATCTAAACGTGAAATTGTTAATAGTAGATACAGTAAACTCTCAAGTCTATTTGTAATACTGCCTCGATCGGCAAAAACTAAGCAAAGAAAGATCTGATTGCTGAATTACAAGTGGCAAATGACAGGGAGTCAATTAAATCTATGAATAACAAATCTTTAATTCGTTTTACGCTCGCTGTAGTTACCAGCAGTATTCCGATCGGACTATCGATCGCTAACCCCATAGAAGCCCAAATGCGAAACAATGGTAGCGATTTGCATCATCCTCAGAATTCTCCCAAACCCAATCCTGGGAGGATGGGTTCTGGTATGGGCATGATGGGAATGATGAATGCGGATCTAGAAGCTCTAAAAAATGCTCCCGATTTTGACAAAGCCTTTATCGAGCAGATGATTCCCCACCACAAAATGGCAGTAATGATGGCGGGAATGATATTAGATAGCGATCGCCCCGAACTGCGCGAACTGGCGAAATCGATCGTTCCAACTCAGAGCGATGAAATCGAGCAGATGCGCCAATGGCAGCAGACTTGGTATCGGTCTACTTCCAGTCAAAGTTAACGATCGGCGATGAAAAAGCAAATTGTACTTTTGTCGCTCTTCAGTATGGGAATGTTGGCTGCATTCCTCATCTTATACCAGTTCTCAAAAGTCACTGAAGACTTAGTTTAGATGTAAAATAACAAAAAA
>CAZJTL010000140.1:6687-14039 GCA_964548905.1 uncultured bacterium | reverse complement strand
GAAGTCAGAAGTTTTTACTTGCTCGGAGGCGGAGAAACTCAAAACGAAGCACTTAGGGACTTGCTACTTGCTACTTTTTCCCTACACCCTACACCCCTTTTTATCCCTAACCCCTAGCTACTTATTCTCAATCACTCCCTCTGCATCATTAGCGATCGCTTTTAATTCATCTATAATTTCCTGACTTGCAGATTGCCATAAACCTCTTTGTTTCGCTTCTAATAATCTTTCTGCCATATCTCTCAATGCCCAAGGATTGCGATCGCGAATGAATTGTTGGACATTTTCATCTAATAAATAAGCTTGGGCTACTCCTTGATATATATAATCTTCGACGCATCTAGCCGTAGCATCATAAGCAAATAAATAATCTACTGTTGCTGCCATTTCAAATGCACCTTTGTAACCGTGACGCATCACTCCTTCAATCCATTTCGGATTAATTACACGGGAACGATATACTTTAGCAATTTCTTCTTGTAGGAGTTTTACTTTAGGATTGGCAGGAATAGAATTATCACCGAAATAAGTAGTAGGATTTTTACCCGTTAAAGCGCGAACAGCTACCGTTAAACCACCTTGAAATTGATAGTAATCATCAGAATCCAATAAATCGTGTTCGCGATTATCTTGATTGTGGAGAACGATTTGTAATTGTTTGAGTCTGTTAGTAAATGCTTCTGAAGCAGAGGCAATCTTGCCACCAGCACCGTAGGCGTAGGAACTCCAGTTAATGTAAGCACGGGCTAAATCTTCGTCGTCTTGCCAATTTTGAGCTTCGATTAAACCTTGCAAACCTGCACCATAAGCACCTGGTTTAGAAGTAAAGATGCGATAGAGCGATCGCTGATGGGCTTGTTGTTGAGTTAATCCCTGCTCTTGCCAAAATTGTGTTTCTGTTTGCACGCGATCGGCAAGAGGATTTACTTGAGAATTTTCCTCAAGGCTTGCAATTACCTCGATCGCTTTGTATAATAAATTCAGTAGATTGGGGAAAGAGTCGCGAAAAAAGCCCGACACCCTAATGGTGACATCGACGCGAGGTCGTCCTAAAACAGAAGTAGGAAGAATTTCAAAA
The DNA here is from genome assembly GCA_964548905.1 of uncultured bacterium. GTDB lineage: Bacteria > Cyanobacteriota > Cyanobacteriia > Cyanobacteriales > Xenococcaceae > CAZJTL01. The sequence goes on along the minus strand of CAZJTL010000140.1, from coordinate 12,961 downwards.
TCTACAACTCTACGAGACAAACCATCCCAAATCGGTCTTACTCCCATTAACGCTAGTACTTGAGCCACATCATCCCCACCAGTTCGCATGGTAGAGGTTCCCCAGATGGATATAGCTAGAGTTTGAGGATATTCACCATTTTCTTGAGTGTATCTTTCTATCACCGTCTCTGCTGCTTTTCTGCCTACATCCCATGCAGTTTCAGTAGGAATAGCACGAATATCTACTGAATAAAAATTGCGTCCTGTAGGCAAAACATCTGGTCTGCCTCTGGTAGGTGCGCCAGATGCACCTGGAGGAACGTATTTTCCATCTAATCCTTTGAGGAGGTTAATTAGTTCGCGATCGGTTTGTTGCAGGGAAGGAAGAAGAGTATTTTTAATCCATTCAAGTTGTGTTTGCGTGTTCGTTCCTATCTGCGTTAATCTGCGTTTATCTGCGGATAATAATGCTTCTACTAATTCTGCGGCAATTTCTTCTAGTAGTTCGATCGCGTCTTTAATTGTGGGATGCGATCTTAATTTCGCGCAGAGGCGATCCCCCCCAACCCCCCTTAACAAGGGGGGCAATGCAGAGAGTTTATCAGTTGGATTGGCAGTGAGAGGATCGAAATCTAAATCTAAATCTTCTGCTATGGCTTGGGTTATTCCCAGGCGATCGATACTGGGGGAACGAGCGATCGCGATGATTAAGTCTCTTAGTTGTGTTCCTTGAGGACATTGACCGAAGATATGTAAACCATCTCTAATTTGGGCTTCTTTTAGTTCACAAAGGTAGCCGTCGGCAATGGTGAGGAATTGGGCGATCGAGTTGTTATCTACTTTTTCTATATTTAGATCTCGATCTAGATTTTCTTGTTTGACTAATTGAGTGATGCGATCGCTGATGATTTTTAAACGAGATGGATCGAGGGTTTGGGCTTCGTAATATTCGTCGATTAAGGTTTCTAGTTTTTGCAGCGCTCCATATAGTTCGGCGCGGGTCAAAGGTGGTGTAAGATGATCGATAATGGTAGCATGGGCGCGTCTTTTTGCTTGCGAACCTTCCCCTGGATCGTTAACGATAAATGGATAGAAGTTAGGAATTGCACCGAGAGTAATTTCTGGGTAGCAGCTATCTGATAGAGCTATGCTTTTTCCTGGCAGCCATTCTAAATTTCCATGTTTGCCGAGATGAACGATCGCTTGTGCGTCAAATTTTTTTCTCAACCAATAGTAATAAGCTAAATAATTATGAGTCGGTTCTAAATCTGGTGCATGATAATTTAAACTCGGATCGCGATCGTATCCTCTAGATGGTTGTATACCAACAAATACATTTCCTAATTGAATACCAGGGATGGGTATTTTGCGATCGATATTTTGTAATCGATTAGGTATGTTATTCGTATTCCCCTCTGCCTCTCTGCCCCTCTGCCCCTCCGCATTTATTTCTCCCCATCTACTTAAAACTTCTTGTCTAACTTTCTCAGGTAAAGTAGCGAAATATTCCTGATATTCTTCTACTCCTAACCCCCATCCTTCAATCTCATCTTGCACCTCCTGCCTTCTGCCTTCTGCCTCCTGCCTCCTGCCTCCTGCCTCCTGCCTTCTGCCTCCTTCTGATTCTGGATCGTTAGTAATTCCAGCAGTGAGACGATCGATCAATTCATCTCCTGTAGCAGGAATATCTTCAATCCAGTAACCTGCTTGTTGTAATGCTTGAAGAATTTCGATGCAGCTTGCAGGTGTATCTAGTCCGACTCCGTTGGCAATTCTCCCGTTTTTGTTAGGATAGTTGGCAAGAATGAGAGCTATTTTTCGTTCACTTCGCGGTGTTTGTTGTAAATTAATCCAGTTAGCAGCGAGATTGGCGACAAATTCCAGGCGATCGCGTCTGGGTTGATAGACTACTACATCGGTTTCTAATTTTTCGTTCCAGGTTTGGACGGATTTAAAGGAAACTGCACGAGTAATAATTCTTCCATCTACTTCTGGAAGCGCCACATTCATGGCGACATCTCTAGGAGTTAAACCATTTAAACCATCTTGCCATTGTGATTCGGTACTGCTGCTAAGAATCACTTGAAAGATTGGTATATTTAATTTATCCCATAATTCTGGTTGTTGTTCGCTGCCAAGTTTAGCTAAGGAAAAACTGGTGGTATTGAGTAAAAGTTGAATTTTTAAAGATGGTTGTTCTTGAAAGTAGGTAAGTAATTCAGCTTGAATTTCTGCTTCTTGTAAGGAAGAAATATAAATAGGAAGAGGCTGTAAGTTTCGGTTAATTAAAGCTTGGCAAAGTGCCTCAATGACTTGTGTATTTCCTGCTAGATAATGAGCGCGATAAAATAAGATTCCAATTCTATTATCCCTTATTGTTTGTCGATTATTGTTGATTGATTCTTGTAAAAAATTACAGCTATATAAACCAATTCTAGGAACAGATTTTGGAAGGGAAAAGCTGTAAGAGCGATCGCCAACAAAATTAGCAACAAATTTAAGTGCATTAGTATAGTTTTCGACTCCACCTTCGTTAAAATAAGTCCAGAGTCGATTGACTGTTTTTAGAGATTCTGTAGAATGACTAATCAACTGGGGATCGGGGCGATCGTCGCCAGGTAATACAAATAAAGACGCTTTTGTAGATTCAACTGTTTGTTTTAATATTTCTAAACCGTAAGACCAATAAGAAATTCCACCAAGCAATCTTAAAATAATTACTTGGGCATGAGCTAGAACTCGATCTGCATAAGTATCTATACTCAATTGCTGCTGTAGCTGGAGGAGATTGACAACTCTTAGAGAAGGGAAATCTGGTGGTAAATGAGTAAGAGAAGCAGCTAGGGTTTGAATATCAGTATCTGCTGCTGTAATGATGATAATTGGTGCTGAAGTTTGAGAAATAAAAATTGTGCCGTTGGTTTCAGCATTCCAACCTCCAGGTATAGCAGCAAGACGATGCATAAATTTTATAATCTTGAAAAATAATTACAGTTGGGATTAAAGCAGCGATCGTAAGCGATCCTAGTTAATAACAACTAGGGCTGTTGTTGCTTACAATCAGATGATGATTTATTCTCAATCTTCTATCTTAGATCGGACTGTCTCCAGAGAAGTCTTACAAAAACTTGTTTTTTTGTGGGAAGAGATTGCTGTATCTAATCAAGATCGTGTTTTGTTACTAACAGAAACAGATCTTATTCAACAGTCACACTCTGCAAACAAAATTACCGAACGAGATTGGCAATGGGATAATTTTAAGCTGTTGGCGATCGGGCAATGGCAGGCTCTTTTACTGATTAAAAGCGAATTCAACAATAACCATAAATCTGCTCAAATTAGTTTAACTTTTGACATACACCAGATAGAGATATTTCTAGATTCTATTCGCGAACAATTACTAAATAAGCAGACGCTATTCGATCGCCTGCAACAAATAAAAAACCAGGCATTGGCTCGAAGCTCGGAGCTACAAAATCGCTTTATTTTAGAATTGCTATCGATTTTAACAGCACCAGAAACCGTTGAATCTTTAGTGCCAACTGAGATTTCACTCAACGAAAAAATTACTCTATTTAGAAATAATTCTCAAATCAAATCGGTTACAGAAACTAATTTATTACCTAATCAGACTTATCTTACCTTTACAGATGAAAAAATAGTTGCAGAAACTCCTAGTTATCAAGTCGAACAGCAACGTATTTTCAATCAGGTACAAACTCAAATAAGTCAAAATCTGGACTTATTAGATATCTTTACCATGACGATCGAACAAGTCAGAAATTCTCTGAAAGTAGATCGTTTAGTTATTTATCAATTAAACGTTCCTCTTAAATACTCGAACAATCATGGAGAAGAACGGGAATATGAATATATAGACACCGTTACTTACGAATCTAGAGCATCCGATCGCATTCTTTCCATACTTAATTTTCATAAGGAAAATTGTTTTTCTAAATCTTCACAATGCAAGGAAAAATATCGTCAGGGATTTAGTTTGGCTGTAGAGGATGTAGAAAATCACTCTAATTTGCCCAAATGTTTGATTGAATTAATGCAACGACTGAGGGTAAAAGCTAAATTAGTTACACCAATTATAGTACATGGTACATTATGGGGATTTATAATTGCTCATCAATGTTTCGCTCCTCGTAAATGGAGAAACATTGAAATTAAATTTTTAAGACAAATTTCTGAATATTTAGCGATTGCGATCTATCAAAATGAATCTTATTTGCAACTACAACAGCAAAAAAAATCTCTCGAAGAGCAAGTAAAAAAAAGAGCGCAACAACTTCAAGATGCGCTACTTGCAGCCCAAGCAGCCAGTCAGTCTAAAAATGAATTTATTGGCAATATGAGCCATGAATTGCGTACTCCTTTAACTTGTGTCATTGGTTTATCGGGAACTTTACTGCATTGGTCTTTAGCTCAGGGAAATACAACATTACCGCTAGAAAAACAGAGACAATATTTAAAAACTATTCAAGATAGTGGCAAACATTTATTAGATTTAGTTAACGATATTCTCGATTTTTCGGAAGCAGAATCGGGCAAAATCTTGCTAAACTTTAGTGATTTTTCTCTCTACGGTTTAGCAAAGTCAGTTCTGAAAGCACTTCAAGATGAAGCTGACAAAAAAGAAATCGATCTACAGCTAGATTTTAAATTAGAAACAGAGCAAGAACAAGTCTATGCCGATCGCGATCGCGTCAAACAAATTTTATTAAACCTGCTCAACAATGGCATTAAGTTTACTTCAGAAAATGGCAAAGTTATTCTGAGAATCTGGCGAGAACAACAAGAGATGATTTTTGAAGTTGAAGATACAGGAATTGGTATCTCTCAAGAAAATCTACCTTTATTATTTGAAAAATTTCAACAACTAGAAAGTTCGCGTCAAAGAACCCATGGCGGTACTGGATTGGGACTAGCTTTAACCAAACAACTAGTTGAATTACATGGAGGAAGAATTGAAGTCGAATCAGTAGTTGGTCAAGGTTCAATTTTTGCTGTTTACCTACCCAATCAAAAAGCGATCGAACCAAAACCAGAAAATCATCAAGAGACGATCGAGCGAAATCATGCTCAGAGCAAAACGATTATTTTAATTGCTCAAGATGAAGAAATATCCACTCTAATCTGCGAATTGTTAATGGCTGCTAATTACCAAGTGGTATGGTTGATTGATGATTCTACAGCTATTCAACAAATAGGATTGTTAGAGCCAAGCATAGTCATAATCGATCGAGAATCTACTCAAATCGACATTGAAAATATTAGCAAAACTCTCAAACATTTTCATAAAACCAAAGATATTAAAGTTATGCTTTTAAGTTCTCGTCTAACAGATTCTCAATCGCAAGATTTATCAGCACAGGGCATCGATGATTACTTAATTAAACCAATTCAACCAACTTATTTGTTGGAGAAGATTGGTGGGTTGATTAGTTAGCTATTAGCAATCAGCTTTCAGTAATCAGCTTTCAGTCAAATACTGACGGCTGATGGCTGACAACTGATGGCTATCAGAAATGAACCATGAACTATGAACAAGGTTATCGAGAATCTAAAATCCCAACTAATTGTTTCTTGTCAAGCGCCTGTGGATTCTCCTTTGCACAATCCTGAAGCGATCGCGGCGATCGCGCAAGCTTGTGTCAAGCGTGGTGCAGCAGGCGTGAGAATTGATACACCCAAACAGATTATGGCAGTCAGAGAGAAATTACCTCACATTCCCATAATTGGTTTGTGGAAACAAACTGGTTTAGATTCTGAGGTTTATATCACTCCACGCTATCGAGATGCTGTTGCTATTGCTGAAGCTGGTGCAGATATTATCGCGATCGATGCTACCTTAAGAGAACGTCCAGAAGGGGAAACAGTCAAAGAAATTATTAGTAATATTCACGATCGCCTGGGTAAGTTAGTTATGGCAGATATTGATAATTTAGAAAGTGCGATCGCTGCGGTTGAATCTGGTGCAGATTTAGTAGGAACGACTCTCTACGGTTATACCGACAGCACTAAACACTTATCTCCTCCTGGTTTGGTACTGCTAACAGAGTTAGTAGAAAAACTAAAAGTACCCATAATTTGCGAAGGAGGAATATCTTCTCCAAAAATGGCAAAACAAGCACTAGATTTAGGCGCTTACGCCGTTGTCGTCGGTACTGCTATTACAGGAATCGATCTTTTAACTCAAGCGTTTCAGAGGGCAATAGAAGGGTGTAGGGAAAGTAGGAATTAGTCGTAGGGGCGGGTTTAGACGAGCGGTTATCGATTTAACCCAC
>CAZJTL010000140.1:0-6677 GCA_964548905.1 uncultured bacterium | reverse complement strand
CACAAATCCCGAACAAAACCCGCCCGTACCTTTGTAGGAAGTAATACCAATTAGCCATTATCTATTAGCCATTAGCCAATCTTCAATGAACCATGAACTATGAACTAATTACCCCGTTAACAGTTACACCAGAGACACCTGTAATGGAAGCGATCGCGCTGATGAGTGAAAAAGGTGTTGCTTGTCTGTTGGTAGTTGAGGATGGTTACTTACAGGGAATGCTGAGTGAATCACAAGCATTGAAATTGAGTATTTCTGGTAGGAATCTTAATCAGTTAAAAATTGCTGAAGTAATAGAAAAGCCAGCGATCGCGATCGAATCATCTCAGCTTTTCGATTTAAATACTGCTTTATCTCTACTGGAGAAATATCAAACTAATTATCTTCCTGTTGTAGATGGAGAAGGAAAATTACTCGGACTAATTTCATCTAGCAATATTATTCAAAATATACAGCATCGAATAGTAGAGACAGAAGACACTGAATTACCTACAGATATCTCATCTGCCAAGAAATGCAATTTAGAATATGACGAGACAGAAGTACCAAATTTTTTACGCACAATTTTTAATGCGATTCCAGAATGTATCAAGTCGATCGCTTCAGATGGTACTATTCTAGAGATGAATCCTGCGGGATTGGCAATAATTGGAGCAGATTCAAGCGATCGCGTGATCGGTCACTCGGTTTATCAGATTATTTGTCCAGAATATCACCAAGATTTTCAAGAACTGACAAAAAAAGTATTCCAAGGAGAACCAGGAATACTAGAATTTGAAATTATTGACTTCAAGGGCAAACGTTCTTGGTTAGAAACTCATACCGTACCCTTACGTGATGAAAATGGTGCGATCGTCGCTTGTCTTTCCATCACTCGTGATATTAGCAAACGCAAACGAGTAGAAGCTCAAATCAAAAAATATGCTTCAGAATTAGAAGAACTGTATAATCATGCACCCTGCGGCTATCATTCTTTAGACACAGAGGGAACGTTTGTCAGAATTAACGATACCGAACTAAAAATGTTGGGTTATGCCAGAGAAGAAATTGTAGGCAAGAAAAAATTCTCAGATTTATTAACACCAGATAGTTTAAAAACTTTTCAAAAAAGTTTTCCTCTTTTTAAACAACGCGGTTGGGTAAAAGATGTAGAATTTGAATTGCTGCGTAAAGATGGGTCAATTTTACCTGTCACCATCAACGCGATCGCAGTTAAGGATGCCCAAGGAAATTTCCTCGTCAGTCGATCGACAATTTTCGATATTAGTGAACGTAAACTTCAACAAGAAGCTTTACAAGAAAGCGAAGCTAAATATCGTCTCTTGTTTGAGAGTAATCCTCATCCCATGTGTGTTTATGATGTGGAAACGCTGCAATTTTTAGCTGTCAACCAAGCTGCTATTAATCATTACGGTTATTCTCGGGAAGAATTTTTGAGCATGACTCTGGCTGATATTAGACTGCCTGAAGAAATTCCTGCTATGCTGCAAGTAGCTGCTAAACTCGATCGGCAACTATATTCCGATTCAAGACTCTGGAAACATCGCAAAAAAGATGGCACAGTTTTTGATGCAGAAATTACTTCCAACGCGATTACTTTTTCGGGTAAACCAGCCAGAATTGCTTTAGCCATAGATGTTACCGATCGCAAACAAGCAGAAGAAGCCTTACGACAAGCACAAGAGAATTTGACGATCGCCGTTGAAGCCGCGCAAATGGGAACTTGGTATTTGGATTTAACCAAAGATGTTTCCCCAATGCGATCGCTGCGCCACGACCAAATTTTCGGTTACGACACCCCACAAGCTGATTGGGGACAGGCAATTTGCAGACAACACGTTGTTGAAGCAGATCGCGAAATTTTTGATGCGGCGTTTGCTCGCGCTATGGAAACAGGCGAACTCGATTTTGAAGTTCGCATTCAATGGTTGGACGGAAGCATTCGCTGGATGGCGGCGAAGGGTCGTTTTTACTTTGACGAAAACGGAAACCCCGTACGCGGAGGAGGTGTAAACTTTGACATCACCGATCGCAAGCACATAGAAGAAGCACTCAAAGAAAGTGAAGAACGCTGGCATTTGGCTTTAAAGGGCAATAACGATGGAATTTGGGATTGGAATGTCAAAACCAATGAAGTTTTCTTTTCCCCTCGTTGGAAAGAAATGCTAGGCTTTGAAGACCATGAAATTAGCAATCATTTAGACGAGTGGGCAAAAAGGGTGCATCCTGACGATCTCGGTTGGGTTACAGAAGTAATTCAGGATCACTTTGCTAAGAAAACGCCTTTTTATACCACCGAACATCGAGTTCTTTGTAAAGATGGTAGCTATAAATGGATTCTCGATCGCGGACAAGCGCTTTGGGATGAAGAAGGAAATCCAGTTAGAATGACGGGTTCTCATACCGATATGACAGAGCGCAGAAATGCAGAAGAAGAATTACAGCGTCAGATGCAGCGAGCGCAACTTTTCTCCAAAATAGCTCTAAAAATTCGCCAATCCTTACAAACTGAGACAATTTTAACAACTGCTGTCACAGAAGTACAAAAATTACTCCGTGCCGATCGCGTTTTAGTTTTTCGGATTTGGAAGGATGGTTCGGGTACGGTAGTACAAGAGGCAGTTTTACCAGGTTGGCAGAAAGCTCTAGACGAAAATCTCTACGATCCCTGTTTTCAATTAAATTATCAACTCAAATATCGTCAGGGAAGAGTAGGCACGATTACTGATATCGAGAAGGCGGAAATTCAGGCTTGTCACCGTGAATTACTGGAAAGGTTTGAGGTTAAAGCTAACTTAGTCGTACCAATTCTCAGTCGCGACGATCTTTGGGGTTTGCTAATTGCCCATCAATGTAGCGCCCCCCGCCAGTGGACTGACTTTGAAATCGAACTACTGCAACAGCTAGCCAACCAAATAGCGATCGCCCTCGCTCAAGCAGAACTAATCCAAAATGAAACGCAACAGCGCGAAGAATTATCACGATCTAACGCTGAGTTAGAGCAATTTGCCTATGTCGCTTCCCACGATTTACAAGAACCCTTACGGATGGTGATTAGTTACCTGCAACTTCTAGAGCGAAGATACAAGGGCAAACTCGATGATAGCGCCGACGAATTTATCGGTTATGCCGTCGATGGCGCAAGTCGGATGCAGACACTAATTAACGATTTACTTAGCTTTTCTAGAGTAGGTACTCGCGCCAAACCTTTAAAACTAGTTAATTGTCAAACTCTTTTAGAACGAGCGCTCGCCAATCTCAAAATCGCGATCGAAGAAAGTCAAGCAGTAATTACTTATGACACTTTACCAGAAGCAAATGTCGATGCAACTCAACTGACACAACTATTTCAGAATTTACTCGGTAACGCGATCAAATTTCGCAGCGATCGACCTCCTCAAATTCACATTGGTGTAAAACATATTCAAGGAAATTGGTTATTTTTTGTCTCCGATAATGGCATAGGTATAGAAACTCAGTATCAAGAGCGTATTTTCTTAATTTTTCAGCGTTTGCACACCAGAAAAGAATATCCAGGTACAGGTATTGGTTTGGCAGTATGTAAAAAAATCGTCGAACGTCACGGCGGGCGCTTGTGGTTAGAATCAGAATTTGGTCAAGGCTCGACTTTTTACTTCACAATTCCAGATAAAATTATTAAAAAATCCTAAAGCTAAGCTAAGATCGCAGATAATAAAACTTAAAAAAAATGTGATTTCCAGAGAAATTAGCAGACCCATTGAAGTTTTGTTAATCGAAGACAATCCAGGGGATGCTCACCTAACCAGATTAGCGTTAGAAGAGAGTAAAATTGGCATCAATCTCAATGTCGTTCAAGACGGGGTTGAAGCATTGCATTACTTGCACAGAGAGGGGAAATATCATCAAGCAACCATTCCAGATTTAATTTTACTAGACCTCAATCTACCCAAAAAAGACGGTCGAGAAGTCCTTGCCGATATTAAAAGCGATAGTCTACTAAGACGTATTCCTGTAGTAGTTCTAACCACTTCCCAAGCAGAAGAAGATATCGTCAAAGCTTACAATCTTTTTGCCAACTGCTACATCACTAAACCAGTAGATTTCGATCGCTTTGTCAAAATTGTTCAGTCTATTGAGGAGTTTTGGTTCACCATTGTTAAGTTACCCTCTGAGTAGAAGTTTAGACGATCAAACCTTGGCGATCGCGGCTATGCAACAGGGAGCGCAGGATTATTTAGTTAAGGGCGAAGCTACCAGCGATCTACTCGGACGTGCTATCCGCTACGCGATCGAGCGCAAACAAACCGAACAAAAAATTCGCGAACAAGCTGAATTGCTAGATGTCGCTACAGACGCAATTTACCTCAAAAATTTAGATAAGAAGATTCTGCTCTGGAACAAAGGCGCAGAAAGGATGTATGGTTGGTTCAGCGAGGAAGTTTTAGGCAAAAATTGCGAAGATTTATTTTATCAAGAAATTCCGTCGGCGTTGGAACAAGCTTGGACTACGGTTTTGGATAAAGGTGAATGGCAGGGAGAATTTACTAAATTAACCAAATCTGGCGATAAAATTACAGTTGCTAGCCGTTGGACTTTGGTACGCGATCGCCAAAATCAACCCAAATCGGTTCTTTCTGTCGATACGGATATTACCGAAAAAAAACAACTAGAAGCACAGTTTTTCCGCGCCCAACGTTTAGAAAGTCTCGGTACTTTAGCTAGTGGTATCGCTCACGATCTCAATAATATTCTCACTCCCATTCTGGCAGCTTCGCAACTGCTACCTCTGAAACTTCCTGATGCAGACGATCGCACCAAACATTTACTAGAAATCATAGAAGATAGCTCTAAGCGCGGCGCTGAATTAGTGAGGCAAATTCTTTCCTTTGCTCGCGGCGCAGAAGGCAAACATACCAATTTACAGATTGGACATATATTAATCGATATTACACAAATTGCTAAAAGTACTTTCCCCAAATCGATCGAAATTGACAAAGATATTTCAACCAGAGATTTATGGACAATTTGGGCGGATTCTACGCAAATTCATCAGGTGTTCATGAATCTTTGCGTTAATGCCCGCGATGCGATGCCCAGTGGCGGAACCTTGACTATAACGGCTGAAAATCTGACTATCGATCGAGATTACCCTAAAACTAATCTAGCTCCGATCGATCTCAAAACTGGACATTATGTAGTAATTACAGTTAGCGATACAGGATGCGGTATTGCCAAAGAATCGCTCGATCGTATTTTTGAACCTTTTTTTACGACTAAAGAACCAGGTAAAGGAACGGGTTTGGGACTTTCTACCGCTCTTGGTATTATTAAAAGTCACGATGGTTTTGTCAAAGTTAATAGCGAATTAGGCAAAGGTACTGAATTTAAAGTTTATTTGCCAGCAGCAGAACATTCAGAAATCGAGGAGGATCGGGAACAAGGTTTACCTGAAGGCTGTGGAGAATTAATTTTAGTTGTCGATGATGAAGCTGCAATTAGAGAAGTTACCGAAGCAACCTTATTAGCTTATAACTATAAAGTTCTCACGGCTAGCGATGGCATTGAGGCGATCGCCCTTTACTTTCAGCACAAACTAGAAATTAGTCTGATCCTAACAGACATGATGATGCCTTCTTTAGATGGTAGCACTGCCATTCGTACCTTTCTCAAGATCGATCCACAGATGAAAGTCATTGCTTTTAGCGGTTTGGAAACGAATAAACAACTAGCTAAATCTCTTGGAGTAAAAACTTTTTTGTCTAAACCTTACACAACTCAAGAATTATTAGAAGCTCTCGATGGGGTACTTCATAATAGGGATTAGGGGTTAGGGGTTAGGGGTTAGTAAGGGTGTGGGGTGTGGGGTGTAGGGTGTAGGGGAAAGTAGCAAGTAGCAAGTTTTTTTACTTTAGACTTCAGACTTCAGACTTTAGACTTTTTTTTCCTTCTGCCTTCTGCCTTCTGCCTTCTGCCTTCTTTCAATGAACCATGAACCATAAACAATGAACAAAAAACTATTTAAACTAGCAACTACTACATTAATATTTGTTTTCGGCACATACAATGGAGCGATCGCGCAACAAACCAATCTCCATCAATATCCAGCCAAATTTGTCAGTGAATATATGCAAGATTGTCAGAAATCTGTAGTAGCAAGAGATATTCCTACAGAAGAAGCGGGAACTTTATGTACTTGTACCCTCAAGCAATTTCAATCTAAATATTCTCTATCAGAGTTTCAATCTCTGGTGAGAGAATCCAAAAAAGATAAAAAAGCAGCAAGTAAACTAACAGCAGTTGGTAATAATTGTTTCGAGCAAATTTTGTATGAACAATAATTAAAGGAAGCAATGAACTATGAACAATTAGCCGTTAGCAATGCCAAATTTGTCACTTTTTAGCTATGATTTGGGAACAATAACAGTATTAAATCTTAGAAACTAAGTAGCTAGGCAGAATTAAATATAAAACGTTCCAAGTGATAATTACCTTGTTCACTTCGTTGTTTCATTCCTTGTATAATTGTCATGGCTAGATCGTATTCATTATCAAAGATGCGTCCAGCAATTTCGTGGGTTTTAAGTTGATGCCACTGTGTTTCAATCTCATTCAATTCTGAGCAATAAGTAGGAAGAAAAAACGGCATTGCATCCCTGCGGGATGATTTGATAATAATAAGAGATGAATTGTCCTAA
>CAZJTL010000139.1:0-14605 GCA_964548905.1 uncultured bacterium | reverse complement strand
TTTTCTGTATTGCTTTGCAAGTTCTGAGTCTATTTTTTGTCCTGTACAGAGCAATGAACTATGAACTATGAACTATTTATAAATTATTATAGTGAAACTTAATAGGTAGACTGGAAAATAAAAGAGAGTTTTTATCTTGAAGATTTTCTTGAGTTTCGCTATCTAAAGCTGCTTCTACTCGTTGATAAATTGTGAGCGCTTCTTGTCGGGAATTACTAATACTGGTTAAACCTAGTTTGCCAAATTCTGAAAGCGATCCCATTAGATGAAAGATATTACCAGTTCTAGTTGAGCTATCAAAATGCAAACGATGCTTGGCAATAATATCCATTAAATCGTTTGGTAATAGACCTTGATATTGTGGTTTTTGCAAATTATCGGAAGAAATATAATATTTAGGCTGTCCTTCTGGAGAATAAAATAAGCCGTCAGCGTTATTATATTTGCCGTTAGTTAAGAGTTTTAAAGTCATAAAAGGATGGGTAGTGCCACCTTTACGCAGATTAATCTCGATCGCCTGTAACTGCCATCGATCCCGACGATCGCGATCGGGTACAGCAATAAAATCTACTCCATAACGTTCGATCGCGCCTCTTGCTGCCAAGGCTTGTCCCACTTTAATGCCTAATTGTTGTAATTGTAACCGATAAGCAGAGTCGGCGGGAAAATAACAGCCCAGATAAATTTGACCATCTGCACCACCAAGAATTTGGTCGTGAGTAGAGAGAATAACTACTTCTCCTTGGGGAGTAATATAGCCTTGGACGCTTGGCGATCGCTTGACTTCTCCTTCAATAAACGCCTCGACGATCGCGCCTAGTTCGGGAATACGGCTAGAAAAACTTGTCCAAGTTTCTTCCTTTGCTTGAAAACTCATTTGTGATAGTTGCTGGCGCAATGCATTGCAGCGATCGTCATGAGAGCGATCGGGTTGCATAAATTCTTGAATTGGTCTTAAATCTAAGATGGCGTTTCCTTCTCCCGAAAAACCTTCATTTAGTTTTACTACCATTCGCAATAGCTGCGGTTGTCTCTCCCATAGCTGAACTGCCTTAACTACTAAATCATCAACGCTATCAATTTGTAAACTGCCATCAGGATGAGGAAGATGGCATTCGGCAAAAATTTCTCTACTACCGCTTTTAGAACCCCAATAAAGTAAATCGGGTGAGGGAGCAAGCAAAGGAATGCCTAATTCTAAAGAAAGTTGTTGCTCCAGCCAAGTAGAGTTATAACAAACAATATAAGATTTTTGCGGTCGCAGTACACGACGAATTCTTTCGATTAACCGAGGACGTTCTAAAATTTTTTGAGTAAGGGGTTTAAAAGAGTTATCGTAAGTACTAATTAGTAGCAAGCGATCGCGAGCATGAGAAAAGGGAATTCCCGATAATAATTGTAGGTAATAATCAATAATAATCGGACATAGAGGTTGTGAGGTGACATAAATTAGTCGAGTTTGAGGGTTACGCAGACGAATGAGCGAAAATAGCAATCTTTCTTCGTAATGGAGAAAACCTGAAATTTTTGCTCCTAACTTGCTATCAATACTAAATGAAGGAACGACCAAGATATCATAATCGCCGCGATCGAAAATATCAATACTCTGCCAGCGATCGCGCAATTGAGCTTGTAGCTGTCTAAACTGACCGATCTTTTCTGGGGTAGAATTTTCCCAAATTGCCATTGCTCTTACCCCCAAATCAAAAACAACTCATTTTACTTTTAATTGATGCAAACAAATGGTTATTCAAAACTTTGACGAATTGAACTTTGAAGGTCATGGATACCATAAAATCCCAGCAATCCTAAAAGTTCCAAGTTTTTGGAGGCATTGAAGTCAGCGTGTTCGCAATGACCGCAATTGACGCACAAAAAATTATCCCTTCTACGATTTCGCCTGTCCCATTTGAAACAGTGCCGACAAAATTGAGAAGTCTTCCAGGGATTTTTGCGTATAACCTCAATCCCAAGTTCTTCGCATTTTCTGTACAGCAAAGTCTCAGAGTACTTATACAGCCAATGGGACAAACGCCTGTTAAACACGCGAGAGAACGTCCCTCGCAAACCGTGCTTAACCTTTTTCAAATCTTCAATCACAACGATTTTAATTTGAGAAAAGTCTATCTGTTTAAGAGCAGCACCAATCATCGATTTAGCTTGTGTTCTGGTGTGCTTCTGACGCTTAGTAAACTCTTGGGTCCTTTTGTAGAGAGAGTTTCCTGTAGTTTGCCCGTCACTGAAAACAAGCCCGTTTTTGTAGTTGGAATCCATTCCTACGACTTGTCCTGTAGTCTTAGCTTCAGGAAAATCTTTCTCAACCAGGAAATCAATATAGACTTTCCCATCAAAACGAATTCCGAGGCGCAAAGTTTTAGAAAGATTCCATCCCTCAGCAAGTTTTTGATTGAGTATAGATGTAGAACGAACTGGAATAGTCAACCGTTTGGGCGCACCAGAACCAATAAATTTGACGACCCAATCAAAGCTTTTTACTCCAGTCTCAATAGAAACAAAATGATAGTACAAGGTGACGCTGTGGCGGCGAACTTTGGGCTTTCTCTTTCGTCCTTTCTTGTGTTGAGAACGAACTATTTCTTTAGCTTGTTTTGCCAAAGCTTGAGAAAGTCTAGTAGTAATCCCAAAATGTTTAACAGCTTTATGTATCGTTTGCAAATCGGCAAGTTTGCCAGAAAAATCTTGGCGCTGCCAAAACAAATCTACAAAGTACTGAGTAATATCTCGGCATTTAATTGCAAAAGCTTTGAGAGTTTCGATCTTACCGATATTAGCATCATTCAAGAAAACCCGATAAGCTCTGGTCATTACTTTTTTGCGTCGTGCTGCCATTATTCTGTTTCCCGTAGCGCTTTTATGCGTAAAGAAAGATCAAAAAATTTAATTTCTTATCTTCTCTATTCCCTTTGTCTAAGATAATAGAGCATTAACTAATCTTATCTAAGCTGATTTGTTTAATATTCAAACTGGGCAGCTTTTTAGTAAAACAATGGGATGATTAACATTGTGGGAATCGGGTGATTGATATGACGGTGGTTGTCTTTGGGAGTATAAATATCGATCTGGTAGTTCAAGTTCCTCGTTTGCCAACCAGAGGCGAAACAGTAATTGGTGAACGCTTCTTTACTGCTGCTGGCGGTAAGGCTGCTAATCAAGCAGTAGCTGCGGCAAAATTAGGAGTGTCAACTAAATTAATCGGTCAAGTTGGTCGAGATCATTTTGGGCAAATTCTCTTAGAAAGTTTACAAGCTTCTGGTGTCAACATTGAAAATGCGATCGTCAATCCCGATATCCATTCGGGAGTAGCCTCGATCACGGTCGATCGCAATGGAGAAAATACAATCGCCTGTGCTGCTGGGGCAAATTATTGGATTGGAGAAGAAGACGTAAATCGCTTCGTCGCCTCGCTTCCTCAAGCCAAAGTAGCTATCTTAGATTTAGGCATACCCATGTCAGCAGTTTTAGCAGCAGCCAGAGAAGCTCATCATAGCGGTTGTCTTCTGATTCTCGATCCAGCACCAGCTAGAAATAATCTACCCGCAGAACTCTATTCTCTAGTCGATATTTTTACTCCCAATCGCATTGAAGCCAGTCAACTCGTCGGTTTTACCGTAGATGGTACTACCACTGCCAGGCAAGCCGCAAACTTTTTACATCAGATGGGCGCAAAGACGATTATTATTACTATGGGAGAGAAAGGGGCATTCTGTTCCACCCCAGACGATTCTTTTTCCGTACCCGCTATCCGCACGCGAGCGATCGATACCGTAGCTGCTGGCGATGCCTTTAATGGCGCTCTAGCTGCGGCATTAGCATCAGGAAAAACTCTACGGGAAGCCGTCCAATGGGGAACGATCGCAGGCTCTCTAGCCGTCACCAAAAGCGGCGCACAAGCTTCTTTACCAGATAAAGCAAGTTTTTTAGAAGCATTGCATCGGTATGAGATGAATAGTTAAGGCAGGGAGTAGGGAGCAGGCAGCAGAAGGCAGAAGGCTCCCAGGCAGAAGGCAGAAAATAAGTAGGAAGTAGTAAGTAGCAAGTCAAAAGCAGGAAGTTTATTTGCTACTCGCTACTTGCTCGGAGGCTTCGTTTTCTCCGACTCCGCACTTGCTATTTATTACTCATTACTCATTACTCATTACTCATTACTTCTCCCCTAACCCCTAGTCCCTAACCCCTAACCCCTCTCCCCTATTCACCATTCTTCCTCATCTTCTACCTGCGATCGCCCGATTTGTTCTCTAAGTGCTTGCCAATCTAGACGATCGCTTGGGGTATCTTGTAGTAATTTGCCGCGATCGAGATGTAAAACTCTACTGGCAAATTTTTGTACCAGTTCGAGTTGATGGTTAACCATAATAATGGCGGTTTCGCACTCGTTAGCTAATTGCTCTAAAATTTGTAACAGGCGATCGGCAAGACCGAGATCTAGAGCGGAAGTAGGTTCATCTAAGAGCAAAATCTGGGGTTGCATTACCAAACCACGAGCGATCGCCACTAATTGTCTTTGTCCGAGAGATAACTGTAATTCGTTTCTATCTAACCAATCTTGAGCAATATTGAGATTATTAATCCAAGTTTCAAGTCGCTGCTCAATTTCTCCCTTAGTTAGTTGCTGTAGTTTCAGAGGATAGGCGATCGCTTCTTGTACAGTCATTCCCAGTAATTTTGGTTCTTGAGGAACTAGCACTACTTGCTTGCGTAACTGGATGGCTGGAATTTGACTAATTTCTCGATCGTCAAAATAAATCTCTCCATTAGTAGGAGAACTAAGACGATTGAGGAGGCGCAACAAAGAAGTTTTTCCTGCACCAGATGCGCCGACAATAGCTAAGCGATCGCCTTTATTTAGCTGAAAAGAAATATCTTCAAGTAAATAGCTAGAACCAATCGAAGCAGCTAGACTTACTTCTTTGAGGTACATTAAGGCTGAATTAGACATGGCGATCGACTCTATAAGAATCCCCAGATAAGCTGGTCAACATCTAATTTGTAGGTGGAGAAAAGGCAGAAGGCTTTTATGCAGAAGGCAGAAGGGTTTTAAGTCGTAGGGACGTTCCATGGAACGTCCGTACATAAGTAGAGAAGTTTTTTACCTCCTTGTCTCCCTTGTCTCCCTTTTCCTCCTTGTCTCCCTCTCTCCCCCTCTCCCCTGCCCCCCTGCTTCTTCGCTCCTCCGCTCCTCCGCTCCCCAATCCCTACCTTCAAAGCAGTTTCCACGCTTACTGGATACTTTTAAAGTATGGGAATGCGAAAATTATCCGCGTCTGTGTCGGCTGCTTCAACTTGCAACTTTTCGCAGTTAATCCTATCTACCAAGATCGAACTTGCCATAGCTCCAGTATAAATCTCTAATTGTGCATGAATTGGTGCCTCAAATAACAAGCGTTGACCTGGAAACACAACTCGCTCGAAGTACCAACTGTTGATGTTAGAAATGCGAGCAATTTGAATGCTACTAGTACTGTTTACGTAGCAACATAGTAATGAGGTATATTTGTTTTCTGGCGAGGAAGTTAGTGGTTGAGTCATAAGTTTAACTAAAAGTGAATTTTTTCAAAAGAAAGCGTCAAACTCGAAATATTTGAGGCTGACGCTTCAGAATTAGCATTTATATTCAGTATTTTTTGATAATCGGGCTTTTGGACAAAATTTAAGCCAATTTTTAATTGCTATTAAGCTTTTCATCAAATTGATTACTTTCGATCGAGAATAAAGCTTTTCTTTAGATTTTCTTGGGGAATCTCTAATAGCCAAACTATATTGCTTCTACTAGTTTAAAGGGTTCTAAATTTTCTTTTGTAACCATTGATATCAATTTGAAATAAACTTAAACACCTTATATTTTCAAGCTTGTTTACTTCTGCACAGACGCGAGATCTCGCGTCTCTACTCTGACTTCTGACTTCGTTTACTAGGCAATATCTGGGGGAATATCGCTGCTTGGACTGCTCAATTCTTGCAGTTGTTGTTGGATTAATTCATGGAGGCGATCGCAGCGAACTTCTGTACCAGCAGTTAAGTTACCAGGAGTTTCCATAAAGATCGTGCTATCTAATTCTGGGATCGCTAGTATTTGAAAGAGAAGGTGAGCTACTGGTACAGGAGCAGCATAAATACTGGGATCGGCACTACCTTGAAAACTAGCAGCGTCTTTAACAGTAGCAAAAGCGTAGATCACTTTTTTGCTTACAGCTTGTCGATCGTTGCTAATAGTGGTTAAGAGCCAATTTTGTTCTAGATTTTGCAGAAGATAATAGTCTTTGTGCTTTAGTTGCTCGGCAAAAAGTTTGATTACTGGTGCGATCGCCTGCTGCATTACAACAGGCGCAATATTGTACTTAGCCGCATCGTCGATTAATATTTGCAGTTGTTCGTCTAAATTCATTATTTAAATAATACTTCGATCGATTGTCAGAATTTAGTTTTACAGCTATGAGCTATCAGCTATCAGCTTTCAGCTTTCAGCTTTCAGTAAAAAGAATACTGTTCCCTGTTTCCTGTTCCCTGTTCCCTTTTTTCACTATGAACCATGAACCATGAACTATGAACTATGAACTAACCTCGATCTTGCTGTTTAGAAATTCCCGAATCGCGGTATTTTTCTAGTCTTCTCATTGCCAGTTGCAAGCTAGTTTGCATTCTTCTAAATGCTTCTGATAGCTTACCAACTTCATCGTTAGATTGTCTCTCGAATTCGACTTCCATATCTCCTGTACTGGCTGCTTCTGCTACTTTCGCCATTGAGTTAATCGGACGAATTACAAATCTTTTCAACCAGAAGTTAACTAAAAAGATGGCTATACCAGAAAACAAAAGAATCATTGACATTAATAACAGAAAAGATTGGCGTGCATTGCCAATGATTTCGTTGGCAGGTACAAAAATCATTTGTGCGCCGAGTACTGTATTTAATTTCCATCCAAATCCATGTTCACTACCATAGCGATCGATTTGGCTTTTTGGTGCCATCTCTGGAGTTGTATGGCATTGCAAACAATTAGGTTTTTTAATAATTAAAGGACGGGAAATATAAAATAAATTTCCTCCTGGTGTATCGCGAAATCCTCTTACTTCTTTAAGATTTTTATCCTTAATAAAGCGATCGATAACATCTTTTTCAAAACCATCTGCTTTATCGCGAAGATTAGTAGGATTTAACATCGCATCTTTATAAAAGAAGTCTTGATAGGTAGGATTACTTCTCAGTCCTTCAAAAACTTCTCTGACGGAGTAAGCTGGAATTGCTTGAGGTAGGAACTTTTCATCGAGGAATTGAGATAATTCTGGATAAACTTGAGTAAGAGTGTAGCTTCTCAAAGAATCCATTGATTCCATCAAAATTAAAGCTTTGGAGGTAATTTGATTCTGAACGTTGTAGTTAAGCAGGGCATTGAGAGCTACACCACTAGCAGCGATCGCTCCCAAAAACATTAGTATCATTAGGATACTAATTTGCTGGCCTAATTTAAGATTTGATAGGTTTTGTAACATAATAATTTGTTAAATTTAATTGCCTTGAAAATTTCTACGATTGAATAAGATCGATCGGTTTTAAACTGCTTACGATTGAATCAATAATATTTATGCAATATTTATGCGATTAAAACATTTTTTAGCGATAGGTTTGTTGTTCTCCATAAATTTCTTAAGTTTTGGTTGTACTCAAAAATCAGAACCACCTTTAGGAAAGTTAGTAGTTGGCTCAGTTACTTACGATCGAGGTATGAGTTCTACCGAACAATATGAAAGGTTTAAGGAATATTTAGCGCAGCAAATTCGTACTTATGTAGAATTAGAGCCAGCTTTTAACGAATTAGCAGCCGTAGAACAAGTTAAACGTCAAGCTTGGTCAATTGTGTTTGCACCACCAGGTTTAGCCGCGATCGCGATTAAAGAAGGAGGTTATCTTCCTATCTTACCGATGCAAGGCAGACAAGGTTTAATTAGAGTTCGTTGTGTAATTGTTGTTCGCCAAGATAGTCCAATTCAAAATCTTGCTCAACTTTCTGGAAAAGCTGTCGCTTTAGGGAAAGCAGGTTCGGCGACTGGATATTATTTACCTCTTTACGATCTTTATGGCTTGACTTTAAGGGAGTTACGTTTTGCACCTACTCCCAAAACTGGGTTGGAATGGCTAGCAAAACAAGAAGTTGAAGCCACAGCTTTATCGGAAGATGAATTTCAACTCTACGGAAGGGATTTTACCGAAAAGTTTCGTGTCATTCATAGCACTCGTTTTATTCCTTCTGGTGTGGTGATGCTCAATCCATCTTTGACTAAAGAGCAACAGGAAAAAATTACTGAAGCAATGAAAGAGGCTACTCCCAATATTGCTAGAGATGCAGGTTATATTCCCAATGCTAACGCTCCTGCTTATCAACAGTTTATTGAATTGGTAGACAAGGTTAAGCCTATAGAAGCAAATATTAATCGGAAGCCAGCAGTATTGGTTAAGGATGTGAACAAATTTTGATGATTTTAGGATAAATTGCTGCTTTAGATCGAGAATTAAAAAGCCTTGAGGAAGAATTAGCTTTGTGAAGTCTTTACAGGAGATTCAAAGAATGGATTGATTATAGAAGGAGGAAAAACAATGTTTAAATGCCAGGTGTGTGTTTCAGAGTCTTCTCAGACAGAATATGTAGATGAGATTTTCAATATTAATGGAAAGTTTTATTTAGTTGAAAATATTCCGACGACAGTTTGTTCTCATTGTGGGGAAGAAGTTTTTAGTAAGGAGACAATGGAACGGATTCGGATAATGTTACATAGCGAGAACAAACCAGTCAGATCGATTTCTTTAGATGTTTTTTCTTATGATGAAGCCGTTCGATAGTTACAAATGAAAAAGTTGTAACTGTCTAAGTTCTGCAACTTGAATCTATGAATATTTCATAATTATCAACTGTGTAACTAAGCATCGTAAGTAAAGAAAGGACTTTTTTAGAAGAGATATTGAGGAAGTAAAAATTCAAGCATAAAATGGTGCAAGCTTACATCAATACATTTGATGTTAAAGCGATTAGCCAAGATAAACTCTGTTGGTTTTGGCAATATTTGTTAGCCACAATATGCTTGTAAAGGATAGTCAGCAATGTCTTTAAATGTAGAACTCCTAGAACAGAGTTTTGCTAGGATAAAACCCAATGCCAAAAAGTTTGCAGCTAGTTTCTATCAAAATTTGTTTACAGACTATCCCGAAGCAAAACCTTTATTTGCTAAAACCAATATGGATGAACAGGAGGATAAGTTAAGTAAGTCTTTATTACTTGTAGTTTTAAACCTACGTTATCCCGATAATTTGAAAAATCTCTTGAAGGATTTGGGAGAAAGACATGTACGATATAATACTCTAGAAGAGCATTATCCTCTAGTAGGTTCAGTTTTGTTGAAAACCCTGGAATCTTATCTAGGAGAAGATTGGACACCAGAAGTCAAACAAGCTTGGACAGATGCCTATGAAGCGATCGTTAATTTGATGTTAGAAGGGGCAAAAACTTCTAGCAAAAATATTCAGCCGCCAGAAAGCTCGGAGAGTGTACAAGAACTTGCTAGAGAAGATAGAAATGAAGCAGAAGAATTAGCAGAAACAAGTGTTAAAAATAATCCCTATGAAATTCATACTTCTGACTCTAATCAGAATCTAAACTTACGGAATCTAGCACTAATATTAATCGCTGTTGGTCTATTTGGTTTCCTCATCTTTAATCTGAACCCAACTCAGTTACTAATAGTTATTGGTTTATTCAGTTTATTTCTCTGGTATATGTGGATTCGTAGGTAAGTCAACAAGTCATCCTAACTCCAAGAATTAAATGAGATTTAGCACCTCAAAAAATGCGATGATATTTAAGGAAAAAATAACAATTTAGGATGCAAAACTTATCACTGAAGATGAAGCGCGATCGCCTCAAAATTGACAAGCTACCTTTAGCTATCTACTTAGAAATAGCCGCGCATCTACGACAAATAGCAGCAGTAAAAACAGAACTAATCGCACAACCAACTTGTTTGGCATCAAAGCCACCATTCGACTATCTAGAAAGTCAAGTCCAATGCTTGCAAATTGAATACCCCGATCGCTTGGATGCTTCTTCTCAAAAAACGATCGCACAAATCCTCGATTATTATGCCCAACGTTATGGTTCTTGGCAGCAAGATAGGATAGATTAACTGTAAAGCAAAGTAACGTTTCCCTGTAAAGATCGTGCCAAATACTCAAGCGTCCATCGCCAGTCACTATCACCAGCGAACTAAATACGCTCCAGAAACCATAGCTTCCAAAAGTAAAACTCTGGATTGGGAAAAGCAGCCTGTTCCTTTTAAAGAGTATAAGATTGGCAACAGTTACGAACTGACATCATATTTGTCGAGAAAAGAAGATTTATCTGGCGATCGACAGGCTTGGCAAAGACTTTCTCGCTTTCTGCTATGTAGCTACGGTTTGACTGCTAAAATGCAAACCTATGCTGCGCCTATTTATCTAAGAGCAGCACCTTCAGCAGGTGGTTTGTATCCAGCAGAAGTGTATTTAATCTCTCGCGGCACTTCCATACTACCCCCAGGGTTGTATAACTATCAAGCACAAAATCATTCTTTGCTTCATTTTTGGGAAAATGATGTTTGGCAGGATTTACAGACGGCTTGTTTTAACAACGAAGCGTTAGCAAATACGGAACTAGCGATCGTCACTACAGCTATTTATTATCGCTCAGCATGGCGCTACGAAGATCGGGCTTATCGACGTATTTTTCTGGATACAGGACACTTGTTGGGAAATATTGAACTAGCTGGTGCAATCAATCATTATCGACCCTATTTAATTGGTGGTTTTCAGGATCGGGCGATCGATCGATTACTCTATCTCGATAGCGAACAAGAAGGCGCGATCGCGGTAATTCCTTTACTCGATTTATTAGATGAGAGGGAAAATATAATTTCCCATGCAAATTCTAGGCGAATGCCAACAGCGTTACCTTCTCAGGTACGAACTGAATATTCTTTTGTCCCAGATGGGGAATTGCTCTATTATTTTCATCAAGCAACGGCGATCGAACAGTTAATCGAACCCCCATCTGTTGATGAAGCAACAGAAAAAGTCTCTTTAGAAGACAAGTATAATTTTCCCTTCTGTCTAAAAGTTTCGACTCAATCCGCACCGATCGATTGGCAGGAAAAACTATTAGGTTTAGAGAATACGATCTTACAAAGGCGTTCTACTCGTGCTTATAGTGGTGCAGAGTTAACTTTAGAAGAGTTGAATGCGCTGCTACATTTTACCTATCAACCTCAAGATTATCGAGAACAAAGTTTAGATGCTGCACCAGATTATTTCGATCTCAATTTAATTGAAACTTTTGTAGCGGTTTCTGGAGTGACTGGATTGGAAGAAGGTTGCTATTACTATGCACCAAAGGCGCAGGAATTAAGACAAATTCGCTTTAAGAATTTCCGCCAAGAATTACACTATCTTTGCTTGGGACAAGAATTAGGTAGAGATGCTGCTGCGTTAGTATTTCATACCACCGATCTCAGTAAAGCTGTCGCTAAGTATGGCGATCGTGTCTATCGTTACTTACACATGGATGCGGGACACCTGGGACAAAAACTCAATCTAGCAGCTATTTATGTTGGTTTGGGTGCAAGCGGTATTGGTGGCTTTTTCGACGATCGCGTCAATGAAGTTTTAGGTATTCCTGCCGATGAAGCGGTAATTTATATTACTACTCTAGGTCATCCTCGTCAAAATTGATAAGTTTCCAGACTGTTCTCGATGGATGCCTTCTATTTCCGAAATCCATTCATCTACTGTTCTATCTGCCTTGTAGAGATTTCGATTATTTATTTTCTCATTTTCATACTCGGAGAGTGACAGAAGAGGGCTAATAGACCTCCTGCAAAAATAAAAAAAGAATCAATTTAAATACTTTAATCGTAAAATCTTATTTCTATTGCCTCTTGCCTCTTGCCTCTTGCCTGACTTCCGCAGGAAGTCTAATATCATGTCCTGTTGAATAGCTATGTTATCGGTGAGGGAAGGCAGAAGGCTTTTATGCAGAAGGCAGAAGGAAGGAACAAGGAGGAAGAATATAAGGTTATTACTACTAATTAAACGGACTTGATATAATACAAAAAGTCGTCTTTAGACGACTAGGTAAGGATTTTAGTCCATTTCAATGGACTTAATGTATGAGGCGGAGAATTCAGTGCGACCCGTTTCAGCCTAACCCCTATTCCCTAACCCCTATTCCCCCTCCTCCAAAGGTGGCTGTGGTGCGCGACCATATAGGTAAGTCAAATGTTTGAGGCGATCGCTGAGATCTTTTCTTAGATCGTCTACTTGATAGCGCCATTGCCAGTTACCTTCTGCTGTTCCTGGCATATTCATTTTTGTTTCACTACCCCAACCGAAGATATCTTGTAGGGGAAAGATGGCTCGATCGCTAACCGAACTTAGAGCTAATCGAATTAAACTCCAGTGGATACCTTCAGGACAAACACAACCTAAATAATCCACAACCCTAGCTTGTTCTTCTGGCGATCGCGCGTAAAACCAGCCAACGGTAGTATCGTTGTCGTGAGTGCCTGTATAGACGATGCAATTACGTTGCAGGTAGTTAAAAGGAAGGAAAGGATTAGCGCGATCGGAGTCAAAGGCAAATTGCAAAATCTTCATGCCTGGAAAATTAAATTTATCCCGCAATGCCTCTACTTCAGGGGTAATCACTCCCAAATCTTCAGCTACGATTGGTAATTGTCCTAGTTCGCGATCGAGAATCTGAAAGAATTTTTCTCCAGGTGCTTCAACCCATTCTCCATCGATCGCTGTTTCTTCTCCTTGGGGAACAGCCCAAAAAGCTTCAAATCCACGAAAATGATCGATACGGATTAAGTCTACATATTCGAGAATCCCCTGCACTCGCTTAATCCACCACTTAAAATCAGTTTTCTCTAAAGCATCCCAATTGTAAACGGGATTGCCCCAAAGCTGACCTGTAGCGCTAAAATAATCGGGTGGTACACCTGCCATTAAAGCCGCTTCGCCTGTTTCTTCATCTAGGCAAAAAATCTCTGGATGCGACCACACATCTGCACTATCATGGGCGACATAAATAGGAATGTCCCCAAAAATTTCAATGCCTTTTTTATTGGCGTATTTTTTGAGAGCCATCCATTGGGAAAAGAATTCAAATTGAAGAAATTTATGATAGAAAATGGCATCACTCAGACGTTCTTGCCATTGGGTGATCGCTTGTGCTTCTCGTTTGGCAATTTCTGGCTCCCACTGATTCCAACTAACTCCCGCAAAAGCTTCTTTAAGCGCCATAAATAGGGCATAGTCATCTAACCAATCAGCATGACGGAGGCAAAATTTTTGAAACTTGTCTTGTTGTTTGGGCGAACTTTTGGCTCGAAAATTATCGCTAGCTATCTTTAAAAGTGGTGTTTTTGTCTCAATGACTAGATCGAAATCGACTTTATGCGCTGGATATTCTGGTAAATTAGCCAAATCGCGATCGCCGAGTAATTCATCTTTGTGCAATTTTTCTAGACTAATCAACAGAGGATTTCCTGCTAAAGCTGAATAGCATAGATAAGGCGAGTTACCAAACCCTGTTGGGCCTAAAGGTAATATCTGCCAAATCTGTTGCCAACTCTCTGCTAAAAAATCAACAAATTTATACGCTTCTATTCCCAGATCGCCAATTCCAAATTTACCAGGTAAAGAGGTGGGATGAAGTAAAATGCCGCTAGCTCTCATATAATCTACTTTTTATTTGTGCCTGTTGCCTGTCTCCAATTAATTGTAAACTACCTGCCTCCCCTGCCCCCTGCTCCCTGCTCCCTCTTAATTATGTTATTTAATTTACATAATTTAATTCAAATATACGCTAATTCATCAATCTAATTTTAATATTAGTTTTTATAGCTAGATCGAAAGAGTGAGTTTATCATTTGGTTGCTCACCGAAACTTATCCCAAAAATTGATAATGGATCGCGCATCATTTTGGCAAGAAACACAATGGCAGCAACTCGCAAACGATCGGCAACAAAAGAGTTCTAAAAATTCTGAAGCAAGATTAAATGCAATTGAAAGTATTACCAAGCACACTAATGTAAAGAATAACGATTATGATTCTGCTTATCCTTATTTGAAAGATAAGCTCAAACCTGACACCAAATCTAATACTTTTTTAAAAACGCCTTTAGTTAACGATCTATCTAAACTCAAGACCTATGATTTAGCTGTTTTGGGAATTCCTTACACATCTAATTTTAATCATAAATCGGGAACTAATTTTGGTCCCCAAGGAATTCGGAGAATTTCTGCTTCCTACAATACTTATAATCGAGAAATAGGTGGCGAGCTATGCCAAAAAATTAATATTTGCGATCTAGGCGATCTCAATCTTATTTATGACGAGGAAAAAAATGCATTTTCTTTAATTAGTCAAGGAGTATTTGAAATTTCAAAAAGTGGAGTTTTCCCAGTTATTTTAGGGGGCGATCGCTCGATTACTTTTCCTGTACTCAAAGGAATTTCTCAAGCTTTAAATCATCAAAAAATAGGGATTATTCATT
>CAZJTL010000138.1:0-14690 GCA_964548905.1 uncultured bacterium | reverse complement strand
TTTAGCTATGATAAACCTTTAATGATGAGTGTGAATCTTTCTGGTCGTCAATTTTCGCAATTAGATCTAGTCGAACAAATTGCTCAAACTTTAGCTGAAGTTGGTTTAAATCGCCACAGCTTAAAGCTGGAAATTACTGAAAGCATGGTAATGGATGATGTTGAGGAAGCGATCGCTATCCTCGAAAAACTCAAGCAACTCGATTTACGTTTGAGTATGGATGACTTTGGTACTGGGTTTTCTTCTTTTAGTTATCTGCATCGTTTTCCCATGGATACTCTAAAAGTAGACCGTTCTTTTGTCAGTAATATGAATGAGAGTACTAAAAATTGCGAAATTGTCAGTACGATTATCATGCTCGCTCATAAATTAGGCATGGATGTAGTTGCCGAAGGAATCGAAACCGAACAACAGATGAAGACGCTACAAAGCTTGGGT
This sequence comes from uncultured bacterium, assembly GCA_964548905.1. Taxonomy (GTDB): domain Bacteria; phylum Cyanobacteriota; class Cyanobacteriia; order Cyanobacteriales; family Xenococcaceae; genus CAZJTL01. Next base: position 14,252 of record CAZJTL010000138.1, on the reverse strand, counting down.
TGTGAATATGGACAGGGTTATTTCTTCTCTAAACCTCTAGCTAAAGATCATGCTCTCAAATTATTGAGCCAAAATCCACAATGGTAATTAGCGTCAGATTTAGTTTAGCAGTCTCAAGAAAGGATATTTTAGACTTGATGGTAATGGAGGAATAAAATCGATTGTGCCTCGAAAAATACGAGAATTAAAAGCTCAAATAACCAAAGAAGGATTTGTTTGCTTACCTAAACGGGGAAAAGGAAGCCATGAACGATGGCGACATCCTTTACTCAGTAAAACCTTGACAATTTCAGGCAAAGATGGAAAAGATGTTCCACCATATTTAGAAAAGCAAGTCAAACAACTATTAACTGAACTAGAAAAATTGCGAGAGGATCGAGATCGATGAATCAATATAGTATGTTAATTCAATGGAGTAACGAAGATAAGCTCTTTTTAGTAACAATTCCTGAATTTAGCGATCGCGTTATCATGCCTTGTACTCATGGTACAACCCGTAAAGAAGCAATTCGTAATGGAGAGGAAGTGATTGCAATGTATTTAGAAGCTTGGCAAGAAGAGGGTGAGTCTATTCCCGAACCAAGCACGCTTCAAATTGCCTAAAGTTTATCTCGATCGACATTGTTAAAAACTGCCTCATAAAATTAGAAGGCGAAGAAGATAAATGAAAGATCGATACAGTATTTTAATTCAATGGTCAGAAGAGGACGAAAAATAAGTATCTAAACAGAATTAATTACACACTGTATTTTCCCTCTTGCCTCTTGCAAGAAAGTCTTTTGCCTACCCTCACCTGTGTATTTAATTTTGTGCAACTACTTATCTTGTTAGTCTACCTGAATTTGGTCCCTATGCTCATACTCATGGGGATACCTATGAAGAAGCTTTAAAAAACAGTCAGGAAGTCTTAGAACTGTTAATAGAAGATTATCAAGCCAGGGGGCAATCTTTACCACAGCCTTTGACTTCTAAAGTCTCTTTTCAATTTGTTGCTAGCTAAAACAATTTATAACAATAAACGATACAGAAATACGCGATCGCGTTATGCAAAAGTTAGAGGATATCTGAAAAGTAGTCGATCTTCCCTAGCCGAGGCGCGGATGGCGAAGTAAATTCGCCATTTTAAGCGCCGTCCCCTTAAAAAGGGGGGAATATAGCCTGAAAGTCCCCCTTGATAAGGGGGATTTAGGGGGATCTAATCTAGTAGACATGACTTCTCAGATAACCTCTTAGGTTTTTGAATTTACAAGGAGAAGGATAATTGATTAACAATATTGCGATCGTGTAGACATAGCTAAATCAACAAAGCTTTTGATGCTTAACCATCTCGGCAAAAGGTAAAAAACACCTACTGCACCAAGGATCGATCCACAAAGATTGTGACAATTTTTGAGCCGATATCGCTCGTCATTGTCTTGAAGAGGGAAAATAGAAATAGATCGAAGCGATCGCGATCGCAGAAGTAGCCAAATTTTCCCAGGAGGGATGTGGAGATGACAACCTTTCCTTTCCCCAACGAAATTACTTATCTAATCGTTAAAACCTGTGTCTTGCTCCTAGTAATGCTAATTTGGTTAGCTGTTACAGCTACTCCAGCTACCTAGTACAAGAAGTCATTCGTCAGGGTACAGAGGCGAGATCTCGCCTCTGTACAGAAGTTCGGAGGCGAAGCCATCCAAGGCTCCGCAGAAGTTGATAAATAAAAAACACAACGGTAGGTAACGTTATGAAATCAAGCCAAATAGTTTTACTATCTGCTTTTTTACTGGGGATTGTTGGTGGTATTTTGGGTAATCTAATTACAGCTAAACTAAACAGCCCTACAGAACAAAATTTAATTAAAGAATTTTATGCTGTGGAAACGGCTGTCCATGTCAGTCCTCATAGTTTGAGGAAACAGATGGCAAAAGGAGATCGAAGTTTTATTTTGGTCGATCTCAGAAGCCAAGAAGAATATGAAAAAGAACACATTACAGGTGCGCTCAATATTCCTGCTTACAAAAATCGCGATCAATCAGCTTATGGTGATATAGATCGAATTGTTGGTGAATTTGCCAAACTGCCCAAGGATAAAAATATTATTGTCTATTGCTACAGCATTGCCTGTATGAGTGGACGAAAAATCGGCAAAATGCTAAGCGAACATGATATTTATGTGCAGCATTTAGGGATTGGTTGGAATGAATGGCGATATCACTGGACGTTATGGAATCACGAGCATGAATGGGACAAAACTAAGGTAGAGGATTATATTACTAAGGGTAAAGAACCTGGAAAGATGAAAACTGGATTACCTGCGAATGCTTGTCCCATTGAGGGAAATTTTGGTTGTTAGCTCGATTTGTCAACTACTCGATCGACCTACTCATATCAAGTTCGTCTAATCAGTAGTAAAAACCTTTCTCCTTCCTTCTGCCTTCTGCCTTCCCTCACCGATAACATAACTATTCAACAGGACATGATATCATTTAGCTTTCTCGGCGGAAATGTCACGCAAAACTAAGCGGCTGAGGTTTACCGATCGCGTAACCTTGACCGTAATCTACTCCTAAATCTCTTAATTTTTCCAGGGTAATTTCATCTTCAACAAATTCGGCGATCGTGAGAATATTCATGACATGACCGATGCGATTAAAACATTCTACTGTTGCAGTATTAAAAGGATCGTTGACCAGATTTTTGACAAAACTACCATCAATTTTTAAATAATCAACAGGTAAGTTTTTGAGATAATTAAGGGAACTCATACCGCTACCAAAATCATCCAAAGCAAAGGAAATGCCGATTTTTTTCAAAGCTTTAATTAATTTCGAGGCTTTGGTTAAATTAGCGATCGCGACTGTTTCAGTAATTTCAAAACAAATATTTTGTGAGGGAATTTTTGCTTGAGCTAATCGATCGATCAGAAAATCGAGAAATTGTTCATCATTAAAACTAGCACCAGACAAATTAATTGTATATATTTCATTATGAATTGAAATACCTTGTTGGCTTCTTTTTTGACAATATTTTGCATACATAGTCAAAAAATTACTAATTACCCAGCGATCGATCGCTGGCATTAAATCATAACGTTCGGCGGCGGGGAGAAAATTCATTGGTAGGATTAATTTTCCAGTTTCACTCAGCAACCGCACTAAAACTTCGTAATGTTCTTTATTAGAAATAGCTGTAATTGGTGTAATTTTCTGATAGTAAAGACAAAAACGATTTTCTTCTAAAGCTCGATTAATTTTGGTAATCCACTCTCTTTCTTGACGTTGTTTGGTTAATTCTCGATCGTTTTTACTGTAGATATGAATGCAATTGCGACCCTTTTCTTTAGCAAGATTACAAGCAGCATCAACCGCGCTCAATACTTGCTTTAAGTTTTGATTATCTGCATCGATCGCTACTAAACCAATACTAACTCCTACACTAAAAACTTTTTCACCCCAACTAAAGCGTAAATTTTTCAAACTATGCTCGATCGAATTAACAATTTTTTTCGCTTGTTCAAGCGTGCATCGATCTAACAATAATCCAAATTCATCTGCACTCAAACGCGCTAAAATATCTTGAGGGCGAAGTTGTTTTTCTAAGATGGCGGTAACTTGCAATAAGAGTGCATCACCAGCCAAATGACTACAAGTATCGTTAACCCACTTGAAGCGATCGAGATCGAGATAGCAGACTACATTTGTTGTTCGATTAATTTTAGCTGTAGCAATCGTCTTGGCTAACTGTCGCTCAAATTCCTTGCGATTCAATAAACCTTCTTGACTCAAACGATCGTCGAAAGCAGACATATTATTTTTGCCATGAGTAACTAGCTCGGCGATCGATTCGATCGAGTCCATTTTATTTTTCTGCAATGCTTTTTGTTTTAAGTTTTTACCCCGTCTAATAATGTTTCCTCCGTTGGGATGACAACCAGCACAATTTACTTCAAATATTTTGGCAGCCTTACTATAATTATCTATTTCTGCTGCTAGGGCAAGGTTATTATTAGTAGAAATTAGCCCGATCGCGATCGATAAAACAAGTGCCAATAACTTTTTCATAAAAATTTTCTTTACTCTCAGGGCTAGTATATAAATAGTTGCACAAAATTCAATTCATAGGTAAGGCAGGCAAAAGGCATTCTTGCAAAAGGCAAAAGAAAGATAATTTGTGTAATTAATTTTGTTGAGGCACTTACTGTATCTTAAGCAACTAAGCTGAGAGTAAATCAATCTAAGCTAATAATTCATCCAATTCAATTTCCAAAGGCATATTCTTGCCATTTGGCGAATAAATCTTGATTTTGGCATTATTAACTACTTTGTGTAAGTTTTTACCAATTTCATCAATTAAGCTCGCGATCTGCCAGTAGGTGCTGATGTCGGGACAGGCAATAACTAGCACTGGCATGTCTGTTTGAATAGCGATCTGCCAGTCACACCGATATAATAAAGCTTGGGTGATGCGATCGCACGCTTGATAAAAACATTTACTAGTAGATCGGGCTAATTGAAGACGTAAAATAACATCCTTTTCTGTTGGTAGCGTCGGCGGAAGATCGTCATTTGGTAAAGAAGGTCGATTCATTCTGGCAGTCCCCTTTTCCTGAAGAGAATTAGGCATTTCTTCTTTATATCAGATGCGATCGATTAAGGATTTTACTGAAGAAATAATTAAGTCGATCTAAATGTACTCAAAGCCTACAACTCAACAGCTATAAGGATTTCCAAATTCTTTTGGGACTGGGGGCTGGTATTTTAGACAGGGGGTACGAGTATTTTTTCTAGGTAATACTAGCTTAGCTATTTGTTAATAGTTTTGCCAAGCTGATGCCAGTTTGTCTCTTATTTTTCTATGTGGTTTTCATAGCCACAATCTATAATAATTTTGTATACTTGTACAAGTAAAGAGACAGATTCAGAATATGAAAATAATAACCTTTACCGAAGCAAGAAATAAGCTGAAAAGCGTTTTAGATCGGGTAGTTGAGGATGCTGACTACACCGTAATCACTAGGCGCGATGCTGATGATGCAGTGGTGATGTCGCTTGAGTATTTTAATAGCTTGCTAGAAACCGTTCATTTGCTCAAATCTCCTGCCAATGCTGCTCATTTAGAACGTTCGATCGCTCAATACAGACAGGGACAAGTGACAGAAAAAGACTTGTTAGATGAGTAGTCGCATATTAGCTTGGACTGATGAAGCTTGGGATAGTTATATTTATTGGCAGAGTCAGGATAAAAAGACGCTGAAAAGAATTAACAAGTTGATTCAAGCAACTAAAAAAACTCCTTTTCAAGGAATTGGCAAACCCGAACCTTTAAAAGAGAATTTATCGGGTTTTTGGTCGCGTCGTATTGATGATACTAATCGTCTTGTCTACGCTGTGGATGAAAAGTATTTAACGATTATTTCTTGTCGCTTTCATTATTAACTATTTTTATTCATCAAAAAAAGATTGAGAGAATTCAAGCGAATATGCCAAGGATAAGGTTTGTCTTTCAATTTTGCCCAAGTTTCCTTAAATAATTCTGCTTGTAAGTGATAGTCATTAGCTTTATCTGGCGGACTGTGGAGTTTTAAATACAAAGTCATACGATGAGGCGTTTCGCTTGTATGTACCAACCAACAAGGAAAAGTATTTTCCGAATTAGATGATTGATTATTTTCCAATTCAGTAAAATGCAAGTGATGGGCGCGAATGCCAAGATAAGCTAGATCTTCGGGAATTGGTTCGATAACTTGAAGAGTGCAACCCCAATCAATAGCTTCCACTCGATCGCCTGAAATTTCTTTAGCGCGAGAAAAGTTTTTACAACCAGTTAACTTAGCAATTTCATAGGTAGCGGGATGAGAAAAAATAGCTTGTTTATCGCCGCGATCGAGAACTTTTCCTTCAGAAATAACCAGTAAATTTCGACAAACTCGGTAAATTTCCTCTAAATTGTGCGTAACAAGTAGAGTAGTGCCTTTATAAGTTGCCAAAGTTTCAATTAATTGCTTTTCCATCTGGCTACGTAATTGCGTATCTAATGCCGAAAATGGTTCGTCCAATAACAATGCTTCTGGTTCGATCGCCAAAGCACGGGCTAAAGTAACTCTTTGCTGCTGTCCGCCTGAAAGTTGAGAAGGATAGCGATTTTCTAATCCTTGCAGGTGCATTTGGGCAATCCACCAACTAATTCTTTGTTTTTGTTCCGATTTGACTAAATTTCGCAAACCAAAACCAATATTTTCCCAAACACTTAGATGGGGAAAAAGAGCATAATTTTGAAAGACAAAACCGACTCGACGTTTATAACTGGGTATATTTATGTTTTTATCGCGATCGAAAAGTATTCTTCCATTTAAATAAATACAACCGCGATCGGGCGTTTCCAATCCAGCAATACATCGCAGAGTCATACTCTTCCCCGATCCAGAAGCACCCAACAATCCTAAAGCCTCGCGATCGCCTGTTAAATCTATTTTCAAGGGAAAACTAGGCAGTTGTTTTTGAATGTTTACTGATAGATAAGGTATGGGGGTGTAGGGGTGTAGGGGTGTAGGATGTGGGGTATAGCTTTTTTCTCCCTGTCTCCTCTTCTCCCCATCTCCCCGTCTCCTTGTCTCCCCATCCCCTGTTCCCTTCTGTTCTGCCCAAATATTAACCGTAACGATCGCCGATAGAGAAACAGCCAAAATAATCAACACCCAAAGGGTTGCTTGATTACCCGCCAAAAAACTTCCCATTCCGAAGCACCTAAAGTACGGGCGCAAGCAAGTAGATTTGGTTCGATCGCTTGCAATGCACCCAAGGAAGTACGATACATAATTGGGAAGGCGACAACTGTAGCAGTGATGACGGCGGCTTGCCAGGTAAAAATAACGTTGATGCCTAGTTCCCTTAAGAATTGCCCGATCGGACTATTGCGTCCAAAAAGTAATAACAGTAAAAAACCGACTACTGTAGGTGGTAAAACCAAGGGAGAAATTAAAATTCCATCGATAATGCCCTTACTTTTACCTCGATATCCCAACATCCAACGTGCGGCGGCGATGCCAAAAAAGAAAGTGATTACAGTCGCGATCGCTGCTGTTTTCAGAGATATCCATAGTGGAGATAGGTCTTGTATCATGTTCTTATTTCCTTTTGCCGATCGCCAACTACTACTCACTACCGAGTTATTAACCCAAAACCATATTGCTCGAAGATCTTTTTGATTCGGGGAGTAGCAAGAAAATTGATAAATTCTTCGGCAGCTTGGAGATTTTTACTATCTTTGAGAACTGCGATCGGATAGGCGATCGGACGATGAGATTCTTTTGGTGCGGTGCTGGCAATTCTAATTTTTTTAGATTGTTTGGCATCGCTGAGATAAACAAAACCAGCATCGACGTTACCAGTTTCAACGTAACTTAAAACCTGACGAACATCTTTAGCGTAGATAAGTTTGGGTCGAACGCGATCGGCAATCTTGTAAAAATTAATTATTTCCTCTGCATATTGTCCTGCGGGAACGCTTTTTGGTTCGCCCAATGCAATCCTATTTACAGATGAATTGGCTAGATCTTCAATTTTTTTGATATCCGAACGTTCGTTCATTGTAATTAAAACCATCTGATTGGTAAGCAAATTCTGACGAGTACCAGGTAAAAGCAACTTCTTTTTCTCTAGTGCATTCATCTGTTTGGCAGCAGCAGAGATAAAAATATCGGCAGGTGCGCCTTGTTCGATTTGTTGTTGAAGAGAACCTGAAGAACCGAAATTATAGGAAACTCGAACGCTTGCTTTATTTTGTTGATAAATTTGTTGAATTTCTTGGAGTGCGTCTTTTAAGCTAGCGGCTGCTGATATTGTTAAACTGGCATTATTTTCAGCTTGAACAGATGGAAAAAAAATTGCTGGTTTTAATCCAAAGGAAAGGAAAAAAGATAGTAATACTCCAGTCAAAAAAATGAGAATGTAGCGTCTTTTCATAAAAATCCTCACAAGCAAACTAGGAATTTTGCATTTCTCTGTTGAGGAGAACACAAAACGAATAAGTTACAAAGCGTAATTTGCCTATGCCTCTGAAGCGATTTTTAAAATCTCGGTTAGCTTTTGCTTTTAGATACCACTATTGAGGATTTATTATCGACTAAGTTGCTAGGACGATTCAGTATAGTTTAATGCCAAAAGAGAATTGGTCTTCCCGCTCACAAAGATAAATTTAGTTCGATCGCGCGATCGATTAAATCCAAACCTTCACTGACACTTTCAATTCTAGATAAGCGATCTCTTAATTCGTTGGCTCCAGCAAACCCTTTACAATACCATGTCAAATGTTTTCTAGCTTGAAAAATTCCCTTTTCTCCCTTATTGTTCCATAACCCCTGTAAATGTTCTTTGGCGCATTCTAAACGTTCTATTAGTTTAGGACAATCCATCATCTCACCCATTCGCAAATAATAGTCAATTTCTCCTACTAAAAAAGGATAGCCAAGAGTACCCCGCGAACACATCACCCCATCAGCGCCAGTTTCTTCCAGACAACGAATAGCTGCTTCTACCGAAATAATATCCCCATTAGCAATTACAGGAATAGACAAAACCTGCTTAACTTTTTTAATCCATTCCCATCGAGCAGCACCATGATATCCTTGAGCGCGGGTACGTCCATGTACAGTGAGCATTTGCGCCCCTGCATCTTGCATTCTTTGGGCAAATTCCACAATATTAATCTCGCGATCGTCCCAACCAATTCGGGTTTTCACTGTTACAGGTACATCTGTTGCTCTAACCACTTCTCTGACGATCGCCTCTGCTACTTCTGGTTGACGTAATAGGGAAGAACCGCCACCTTTTTTGGTAATTTTATTAACGGGACAACCCATATTGATATCTATGGTTTTTGCTCCTTCTTTGATAGCTTTTTGTGCTGCTTCCGCCATAAAATCGGGACGACAATCAAATAATTGAATACTAATTGGTTGTTCCTCTGGAGCAATTTCCATTACTTTTGGTAGTGTTTGCAAGTGATGGATTTCTTTAGCGCTTACCATTTCTGTATACAGCATCGATCGGGGTGCATAACGCCTCACCAAACGCCGAAATACCAAATCGGTAACACCTGATAGGGGTGATTGCAACACTCTGCTGTCAACAGAGACAGAACCAATTTTCAGAGGAGTAGATAGTTTTACTTGTAACCTAGGGGATAAGTTCATGTAAGTAGGTGGGCAAAATTAAATTCATAGGTGGAGGTAGGGAGCAGGGAGCAGGGAGCAGGGAGCAGAAAAGCAATTTGTGTAATTAATTTTGCTTAGGTACTTATTAGTCGATCGCTCGATCGTTAAAATATTTCCAAAACTAATCAATAAAAACAATACCAGACTCTCGATCTCAATTGCCTTATTCAGATCTTTGTAGGGGTAATGCCTCGATGCTCTCCCCGATCTTCGGATTAAGTGCATTGTTAAAGAGAAATGGTATTACATCTTATTCTCCGATCTTGACTATCAGTAATCAATTATTATTTGATCTAATTTATTTTTACTTTTCTTGTGTATTTATACCTAGAGTAAGCTTATTTTATCTCAATTTAAGATATTAGTGCATAAATAAAAAGTTTCAGACGTATATATAAAATTTTTCATTACTAACTCAAAAAAAATAATTTATAACTTCTCAATTCACCCCTACTTCTTCCCGATCGCCTCATAAATTTAAATCATCGACAACAAAAAAAGTTTTAGAGGTTTAGAGACATGGACACCAAAACAATTCTTGAGTACTGCCAACTAGCAAACGTAGAACAAGGTAAGCGCATCACAATTCTCGGTGCTGGTATTGCAGGTTTAGTTGCAGCATACGAACTAGAACGCCTTGGTCATCAAGTAGAAATCCTGGAAGGAAGTTCCCGCATTGGTGGACGCATCTTTACTCATCGCTTTGGAGAAGGAGAAAATGCATCTTACGCCGAACTTGGAGCAATGCGTATTCCTAGCGAACACAAACACGTTCTGCATTATATCGAATCAATGGGACTTAGCGATAAGCTCTGCAAATTCATGACAGTATTTGAAGAAGATAATGCTCTGATGAATATGCAAGGAAAAGTTTTCCGCATGAAAGATGCACCCTCCATCTTCAAACAACAATACGAAGGTATTTTTTCTGATACTCGTTACACCGAAAAAACTAGACTATTTGCAGCATGGTTAAAAACCATCGTTGATGCGATCGCGCCTGGAAAACTCAGAGAAAGTTTAGAGCAAGATCTCGAATCACACTTAATGGATGAATTGGAAAGACTTGATTTAGAACCCTTCTTTAGTGAAGACGGAAATACCATCGATCTTCATTCCTTTATCAAAGCTAATCCCAGTTTCCGCGCTCGTTGTCACAAAGATCTCGATCTATTCTTCGGTGATATCTTAGTCGAAACCAGCCACGATTTACTGCAATTAAAAGGTGGAACCGATCAACTAATCGATCGCTTAGTCAAATCTATTTCTGCTCCCATTAAATTAAACCAAGAAATCGTTGCCATGCACGTCAAAGAAAATGGTACAGAAATCTCTTGGCGCGAAAATGGTAAGATCTACACTCGCCTTTGCGACTATGTACTATGCACTATTCCCTTCTCCATCCTTCGCAAAATGGAATTAAGTGGTTTTGATGCAGACAAACTAGATGCAATTAATAACACTGTTTATTGTCCAGCTACTAAGGTTGCTTTCCATTGTGCTGAAGCCTTCTGGCAAAAAGATGGGATTAAAGGTGGAGCATCTTTCAGTGGCGAAGGTATTCGTCAAACCTACTATCCTTCGGTAAAATTAGATCCTGCTGTTGGTAGCACTTTCCTAGCTAGTTATACCATTGGTGATGATGCTGACAAACTGGGTATGATGTCTGAAGAAGTACGTTATACCTATGTTGAAGAAGTACTCAGCCAAATTCATCCCGAACTCAAAACACCTGGAATGCTATTAGATAAGGCGACGATCGCTTGGGGTAACTACAAATGGAGTGCTGGCGGTTGTTCTATTCCTTGGGGTGGCGAAGAATCCAATCAACTTCAGCAACATTTCTATTATCTAGAAGCTGCTCGTCCTCAGAATAGACTATTTTTCGCAGGTGAGCATTGTTCTAAGTATCCTGCTTGGATTCAAGGTTCGATCGAATCAGCTTTAGAAGCAGTATACGAAATTGTCGCTTACAAGCCATTCACAACCACCAACACCGTACCAGTTGCCAAAGCAGCTACCAAGCTTGCAATGCAAAGCGTAGGAGTTTAAGGTAAGACAGTCAAACCACCGCAACAAGAAAGTTGACCTAGTGCTAGACTTAATTGTTCGAGTATGACTTCTTCACCTAAATCTATTTCATGGCGATCGATACTGGTTTCGAGTAATTCAGAGAAAATGTCTATTTCTAAAGGATAAAAATTAAGAGTATGATTATTACTTAAACTCAAACCAGTACGAATTGCTAGAGGGCTGACAGTTCCATCCTTAGCGGTAATCATACCTGTAATAACTACCAAGTCATCATTAAGGTTAATCTTTTGCCAAGTAATCTGATAATTTTCTAAAACTTGAGCTGGTTCTTTAACTCCATTAGCTTCTAGCAAAATTAGTAAAAACTCATCTAACCCTTGAGATAGCAAAGAAGAAGACAAAGAGGCTTGTAAATCTGCTTCTTCTAATCGTAAATTCCCTTTAATCGGGACTGGTTCTAACAGACGTAGCGGCTTTCCTTTCAGTACTTGAGCGAGATTAACACGAATATTTTCCCCAGTTACCTGCACTTGACGCAGATGAATGCCTTGATAAACAGCGTAATCGGTTTTGAGTCCGACACTGGGAATGTAACCTTTAACAATCTGGCGATCGCCCCCTTTAATTTCAATTTTTAGTTCTTCAACTCGATCTACTTGCGTTCGCAAAAACAACTTAATCGCACTAGAAAGTACTTTATTAATCATCTCAACTCTCACACCAAAAAAACTAGGAATACAAAGTTTGCAGTCAGCTCGCATTATTTTAGATCGAAAATTTATCCAAGTTTGGTTTATGTTTTCTTCCTTTTTTGGGAACTATCTGACTGTACTTTCTTAAACCCTTTCTTAGACTAACAATAGGCATTATTCTGAAAAATATATGAGTTTTGCGATCGCAGGAGTAAAGCCGAATGGCTCAAAGAGTTCAAAAGATTTTGTCGCAATGGGGGATAGCTTCGCGCCGCCAAGCCGAACAGATGATTCTTGATGGACGAGTCAAGCTGAATGGAGATACGGTGCAGTTAGGAGATAAAGCAGACTTAGGTACAGATAAGCTAGAAGTTGATGGAGTAGAAGTTAAATCTTCTCAACGTCCTCAGCTAGTTTACGTTTTGTTAAACAAGCCTGTTGGCTTTGTTTCTACTTGTTCCGATCCTCAAAATCGACCTACTGTGTTAGACTTGTTACCTGCTATACTAAAAGAAGGACGAGGTATTCATCCAGTTGGAAGATTAGACATAGAATCTACTGGTGCATTACTGCTAACTAACGACGGCGAACTAACTCTCAAGCTCACTCACCCCCGATATCATTTACCGAAAACATATCGTGTTTGGCTCGATGGCAATCCTTCTAATTCTGTTTTACAGAGTTGGCGAGAAGGAGTTGTTTTAGATCACAAAAAAACTTTACCAGCCCAAGTAACGATTATCGAACGTCGCCAACAGCAAACCCTTGTCGAAATAGTTCTTAGCGAAGGGAGAAATCGTCAAATCCGTAAGGTAGCAGAACAACTAGGTTTTCCAGTACTTAAATTGCATCGAGTTGCTATTGGTTCGATTCAATTGCAGCCTTCAGGAAGCACTCCATTACCTTTGGGTCGTTATCGCCTGTTAACAGACTCAGAAATCCTCTACCTCAAATCAGAGGATCGCCAATTTAAACTTCAACTAAACTAAACTAGCTGTGCCTCTAGGAGCATAACCCATGCAAGAGCCTAATCTTAACTCACAACAAAAATACTTAAAAAATTTAACAGAAATTGGCTCTCGTCTACAACAAATTCGACTGGAAAAACGCCTTTCTCTTGAAGAAATTTCTGCACAAACTTTAATTCAGGCAAGATTACTCAGAGCGATCGAACAAGGACAGCTTGAAGAGTTACCAGAGCCTTTTTATATTAAAGAGTTAATTAAAAAATTTGCCAATGCCATGAGTTTAGATGGGGAAGCATTAGCAAAAACCTTGGATTTAGATTCTTGTGGCTCAAAATCAACTCTAAAAACGCAAAAGCACCAAAAAAACCGCCAATCTCAATCCTCTTGGTCTTTACCATCCCCTCCTTCCTTTCAGTTTCAATTTCCTTTTCAACTACGTCCCTATCATCTCTACATTTTCTACATAGTGCTGATTGTGATGGCAGTGAGAGTACTATCTAACTTAGTTGAACCATCAACTTTATCGGTGCAAACAGCTCAACAAGAACAACAAGCAATACCAACCTTATCATCTTCGGTGGCGGTTAGCCCAGAAACATCATCACAATCTCTAACCGTATCTCAGCCAGATTCAACTCAATCAGCTAAACCAGTAGTAGTTGATGTTTCTGTTAAAGATAGATGTTGGGTCAGAATTATGGTAGATGGCAAGAAAGAATTTGAAGGGTTTCTTCCAGAAGGTACTCGTAAAACTTGGGCTGCTGATAATCATCTAACTATACGTGCTGGTAATGCAGGTGGAGTATTTGTTACTTTTAAGGACAAGCAAGCTCAACAATTAGGCAAACCAGGACAAGTAGAAGAGGTGACTTACAGGGCAAATTAACGATCAGGTGTAAGCTTAGCACTCAGGCATCAGCAGTCAGCCATCAGCCGTCAGCAGGATGTAGAAAACAGGAAAGTCACGCCTTCTCAATAGTCCTAGTCTTGCCTTTCGTGCTGCAAGTTTTTGGTGTAGTAGGATTGGTAGGCTATTTGTGTAATTAATTTTGTTTAGGCACTTGAAAGTAGCAATTTAGTGTCCGAACGCCTCAATGCACTCAGAGACAGCAAGATTATTTATTTGCAGTTCTTTTTATCGATCTCGATCGCTTCAAAATTATTAACGATAGTTGGGGACATAATCTTGGCGATCAACTTTTAATTGCTATTTCTGGTATTCTCAAAAAGCTGTCAATTTAAGTAGTTAGACAAAATTAAATTCATAGGTGGGGACAGGCAATAGGCAGGAGGAAATACAATTTGTGTAATTCAGGCGTTGCATCCCTGCGGGATGATTTAAAGAGGGACAGTTCCATAGTGAAG